>NZ_CP146022.1:917803-1223738 GCF_036967205.1 Streptomyces sp. Q6
TCCTGCTGCTTCTCGCTGTCCGCCGCGTAGGCGCTCGGGTCGCAGTCCGGGGTGGCCTGTTCGGACTTCTTCTCGGGGATCGTGGCGATGTCGAAGGCCGGCAGGAGGTGCACGTACGAGGTGCCGGACGCCGCCAGTTTCCGCAGGTGCTTCGAGCCGTCGCTGCCGGAGTCGGTGAAGGCGAGGTAGCCGCCGCGGTGCTTCGCCGCGACGGTCGTGTCGGCCACCGAGTAGTCGCGGATGTGCAGTTCCTGGATCTGCGCGTCCTTCATCGCGACGGCCTTCGGCTTCGTCAGGGTCGACCAGCCCCTGGGGGCCAGGGACTTGTCGGCGAGGTCGACGACCAGGCTGCGCTGCGAGTTCGCGGTCAGGGCGACGGAGTACGGGTCGGTGACCTTGTTCGTGACGAGCTTCTGGACGCTGGGCGCCCAGACGGTCACCGCGTACCGGTACTCCTTGCCGCGCCAGGCGGCGGCGGAGCCGGTGGCGGACCAGACGCCGCTCGCGTCGTCGCGGCGCATGGCGACGTCCTTGCCGCCGAGGTCGAGGCGCACCGTGTGGGCGGTCGGCGCCCACACGGAGAGGGTGACCTTGCCCTTCGTGAAGACGGGTCCCAGGGACGCCTTCTCGGCGGCGGAGCCGTAGAGGTCGTCCAGGACGCCGGGGATCTGGACGCCGGTGGCCGCGAGGAGGGCGCCGTTCGCCGCGCGCTGCGTCGCGATGAGCTGGCCGCCGAGCGCGTCGCGTACCCGGTCGCGGTCGCGCGCGTCGACGGTGAACGCCGGATAGTCCTTCAGGTGCGGATGAGCGGCCTTCTGCGCGTCGGTCAGCGACGACGGCGTCAGGCGCAGCCAGTGCCCCTCACTGCTCAGCGCGCCGTCCTCGACCGTGATGCCGCCCTCGGGCGCGTACACGAGCTGCTGGCTGGTGGCGGCGGTCGCGGTCACCTTCCAGACGACGGTGTCGGCGTCGATCCACTGCGCCTGCGCCTTGGACAGGTCCAGATCGGTGCCCGAACCGACCGACGGCAGCAGGTAGTCGGTGTCACCGGAGTTCAGCCACACCTCCTTGCCGTACGTGGCGAAGTCGAGGGAGCGGTCGGTGGCGATGTCCTTCTCGTCGCCCTTGTGGACGATGTAGTTGAGGGACGTCGCACCGTCGGCGAGCGGCACCTCGAAGATCAGGCCGTACGCGTCCTCGCCGGTGGGCTGGAGCGGCTTGGACCAGTCGGTGGGCGTCGCGGCTCCGGTCCAGGTGTGCAGACCCCAGCCGTCGTAGTCGCCGTCGGCCCGGTGGACGTGGACGATCGCCTTCTTCTCGTCCTGCGGCGGATACACCCCGTCGGGCGCCGTTGTCGCCTGGGCGTCCTTGCCCTGCTCGACCCAGACCTCCCCGGTCCTGCCGAGGTCGATGGTGCGCCGCGCGCCGTCGGCCGTGCCGGACTTCTCGACGGTGTACGTCAGCGAGCTCGCGCCGTCGGGGACCTTGACCCAGGCGAAGGCGCCGTAGGCGTCGCGCCCGCTGAACTCGGCGGCCTGGCCCTCGGAGGTGAGCTTCCAGCCGTCGTAGTCGCCGTCGGTGCGCCGGTAGTGGACGACGGCGTGGTCGCGGTCGACGGCCGTCGGCTTCTCGGGCGCGGGCGCCTTCCCCGCCGTCGTGTCGGCGAGGGCGCTCGCGGTCCGTCCGGCGCGGTCCACCACCACCGCCTTGTACCGCAGGGCGGTGCCGGCCGCGACCGTGTCGGCCACGTGCTGCGTGATCCGGTACGGGGCATGGTCGACGGAGCCGAGCGTGCGCCATGTGCCGTTGCCGACCTGCGCGGCGAAGACGACACGGGCGGAGGCGGTGTCGCCGGGGTCGGCGGCGAGGGTGACCGTGCCGGTGGCTCCGGCGGCCGGCGCCTTCAGGGAGAGCGTGGGCTTCGCGGCCGGTGCGGGCAGCTTGCTCTCGGCGCGCAGCACCAGGGACGACAGGGCGGGCACGGTGACCTCGACGGTGCCGCCGGTCGCCGTCCGGGTGCCCGAACCCCCGTACAGGGTGCGGAACCTCGCGGACTCGACGGGCAGCTCGACGGTCTTCGGCTCGTCGGCGTTGTTCACGGCGACGACGTACTCGCGGTCGCCTCCGGTGCGCGAGAACGCGTACACCGAGTCCTTCGCGTACAGCTCCTTCTGCGTGCCGTCGGTGAGCGCCGGGTTGTCCTTGCGGAGCTCGGCGAGCGCGGCGATCGTCTTGAAGAGCGGGTGCGTGGTGTCGTACGCGTCGTCGGCGTGGGTGCGGTCGGTGCCGAGTTCGTCGTCGTCGAGGTAGTCGGCGACCTTCGAGGCGAACAGCGTCTGGCGGGCGTCCTTGTCGCCGCCGGCGCCGGTGAAGCCCTGTTCGTCGCCGTAGTAGACGACGGGGTTGCCGCGGGAGAGGAACATCAGCTCGTTGGCGAGCCGGTCCCGGCGGAGGAGTTCGGCGTCGGAGGCCTTCGGGTTGTCGGTCTTGAGGAAGGTGCCGATGCGGCCCATGTCGTGGTTGCCGAGGAACGTCACCTGCTCGTAGGCGTTCGCCTTGTCGGTGGCGTACTTGTAGTCGTCGGCGAAGACCTTGGCGAGCTTGTCGGCGCTCGCGCCCTGCGAGGCGTAGGCGCGGGCCGCGTCCTGGAACGGGAAGTCGAGCGTCGCGTCGAGGCGGCCCCGGGTGACGTACGGCGAGGTCACGTCGGTGTCGGCGGAGTAGACCTCGCCGAACATGAAGAAGTCCTCGCGGCCGCGCGCGGCGGCGTACGTGTCGAGCGCCGTCGCCCACTGCGTCCAGAAGTCCAGGTTCACGTGCTTCGTCGTGTCGATGCGGAAGCCGTCGACGGCGAAGTCCCGCACCCACTTCTCGTAGATGTCCTCCATGCCCTTGACGACCTCGGGACGCTCGGTCCACAGGTCGTCGAGGCCGGAGAAGTCGCCGTACGTGGTCGACTCGCCCTCCCAGGTGGAGTCGCCCCGGTTGTGGTACATGGTCGGGTCGTTGAGCCAGGAGGGGACCATCTCGCCGGTGTTGCGCGGCGTGTACGGGAACGCGTCCTCGTCGACCTCGGCGGTGACGCCCTTGCTGTCGTCGAAGGGGCGGCCCTCGGAGTCGAGGTACGGGTACGCGCCCTTGGGGCGGTAGCTGTACTTCTTCTCGGTGTAGTCGACGGTGTCGGCGGTGTGGTTCGTGATGACGTCGAAGAAGACCTTCATGCCCTTGGCGTGGGCCTTGGCGATGAGGTTCTTCAGGTCCGCGTTCGTGCCGAAGTGCGGGTCGACCTGGGTGAAGTCGGTGATCCAGTAGCCGTGGTAGCCGGCCGAGGCGTCCTTGCCCTCGCCCTGCACGGGCTTGTTCTTGAAGATCGGCGCGAGCCAGATCGCGGTGGTGCCGAGGTCCTGGATGTAGTCGAGCTTCTTCGTGAGGCCCTTGAGGTCACCGCCCTGGTAGAAGCCCTTGTCGGTGGGGTCGTAGCCCGTCGCGAGGCGTGAACCGGTCAGGCCGCCGCGGTCGTTGGACGGGTCGCCGTCGGCGAACCGGTCCGGCAGGACGAAGTAGTACTGCTCCCGCGTGAGGTCGTGGCGGGCGGGCGCGGCGGCGAGCTTCGCGTCGGACGGCGGGGCGGGCGGGGCGGCCGCGCGGGCCGCCAGGGGCTGGGCGAGCGGACCACAGAAGGAGAGGAGCGCGGCGGCCGCGGTGTACGCGGCGGCCCGTCTGTGAGATATGCGGCTCGGGGTGCGGCTCAAGGCGTGAACTCCTCGCGAGGTCAGGGCTCTTGGGGTGGTGAGACGAGGGCGCGGAACCGGAACGCGGGGAGGCGGCACCGGTCCGCCGCGTGACCGTATCGCTTGCAGGATCTTTGCTGCAAGACTCCTGCAACTCACAGCAAGAACTTTCAACAGACCCATTGACGTGACCTTCTCAACTGCCCCACGCTCACGACGCGTTACCTGTGTTCCGGCCCGCGCCAGAGCCCGGCGAAACCGGCCGGAAGCCCCCCCATCAAGACCTTTCAGGAGCCGCACATGCGCCCGTCCCCCACCCGATCACTCCCCCGAAGGCGCCGCGCCGCCACCGCGCTCGCCGCCGGCGCCCTGGCGTTCGGCGGGCTCGTCACGCTGCCCTCCCCCGCCGCGTCGGCCGCGACCGCCGACACCGGCGCCCCCAACGGTGACGTGATCGCCAACCTCTGGTCCTGGAACTGGACCTCGGTCGCCAAGGAGTGCACCGACGTCCTGGACCCGGCCGGCTACGGCGCCGTCCAGGTCGCCCCGCCCGAGGAGTCCCTCAAGCAGGCGAACTACTACTGGTGGGACGTCTACCAGCCGTACTCGTACAGCCTGGACAGCCGGTTCGGCAGCGCGAGCGACTTCAGGTCGATGGTCGACACCTGCCACGCGGCGGGCATCGAGGTCTACACGGACGCCGTCATCAACCACACGGCCGCGCAGACCGGCACCGGGTACGCGGGCACCACCATCGGCAACAAGTACGACACCCCGGACTACGACGCCGGCGACAGCGACGACTGCACGAAGACCATCGCCAACTGGTCGGACCAGTACGAGGTGCAGCACTGCGAGCTGCTCGGCATGCCCGACCTCGACACCTCCGAGCCGGGCGTCCGCGCCAAGATCGTGGGCTTCCTCGACAAGCAGATCGACCTGGGCGTGGACGGCTTCCGCGTCGACGCCGCCAAGCACATCGCGACGGCCGACATGAACGCCATCGTGGGGGCGCTGCACACCACGAAGGCGGGCGACGCCCCGTACATCACCCAGGAGGTCTACCCGGGCAACCCGCCCGCCCTGAGCGACTACTACGCCAACGGCGACGTCCTCGACTTCACGTACGCGGCCGCCATGAAGTCGCAGTTCGGCGGCGGCGACATCGCCAACCTGGCGTCGTTCGGCAGCAGTTGGGGTCTGGCGAACGAGGCGAACTCCACCACGTTCGTCACCAACCACGACACCGAGCGCAACGGCTACACGCTCAGCTACAAGGACGGCGCGACGGCCGTCCTCGCCAACGTCTTCCAGCTGGCACGGGGGTACGGCCGCCCGTCGGTCTACGCGGCCTGGAACTTCGGCCAGAGCGACGAGGCGCCGCCGAACAGCTCCGGCTTCGTCAGCGACACCGACTGCTCCCGCGGCTGGACCTGCCTGGACCGCGACACCGCCGTCTCCGGGATGGTCGCCTGGCACAACGCGGTCGCGGGCGCCTCCGTCGCCCACTGGCAGTCCCCCGCCTCGAACGTGATCGGCTTCGGCCGGGGCAGCGGCGGGTTCGTCGCGATCAACAACTCGTCGTCCGCGCACACCCACACGTACACCACCGGGCTCGCCGACGGCACGTACAAGAACGTCATCGACGGCGGCGCCACCACGGTCACCGTCTCGGGCGGCAAGGCCGCGCTGACAGTCCCGGCGAAGGGCGCTGTCGCCTTCTACGACGGCGCCTACGTGTGCACCGTGAACTGCGGTGGCGGAGACGGGGGTTCGGGCGGCGGGGGCACCGTGACCGCCTCCTTCAACGAGTACGCGTCCACACCCTCGGGCACGGACGTCTACGTCGTCGGCTCGGTGGCCGCGCTCGGCTCCTGGAACACGGCGAACGCGGTGAAGCTGTCCTCCGGCGCCTACCCCGTCTGGAAGAAGGACATCGCCGTTCCGGCGTCGTCGTCCATCGAGTACAAGTACCTGAAGAAGGACGCCGCGGGGAACGTCACCTGGGAGTCGAACGCCAACCGGGCGCTCACGACGGGAACGTCGTCCGCGGTGGTCAGCAACTCCTGGAACGTGGCGAACGCGAGCGCCACGGACGTCACCTTCACCGTGAACGCCACGACCGTCACCGGCACGAACGTCTACGTCGTCGGTTCGATCCCCTCGCTCGGCTCCTGGAACCCGGTCGACGCGATCCCGCTGTCGTCGGCGTCCTACCCCTCCTGGGGCAAGTCGGTCATCGTCCCCAAGGGCACGTCCTTCACGTACAAGTACGTGAAGAAGGACGCCGCGGGGAACGTCACGTGGGAGTCCGGTGACAACCGCTCCTACACGACGGGGTCGAGCGCCGGGTACACGGCGAACGACACCTGGAAGTAGTCCGCGGGGCACGCGGGAAGGGGTCGGTGCGCTGCACCGACCCCTTCCCGTGTCCTCATGTCCTCATGTCCTCATGCGGACGACGTCACGGCGTCTCCCACCACACGGTGGTGTCGGCCGGCAGGTCGATGCGACCGTCCTCGACCGTGACCGGGGCCGAGGAGAGCAGCACCGTGCCGGGCGCGGCGATCCGGACCGCTTCGCCCGTCGTGTTGACGGTGCACGCGAACCCGGGGCGCTCGAAGGAGAGCAGTCCGGCGGGGACCTCGTCGTGCCACTTCACGCTGTCACCGGCGCCGAGGCCGGCGTGGGCGCGGCGCGTCGCGAGCGCGGCGCGGTACAGCTCCAGGGTGGAGTCGGGGTCGCCGGTCTGCGCCTCGACGCTCAGCTCGCCCCAGGTGGCCGGCTGCGGCAGCCAGCTGCCGCCGTCACCGAAGCCGTACGAGGGGCCGGTGCGGGTCCACGGGATCGGGACGCGGCAGCCGTCGCGGAAGCCGTCCTGGCCCTGGGCGCGGAAGAACGACGGGTCCTGGCGCACCTCGTCGGGCAGGTCCGTGACGTCGGGCAGGCCCAGCTCCTCGCCCTGGTAGATGTACGCCGAGCCGGGCAGGGCGAGCATCAGGAGGGTGGCGGCGCGGGCGCGGCGCAGGCCGAGCTCGCGGTCGCCGGGGGTGCGGATCTGGGTGCCGCCGGGCGGGTTGGCGTACCGGGTGGCGTGCCGGGTGACGTCGTGGTTGGACAGCACCCAGGTGGCGGGGGCGCCGACGGGCCGCATGGCGTCGAGCGAGCTGTCGATGATCTGGTGCAGCTCGGCCGCCTCCCACGGGGCGCCCAGGTACTGGAAGTTGAAGGCCTGGTGCAGCTCGTCGGGGCGGACGTAGTTCGCGGTGCGCTGCACCGTCGGCGTCCACGCCTCGGCGACGAAGACCCGCTCGCCGTCGTACTCGTCGAGGATCACGCGCCACGAGCGGTAGATCTCGTGGACGCCGTCCTGGTCGAAGAACGGCATGACATCGTTTCCGAGCAGCTTCAGCTGGTCGGCGCCGCCGAGGTCCGGCAGGCCCTCCGCCTTGACGAGGCCGTGCGCGACGTCGATGCGGAAGCCGTCGACGCCCATGTCCAGCCAGAACCGCAGGATGGAGCGGAACTCGTCGGCGACGGCCGGGTGCTCCCAGTTGAGGTCGGGCTGCTCGGGCGCGAAGAGGTGCAGGTACCACTCGCCGTCGGCCAGCCGGGTCCAGGCGGGCCCGCCGAAGATGGACTCCCAGTCGTTGGGCGGGAGTTCGCCGTTCTCGCCCTTGCCGGGGCGGAAGTGGTACCGCTCCCGCAGGGGCGATCCTGGCCCGTCGGCGACGGCGCGCTTGAACCACTCGTGCTGGTCGGAGGAGTGGTTCGGCACGAGGTCGACGATGATGCGCAGGCCGAGCGCGTGCGCGTCCCTGATCACCGCGTCGGCGTCGAGGAGCGTGCCGTACATCGGGTCGACGGCCCGGTAGTCGGCGACGTCGTAGCCACCGTCGGCCTGCGGGGACGCGTAGAAGGGGCTCAGCCACACGGCGTCGACGCCGAGGTCGCGCAGGTGCGGGAGGTGGCGGCGGATACCTTCGAGGTCACCGGTGCCGTCGCCGTTGCTGTCGGCGAAGCTGCGCGGGTAGACCTGGTAGATGACCGCGTCGCGCCACCAGTCGGTGGCCTCGCGGGTCGCGGCGGCGCGGGCCGGGGACTCGTCCGTGGAGTGCTGGCTCATGGTGTCCTTGCTGCGGGAAGGAGCGGGCAACTGGTCGGTCGTCAGGTGGGGTTCAGCCCTTGGTGCCGCCGGCCGTCAGACCGGTGACCAGGTGCTTCTGGACAAGGTAGAAGAAGGCCGTCACGGGGATGGCGATCAACACCGCCGTGGCCGCCATGAGGTTCCACTGCGCGTCGTGCTCGCTGATGAAGCTCTGGAGGCCCACCGCGAACGTGTACTTCGAGTCGTCGAGCATGAACGTCGAGGCGAAGGCGACCTCGGCGAACGCCGTGATGAAGCTGTAGAACGCGGCGACCGCGATACCGGGCTTCGCCAGCGGCAGGATCAGCCGGTAGAAGGTGCCGAACGGGCTGAGCCCGTCGATCCGGCCCGCTTCGTCGATCTCCATCGGGACCGTGTCGAAGTAGCCCTTCATCAGCCACGTGCAGTAGGGCACGATCGTGGTGCAGTTGACCAGGACGAGGCCCTGGTACGTGTCCACCAGGCCGAGTTCCGAGAAGATCTCGTACATCGGCACGATCAGGACGGCGATGGGGAAGGCCTGCGTGAGCAGCAGCACCCACATCAGCGGCTTGTAGCCGGGGAAACGCATGCGGGAGACCGCGTAGCCCGTCGTCGCGGCGAACATCACGCCGACGAGGGTGGTGCCCAGCGACACGATCAGCGTCGACGTCATCCAGTCGAAGAAGCCGGTGTGCTGGAGCACGTACGCGTAGTTGTCGAGGGTCGCCTTGCTCGCGATGCCGCCCGGGTGCAGGTAGTCGTCCTTGTCCGGACCGACCGACAGGTACACCAGCCAGACGATGGGGAACAGGGCGATGAGGCTGGCCACGCCGAGGATGCCGTGCGTGACCGCCCGGCCCGCCGGGCTCTGTTCGCCGCGCCGGCGCACCTTGCGCGGGGCGGCGGGGGCGTCCGGTGCGGCGGAGCGCTGCGCGGGGACCGGCGCGGTGACGGAAGTCGTGGTGCTCATGGTGGTGGCTCCTGCGGCGTCAGACGGCGAGCTGCTCATTGCGCTTCAACCAGCGGTAGTAGAAGGACGTGAAGACGGTCAGGATCGCGAGCAGCAGGACGCCGTACGAGGCGGACTGCGCGAAGTCACGCGGCTGCTGGCCGAAGCCGAGCCGGTAGGCCCAGGTGACGAGGATCTGCGCGTCCGGCGCGGTGTTGCCGAACAGCAGGAAGATGATCGCGAACTGGTTGAACGTCCAGATCACGCCCAGCAGGACGACGGTCGAGCTGACCGACCGCAGGCCCGGCAGGGTGATGTGGCGGAAGCGCTGCCAGGCGGTCGCGCCGTCCATCTCGGCGGCCTCGTACAGGGAGGCGTCGATGGACTGGAGCCCGCCGAGCAGCGAGATCATCATGAACGGCACGCCGCACCAGGTGTTGACGAGGATCGCGGCGAGCCGCTGGAACGTCGGGTCCTCCAGCCAGGACGGCTGGGGCAGGTGCAGGGAGCCGAGCGCCGAGTTGATGATCCCGGAGTCGGCGAGCATGATCCGCCACGCGAAGACGGTGACGAAGGTGGGCACGGCCCACGGCAGGATCAGCATCAGCCGGTAGAAGGTGCGGCCGCGCATCTTCTGGTTGAGGAGCAGCGCGAGGCCGAGCCCGATGGAGTAGTGCAGGACCACGCAGGCCGCGGTCCACACGACGGTCCAGATGAAGTGCGACCAGAAGCGGTCGTACGAGGCGGGGCCCCACAGGATGTCGGCGTAGTTGTCGAGGCCGACGAACTGGTAGGTGGCGTCGATGTGGTTGACGCCGATGGTGCGGGCGGAGTTGAGGCTGTTGGCGTCGGTGAGGGTCAGATAGAAGCCCCGCACCAGGGGGTAGCCGACGAGGACGCCGAGGACGACGACGACCGGAGCGATCATCGCGTACGCGTACCAGTACTTGCGGTACGAGTCCTTCAGGCGCCGGATCGGTCCTGGGCGCGGCTCACGGCTCGTGGCGGCCGGTCGGTCGACGGCGAGGGTCATGCGGGGCACCTTCTGAAATGGGCTGCGGCAGGAAGGTGCCGGTTCGCGCCCTCCCCCCGAGGGGCGCGAACCGGCTGGGACTACGAGGTCACCGACGTCACTTGGTGAAGTCCGGGACCAGCTTGGCGAACGCCGTCTCCAGGTTCGCCAGACCCTTGTCCAGGTCTTCCTTGCCGGTGGCGATCTTCGGCAGCTCCTGGTCCATCGGGGTCCACAGCGAGCTGTACTCGGGCAGCTCGGGCCGCGGCTGGGCGGCGGCGAGGACCTTCTGGTAGCCGGCGATGCCCGGGTCGGCCGTGACCTTCGCGGTGTACGCGTCGGAGCGCGTGGGCAGCGTCGAGTTCTTCAGGGCGATCTGCTCCTGCGTCTTCGCCGACGTCATCCACTTGACGAACGTCAGGGACGCCGTCTGGTGGGCCTTGTCCGAGCCCGCGTAGACGGACAGGTTGTGGCCGCCCGTCGGGGCGCCGGCCTTGCCCGCGGAACCGGCCGGGACGGTGGCGATGCCGAGGTTCGACTTGTCCTTGAACGCCGAGCCCTTGTAGAAGTTCGTGATCTCCCACGGGCCCTGGATGATCGAGGCGACCTTGCCGTTGACGAAGGCGTCCTGGATGTGGGCGTAGGCGTCGGCGGTGGCGTCGGCCTTGTGCAGGCCCTTGCCGGAGAAGAGGCCCTTCCAGGTGGTGTAGCCCTTCTTGGCCTCGGCGGAGGCGATGGTGATCTTCTTGCCGGAGGCGTCGACGGTGTCGGTGCCCTCGCCGAAGAGGAACGGCTGGGAGTAGTAGCCGGACGTGGACTGCCAGTAGCCGTCGGAGCCGGTCTTCGCCTTGACCTTGGCGGCGTCCGCCTTCAGCTGCTCCCACGTGGTGGGCGCCTCGGTGATGCCGGCCTTCTCGAAGAGGGCCTTGTTGTAGACGAGGGCGAGGGTGTCGGTGACCAGCGGCACGCCGTAGGTCTTGCCCTCGAACTGCGCCTGCTTGACCAGGCTCTCCTGGAACTTGCCCTTCTCCGAGAGCGCCTCCGTGCCGTCGAGCGGCAGCAGGTAGCTCTTCTTGGCGAACGCGGGGGTCCAGCCGACCTCGGCGCGCAGCACGTCCGGGGCACCGCTGGCGCCGGCCGCGGTGTCGAACTTGTTCTGCGCCTGGTCGAAGGGCACGTTGACGTACTTGACCTTGATGTCCGGGTTGGACTTCTCGAAGTCCTTGACCAACGCCTTGTACGTGGGCGCCTCGTTGGTGGCGTTCGACGTGTCCCACCACGTGATGGTGACCGGGCCCGACGCCTTGCCACTGTCGTCGTCGCTACCGCCGCAGGCCGTCGCCGCAAGTGCGAGGGACGCCACCATCGCGGTGGCCGCTATGCCACGCCGCATGAGATCTCCTAGAGGGTGAAAGCCCGTGAGTGGGCGAGGAGCGGTCCCGTCCGCTGCCTCTGGCCGACTTGCCGACTGCACCGTTGCGGCCGCCGGGCGACGTGAACGTAACAGCGCGGCAAGCCGCGCGAAAGACCTTGCTGAAAAAATTTGCAGGATCGGCGGCGAGTTACCGCTTCGTGACCCGTAACTGTCGGCTCAAGCTGTGCACTTATGCCCGATTACGATGCTGTTTGCCGTCCTGCAAGAGTCCTGCAAGCTCTTGCCACGGGGCGCTCGCACGGGGGATCATCGGGAGCCTTGCCTTTCCGTAGAGCGGTTCGCCGCCTCCACCGACCCGTTCTCCCGAGGAGCGCGATGACGCAGCTGCCCGCCCAGGCCTCCCGGCGCCCGGCACAGTCCCCACCCGTGACCGCGCGCCTGGCCGACATCGCCGCCCAGGCGGGGGTCAGCGAGGCGACGGTCAGCCGGGTCCTGAACGGCAAGCCGGGCGTCGCCGCGGCCACCCGGCAGTCGGTGCTCGCCGCGCTCGACGTCCTCGGCTACGAGCGCCCGGTGCGGCTGCGTCAGCGCAGCGAGGGCCTGGTCGGCCTCATCACGCCGGAGCTGGAGAACCCGATCTTTCCCGCGCTCGCCCAGATCATCGGGCAGGCGCTGACCCGGCAGGGCTACACCCCGGTCCTCGCGACCCAGACGCCGGGCGGCTCGACCGAGGACGAGCTCACGGAGATGCTCGTCGACCGGGGCGTCACCGGCATCATCTACGTGTCCGGGCTGCACGCCGACACCACGGCCGACGCCCAGCGCTACGAGCAACTGCGGGCGCAGGGCGTGCCGTTCGTGCTCGTCGACGGGTTCTCGCCGAAGGTGCAGGCGCCGTTCATCTCGCCCGACGACCGGGCCGCGATGCAGCTCGCCGTCACGCACCTGGCCTCGCTCGGGCACAGCCGCATCGGCCTGGCGGTCGGGCCGAAGCGTTTCGTGCCGGTGCAGCGGAAGATCGAGGGGTTCGTGCGCACGATGAAGGACCGGTTCGGCCTCACCCCGGACGAGATCGAGCGGGACCTCGTCCAGCACTCGCTCTACACGTTGGAGGGCGGGCAGGCGGCGGCGTCCGATCTGATGGACCGTGGTTGTACGGCGATCGTCTGCGCCAGCGACATGATGGCGCTCGGTGCGATCCGCGCGGCACGGCAGCGCGGTCACGAGGTGCCCGACGACATCTCGGTGGTCGGTTTCGACGACTCGCCGCTGATCGCTTTCACCGATCCGCCGCTGACCACGGTGCGCAAGCCCGTGCAGGCCATGGGCCAGGCGGCGGTCCGCGCGGTGCTCGAGGAGATCGGCGGCACGCCGGCCCCGCACACCGAGTTCGTCTTCATGCCGGAGCTCGTGGTGCGCGGCTCGACCGCTTCGGGCCCCGGTGTCGTGGGCGTCACGAGCCGGAACTGAACGCGGCGGGCCCGCCGTCCGTACCCTCCGACGAGCCCGGCATCCACCGGGCGACCACGGGGGCCGTGCGGGAGGTACGGACAGTGCGCAGAACGCTCCACTGAGACGGGTGGTACGGCTGTCGACCGCAGCCGCGCCGCCCGTCTGATCTTTTCTCACCTTTCCTCAGGTAATTCCTGAGTTCTTTTTCCTGTGCTCGGAGTGCGGCTCACGCCTGCCCGAAAACAGGTTCACGGCGGCTCGAATTCCGATTCGACAGAGGCCCCCGAATTGATTTCCGGACCACTCGGTTCCTCGTTGACAGGCCCCTTTCGCGACCCCAATGCTGGCTGCACACCAGCGATTCCGGGAATTCGCACAAGGCCAATGAACCCCGGGAGGGAGGAAAGCCATGAAGAAGATTTCCGTCCGCAAGGCGGGCCCGATCCGTCTGACCACCGCCTGCTACTACCTCTGCGGCGACGCCGCGTAATTCCAGTCCACAGGTGGGAGCCGGGCCGCCTTCGGGGCCCGGCTCCTTCCCACCGTTCCCACCCGCGGGAGGGGGTGCCGGATGACGCAGCTGACGCGGACCGTGCGTCTGCACCGGCTCACGATGGTCGACGAGGACGACGGCGTGATGGTCGGCAGGCCCGACGTCGGCTCGTACGCGGTCTTCCCCGAGGAAGGGGCGCAGGCGCTGCGGATGTTCGCCGACGGGGTGCCCGTCGACGAGGTCGGCGCCTGGTACGAGCGCACCTGCGGGGCGCCGCTCGACATGGCGGACTTCCTGGAGACCCTGGCCGACCTGGAGTTCCTGCGTACCGACGAGGAGGCCGACGCGCCGGGCACGGTGCGCTGGCAGCGTCTGGGCCGCGCCGTGTTCTCCTGGCCGGCGTGGCTCGCGTACGCCGCGCTCGTGGCGGGCGCGGTGACGGCGATGGTGCGCGACCCCGGCCTGCGGCCGACGTACCACCAGGTGTTCTTCACCGACTACGTGTCGCTGATCCCCGTCACGATCTTCGCGCTCGCCATCCCGTGCATCGTCGTGCACGAGGGCTCGCACGCGCTCGCCGGGCGCCGGCTCGGCCTGCCGTCGACGCTCGGGCTCGGGCGCAGGCTCTACTACCTGGTCGCCGAGACGCGGCTCGATTCCCTGCTGAGCGTCGAACGCAAGAAACGCTATCTTCCGTTCTGCGCGGGCATGCTGGCGGATGTCGTCCTGTTCTGCGGGCTCACCCTCCTTTCGATTCCGCTCGACGGGCACGGTATTCCGTCCTGGATTCACAAACTCTGTCTCGCTGTCGCCTTCACCTGCGTCCTGCGCCTCATCTGGCAATTCCTGTTCTATTTGGAAACGGACCTGTATTACGTGGTGACGACAGCGGCCCGTTGTACGGATCTCCAGAACGCGACCCGTTTCCGGCTGCGCTCCGGACTGCGCCGGGCACTGCGCCGCCCGCCCACCGGGGCCGACACGGAGTACTCGCCGCGCGACCGTTCCGTGGCCCGCTGGTACGCGCCGCTGCTGGTCGCCGGGTACGGGTTCTCGCTCGCCTCGCTCGCCTGGGCCGGCCTGCCGACCGCGCTGCATTTCTGGTCGACGATCGTCGACCGGCTCGGCGGGGCGGAGACCTCGTTCTGGGAGCTCTTCGACGCGGCCGTGTTCATCGCCCTGTCGGGGTCGCAGATCGCCCTGCTCGTCCACGTCACTCTGCGGGACCGGCGCGAGCGCGCCCGGTCCCGGACCACCACCGCACCGCAAGGAGCCCTGCCATGACCGCTCTGTCGACCCGTCACCGGTGGCTCGACGCCACCGCACGGCCCACCGACGCCGGGCCGCCGCCCGCCGCGTCCCTGGAGGTGCGCTGCCACCGCCGGTTACGCGGGCCGTTCACCGCCGCGCACTTCCTGCTCAACCGGGCGGTGCCCGAACTCGTCGCGCGGGATCGCGAGTTGGTGGCCGCCGCACGGGCCGCCGAGGTGGAGGCCATCGCGCCGGAACTGCTCGCGATCGTGCCGACACCGCCGCAGACCCTCACCCAGCTCGCCGTGGCGACGGAGCGCACCCGCTTCTATCCGGCGACCCGGGCGCTGCGCATCGCGCACGGCGTCGCCGAACTCCTCATGGACTGGGCCAGGTTGACGCGTCCGGGCGGGGTGACGATCGTCTTCCGGGACCTGGACGACGCCGACCCCACGGACCGCGACCTGGTGGCGGTGCTGCTGCGCCGCTGCGACCCGGCGCTCCTGACCGTCGTCGTGGACGGCGCGGGGGCCGCCGACGACCTGCTGGGCACGGCGCTCGCCGCGCACACCGTGCGCACGCCCCGCATCCCGCGCGTCGACCCGGAGCTGCTGCCCGACACGGATCTCGCGCAGCTGTTCATCGACTCCGACGGCACCAGCGGCGATCCGCGCCTGCGCCGGGCGTACGCGGCACTGCCCGCGGCCGAACGGGCCCGCAGGCACACCGCGCGCGCCGCGGTCCTCGCCGCCCGGGACGAGCCGACGCTGCGGCTCGGCGCGATCCCATACCACCTGGAGCGGGGCACCGACCCGCGGGGCGCGGGCGTCGACGCCATCGCGGAGGCCGTCAACTCCTGCTTCGCCAAAGGGTTCTACGAGGCCGTGGTCGACCTCGCGCTGCGCGGCCGCGCCCTGCTCGCCGACGAGGAGCCCGGCCGTACGTACTGGAACCTGACCCACAAGGCCGGCGCGTGCCTGTGCTACCTGGGACGCGGCGCGGACGCCTTCGCGTACTTCGAGGAGATGCGGCGCGGCTCGACGTCGGCGGACGCCCACATGGGGACGGCGTACCTGATGGCGATGCTCTACACGCGCTTCCTGCCGAAGGACGACCACGACGAGGATCTCGCCCTGGCCTGGGTGAACACCGCGATCTCGATCGCCGACGTGCACCCCGATCCGCACAAGCGGGTCCTGGTGCGGGCGTTCATGCGCAACGCGCGCGCCCTCGTGGAGCTGCACCGCGGCGACGCGGACGCCTCCCTCGCGCTGGTCGACGAGGCGATGGCGATCACCGACGCCGACTTCGGCCCGGACGAGCAACTCCTGCACCGCTCGGTGCTGTTGTACAACCGGGCGCAGGTGCGCGGGGCCCGCCGCGACCACACGGCCTCGCTGGAGGACTACGACGAGGTGATCCGCCGCGACCCGGACTACGGGGACTACTACTTCGAGCGGGCCGCGCAGCACCGCGCCCTCGGGCACCACCGGGAGGCGCTCGCGGACTACGCGACGGCGATCCGGCTCACGCCGCCGTTCTACGAGGCGCACTTCAACCGGGCCGATCTGCTGCGGGAACTGGGCGACGACGCGGGTGCGCTGCGCGACCTGGACCGGGCCCTCGATCTCGAACCGGACCATGTCGACTCGCTGATCCACCGCGCCGATCTGCTGCTGTCGCGCGGCGGGTTCGACGCGGCCCGCGCCGACATCGACCACGGCCTGTCGCTCGCTCCGGCGAACGCCCGACTCCTGACCGCACAGGGGGCGTTGGAGGCGGAGCTGGGTGACGCAGAAGCGGCCTTCGCCAGCTACTCGCAGGCGCTGCGCGCGGACCCGGCGTGCGCCGCCGCGTGGGCGAACCGGGCCGTGCTCGCCTTCGACGCGGGGGACGCGGAGCGGGCGGCCCGCGACCTCGACGAGGCGCTCGCGCTCATGGACGACGCCGAGTTGCGGACCAACCGGGCGGTGGCGCTCCAGGCCCTCGGCGAGCACGGGCGCGCGGCGGACGACCTGGACCGCGCGGTGGCGGCGCTCGACGGCGTCACCGACCCGGAGCTGCTGTATCTGCGGGGCGTCAGCCGGTTCGCGCTCGACGACACGGAGGGCGCGCTCATGGACTGGCGGGCGCATCTGGCCGCGTACGAGGACGACGACGCGTCGCCGCACGCCGCGGAGATCCGTGCCCGCGCCGGTTCGGCGCTGCGGGAGGAGCGGCGTGAGCCGGACCGACACCACCCGGCACCTGACGGTGGCGCCCGCGGCGGGCGCCGCCGCCGAACCGGAGCGTTCCGACGTCGTGCGGTCCGTGCTGCGCCGGCACGCCAAGGGCGTCGCCGTCGTCACGGTCGGCGGCGAGCGCCCGGTCGGTTTCTGCGTGACGTCGCTGGCCTCGCTCTCCCTCGACCCGCCGCTGATGTCGTTCACGGTCGGGCTGCGCTCCACGTCGTGGGGCGCGGTCCGGGACGCGACCTGGGTGATGGTGCAGCTTCTGGCGGCGGGGCAGGAGGACGTGGCGCGGGTCTTCGCGGGGCCGACCCCGGCGCGGTTCGGCCCCGGCACGTCCTGGCACCGGGACCCGCTCGGCCTGCCCGCGCTCGACGGGGTCCTCGCGCGCTTCGTCCTGACGCCGGTCAGCCGCCGCCCGGTCGGCGATCACGCCCTGGTCATCGGGCTCGTGGTGCGCGCCGGACGGGGCGCGGACGCGGGGCCGCTGGTGCACCACGACGGCCGGTTCGTCGACCTGCCGCGCGTGTGCGACCCCGCCGTCTGAGAGCCCGCACCGAGCCCGCCGGGAGCGCGGTCACGGTGCGGGTTCGGCCGCCTGGGCGATCAGCCACGAGTACAGCGCCGCCGTCCGTGGATCGCCGGCCACGGGCCGTCGGGCGAGCAGGTGGTAGCCGGTCCCGTCGGGCACGAAGCCGTACGGCGCCACGAGCACACCGCGCTCCAGGTCGTCGTGGACCAGGGCGTACGGGCCGATGGCCGTGCCCACTCCGGCCACGGCGGCCTGGAGGGTCAACGAGAAGTGCTCCAGGGTCTGTTCGGACCCGGCCGGGTGTGTCTGCCCGGTCCTGGCCCGCCAGTCGGCCCACGCGCCGGGCCGGGTCGCGGTGTGCAGCAGCACGTCGGGCGGCACGCCACCGGGGCGGTGCACGGGCCCGACGTGCTCGGCGAACAGGCGGGCGCTGTGCGTACCGGCGGGGAACGGGAAGTCGTCGCGGCGGATCGCCACGTCGATGCCGTCGCGCTCGAAGGCCACGGGTCCGCCCGCGGCGGACAGGTGCAGCGTGAGGTCGGGGGCCGTGCGGGCGAGGTCGGGCAGGCGGGGGATGAGCCAGCGCATCAGGAGCGTCGGCTCGCAGGAGAGGGTGAGCGGTCCGGTGGGCGGGCGCCGGGCGATCTCCCGGGCGGCGTCCTCGATCCGGTCGAGCGCGTCCCGGACGACGGCCGCGAGTCCGCGGGCCTGCGGGGTGGGGGTGAGCTCCCGGGTGCCGCGCACGAACAGGTCGGCGCCGAGGGCCCGTTCGAGGTTGCGGACCTGGCGGCTGACGGCGCCGTGCGTGACGTGGAGTTGGCGCGCGGCGGCCGTCATGCTGCCGTGCCGGACGGTCGCCTCGAAGGGCCGCAAGGTGCTCAGCGGGGGCAGGTCGGGCCGGGACATGGGTGAACTCTAGTCACCGGTGCACGGGCGTCCACCGCACTCAGGGCTCCCACCTGTGACCTGCGCTCACAGCCCCCGTGCGAAACGATCGCTTGTCCCGTCGTACCGGGCGACGCCACGATGAGCCCGTCACCGACCATCACTCCGAAGGGCTTCGTCTTGCGTGTCGCGATTCTGGCCGACGACCTCACGAGCGCCGGGGACGGCGCGGCCCCGTTCGGTGCGGCGCGCGTCGTGGTGGCGCCGCCGCACGCGCCGCCACCGGCCACGGACGGCGTGCTGGCCGTCGACCTCGCCACCCGTACCGCCTCGGTGGCGGTCGCGGCGTCCCGCACGGAGCGCGCCGCGCGCCTGCTCCGTGGCGCCGACCTCCTGATGAAGACGGTGGACTCCACGCTCCGCGGTCATCTCGCCGCCGAGACGGAGGCGGCCCGGCGCGGCTCCGGGCGCGGTACCGTCATCGTCGCGCCCGCCTTCCCCGCCGGGCGCCGCGGCACCGTCGACGGAATCCAGTACGTCGGTGACGTCCCGGTCCACCTGAGCGAGTTCGGCCGCGATCCGGTGCATCCGGTGCGCTCCGCGAACCTGCGGGAGGTGCTGCCCGGAGCGGTGCTCGTGGCCCGGGGGGAGGTCCCGGACCGGGAGGCCGGCGGGGTGTTCGTGTGCGACGCGGTGACCGACGCCGACCTCGACCGGCTCGTGGCGGCCGCACCGCACCCCGGCGACGCCCTGTGGGTGGGCTCCCCGGGCTCGCGGCGGCACTCGCCCGTCGGTGGCCGACTCGCCCCGCGCCGCCCGTGCCGCTGCCGCCCGTCGCCGCCCCGCTCGTCGTCGTCGGCAGCGCCCACCCGGCCTCGCGCCGTCAGCTCGCCGCGCTCCGCGAGGCCGCCCCGTACGTCCGCGTGGTGCACACCCCGGACGACCGGCGGGATCCGGGCGGCCTGCTGCCGGGGCTCGCCGAGCAGGTCCGCGCCCACGTCACCGGCGGCACGGCCGACGCTCTCGTGCTGACCGGAGGCGAGACCGCGGCGGCCGTGCTCGCCGCGCTCGGCGCCGACGGATTCGACCTGCTCGCCGAGCCCGAACCCGGGGTCGCCCAGGGCCTCTTGACCGGCTCCCCGCGCATCCCGCTGGTCATCAAGGCGGGCGGCTTCGGCGACGACGGGACGCTGGCGCGGCTGTGCCGCGCCCTGACGACCGCCGTGCCGGACGGTGCCGCGTGAAGCCGCTCGCGCTCACCCTGGGCGACCCCGCGGGCATCGGACCCGAGATCGTGGTGAAGGCCTGCGCCGATCCTTCGCGGACGGTGCCCGTGACCGTGATCGGCGACCCGGGCGTCCTGGCCCGCGCGACCGCGTCGACCGGTGTCCGCCTCCCCGAGGACGTCGACGTCGTGGCCGAGACGCGGTTGCGGCCCGACGTGCGGTGGGGCGAGGTGGACGCCCGTGCCGGCGCCGCCTCGTACGCGTACATCCGTCGCGGTGTCGAGCTGACCCTCGCCGGTGAGACGCGTGCGCTGGTCACCGCCCCGATCAACAAGGAGGCACTGCGTCTCGCCGGGATCGGCCACCCCGGGCACACGGAGATCCTCGCCGAGCTGTCCGGAACCGGCGACTACGCGATGATGATGGCCAACGACGAGCTGCGGATCGTCCTGGTGACGGTGCATCAGTCGCTGCGGTCGGCGCTGGACGCGCTCACCGTCGAGCGCGTACGCGACGTCATCCGACTCACCCACCGCACGCTGCGGCGCTCGGGGCAGACCGCGCCGCGCATCGCCGTGGCCGGGCTGAATCCGCACGCGGGCGAGAACGGGCTCTTCGGCCGCGAGGACCTGGACGTCATCGCCCCCGCCGTACGGGCGGCACGCGCCGAGGGCATCGACGCGAGCGGGCCGTGGCCCGCGGACACCGTGTTCATGCGGGCCCGCGCCGGGGAGTTCGACGTGGTCGTCGCCCAGTACCACGACCAGGGGCTCATCCCGGTCAAGTACCTGGGCATCGAGCACGGCGTGAACATCACCATCGGGCTGCCGTTCGTGCGCACGAGCGTCGACCACGGCACCGCGTTCGACCTCGCGGGCCGCGGCGTCGCCGACCACACGAGCCTCCTCACGGCGCTGCGCCACGCCGACGCGCTGACGACCCCCCGCTGAAAGCACACCACGGCACACGGAGGCATCCCATGGACTTCATCCTCATGCTCACCCGCGCCGACCGCACCGTCTCGGACTGTCTGCGGGCCCTCGACGCCGTCGCGGACGCCGGCGTCCGCCACATCGGCTTCAAGGACATCGGCGTCGACCACGCGACGCTGAAGGAACTGGCCTCCCGTATCGGCGACTTGGGGGCGACCAGCTATCTGGAGGTCGTCAGCACGGGGCGCGAGGCCGCGCTCGACTCCGCGCGCGCCGCGGTCGATCTCGGCGTGGACCGGCTCATGGGCGGCACCTGGGTGGAGGAGACCCTCCCGCTCCTGGACGGCTCGGAGATCGCCTACCTCCCCTTCGTCGGCGATCCGATCGGGCACCCCACCCGCCTCGGCGGCACACCCGGGAAGATCGCCGCAGACTGCCGCCGGGCCGAGGCGGCGGGGTGCGCCGGTGTCGACCTGCTCGCCTACCGGACCACCGGCGACGATCCGCTCGCCCTGGTCCGCGCGGCGCGGGCGGCGACGGCCGGGCGGCTCGTCGTCGCGGGCGGCATCACGGGGCCGGCGCAGATCGAGGCGCTCGCCGCCGCCGGAGCGGACGCCTTCACGGTCGGCTCCGCGCTCTTCGACGGCAGCGTCGACCCGAACGCCGCGACGCTGGCCGCGCAGCTCGCCCCGATCCTGGCCACGACGGCCACGACCGGCGGCGGCCACTGAGCCATTGGTACAGTCGCCATGATCACGCTCCCGCGAGCAGCGCCGTCGAAAGGGGCCGCCGACCATGGCCGTGGACCAGCTCGACACCCGCATCCTGCGGCTCCTCCTGGAGCAGCCGCGCACCAGCGTCCGCGAGTACGCCCGCATCCTCGGCGTCGCCCGGGGCACGCTCCAGGCGCGGCTCGACCGTCTCGAACGCGACGGGGTGATCACGGGCGTCGCCCCGTCCCTGTCGCCCGCGGCGCTCGGTCATCCGGTCCTGGCGTTCGTGCACATCGAGGTGACCCAGGGCCACCTGGGCGACGTCGCGGACGCCCTCGCGGGGGTACCGGAGATCATCGAGGCGCACTCCATCACCGGCGGCGGCGACCTGCTCGCCCGGGTGGCGGCCCGGGACGCGGGGCATCTGGAGGACGTCGTCCAGCAGCTCAACCGGGTGCCCGGCGTGGTCCGCACCCGCACCGAGGTGGCCCTGCGCGAGCGGGTCCCGCACCGCCTGCTGCCGCTGGTCGAGGCGATCGGGCGGGCGGCGGCGCAGGACCGCAGGTGATCGTCGCGGCTCCGGTTCCTGCATGCTGGAAGGCATGAGCGACCTCTCCCACCACTTCGGCGACACCGCGGTCGTCTTCGACCTCGACGGCACCCTCGTCGACAGCGAGCCCAACTACTACAAGGCGACCCTGGGCACCCTCGGCCGCTACGGCGTCACCGACTACACCTGGGCCGACAACGAGGCGTACGTCGGGATCTCCACGCAGGAGACGATCGGGCTGTGGAAGCGGCGGTACGGGATCGACGCGCCGGACACCGAGATGCTCGACGACCTCAACACGCGCTATCTCGACATCGCGCGCGTCGACACGCATGTCTTTCCGCAGATGGGACTGTTCGTCGACCGTCTGCACGCGGCGGGTGTACCGATGATCGTCGCGTCGGGTTCGTCGCCGCGGGCCATCGAGGCGATCCTCGGCGGCACCGGGCTCCTGGCGAAGCTGCCGCTGTACGTGTCCGCGGACGAGGTCGACCACGGCAAGCCCGCGCCGGACGTGTTCCTGGAGGCGGCGCGGCGCCTGGGCCGCCCCGCGTCGCACTGTGTGGTGCTGGAGGACGCGGCGCCCGGTGCGGCCGCCGCGCACGCGGCGGGCATGCGCTGCATCGCGGTGCCGTACGTGGCGGCGCAGGCGGACGACCCGTCGTTCACCACGGCGGACCTGCTGTTCAAGGGGGGTCAGGAGGAGTTCACGGCGCGGGCCGCGTGCGACTGGCTGGAACGATCAGCTCCGTCTTCGTGAGGCCCGGCCGTCGCCCCGCGAGGCTTTGACGACCCCTCGTTCGGGTACTCGGACGATCATGCGAATCAGTGTGGTGGATGTCGGGTCGAACACGGTACGGCTCGCGATCGCGGACGCGCGGGACGGCGCTCCGCTCCCGGTGCACACGGCCAAGCGCCGATTGCGTCTCGCCGAGGAGGTCGAGGGGGACAGAAGACTGGGCCCGCGGGCGGTGGACCGGATCGTCGAAGCGGTCACGGCGGCGTTCGCCGAGGCCGAACGGTGGGGTAGCGACGAGCCGTTCGCCTTCGCCACGGCCATCGTGCGGGACGCGCCCAACTGCGACGAGGTCCTGAAGGCCGTCGAGGACGGCACGGGCGTACGGCTGCGGATCCTGCCCGGCGAGGTGGAGGCCGAGCTGACGTTCCTCGCCGCGCGCCGCTGGATGGGCTGGCGGGCGGGGCCCCTCGGCGTCCTGGACATCGGCGGCGGTTCGCTCGAAGTGGCCTTCGGCCGCGGCCGGTTGCCGGACTTCGCGATCTCGCTGCCGCTCGGCGCGGCCCGGCTGACGCGGGAGCACCTGCGGGACTGCGATCCGCCCACCGATGACCAGCTGAAGGCCGTGCGCCGTCACGTGCGCCACCAACTGCGGGACGTCGCGGCCCGGATCCGCTGGGAGGGGCCACTGACGGCGGCGGCCACCTCGCGCACGTTCACCCAGCTGGCCCGGCTCTGCGGGGCCCCGCCGGGACGCCACGGCCCGTTCGTGCCACGGCGGTTGAGCCGCGGGGCACTGCGTACGGCGATAGCCGACCTGTCGGTGCTGCCGACGGAGCGCCGCGCGGAACTCCCCGGCATCTCCGCGCCCCGGGCGTCCCAGTCCCTCGCGGGAGCCCTCGTGGGGCACACGGCGATGAAGCTGATGGGCATCCGCGAGCTGACGGTGTGCCCCTGGGCGATCCGCGAGGGCATCCTGTTGCGCCGCATCGAGGGGGACACGCAGTGGTGGCGTGGAGCCCACGAGCTGCCGCCCGACTCCTCCCCCACCTTGCGCCTCGCGGGCAGCGCCCCGTGAGCGGCCCGCGGCACGTGACGTTCGCCATGAACGGCCCGGGGCCCTTGCTGGCGTCCGTACCGGGCTGATCAGCTGGAGTCTTCGCGACGCACCGAGCTGGAGGCCCTGTTGTTCACTTCCGTGGACGATGTCACCGCACGCCTGGCCGGCACCGGCTATCTGGCCTCGCCCGCGGTGGCGACCACCGTCTTCCTGGCCGCCCGGCTCGGCAAGCCGCTGCTCGTCGAGGGCCCGGCGGGCGTCGGCAAGACGGAGCTGGCGAAGGCCGTCGCCGCGATCAGCGACGCGCGCCTCATCCGCCTCCAGTGCTACGAGGGCGTCGACGAGAGCCGCGCGCTGTACGAGTGGAACCACGCCAAGCAGCTGCTGCGGATCACGGCGGGCCGCGACGAGACGTGGGACCAGACGCGCACGGACATCTTCAGCGAGGAGTTCCTGCTGACCCGGCCGCTGCTGGAGGCGATCCGGGGCGCCGACGCGAAGGTCCTGCTCATCGACGAGATGGACAAGGCCGACGTGGAGGTGGAGGGGCTCCTCCTCGAAGTGCTGTCCGACTTCCAGGTCACGGTGCCCGAGCTGGGGACGATCGAGGCGACGCGCCGCCCGTTCGTCGTGCTGACGTCGAACGCGAGCCGTGAGCTGTCGGAGGCGCTGCGCCGCCGCTGTCTGTTCCTGCACATCGACTTCCCCGACGAGGAGCTGGAGCGGCGCATCGTCGCCCTGAAGGTGCCGGAGCTCGACGCGGTGCTCGCGCAGTCCCTGGTCCGGGTGGTGGGCGCGCTGCGCGCGATGGACCTGCGCAAGGCGCCGTCGGTCGCGGAGACGGTCGACTGGGCGCGGACGCTGCTCGCGCTGGGCGCGGACCAGCTCGACGAGGAGGTCGTACGGGCGTCGCTCGGCGTCGTCCTCAAGCACCAGGAGGACGTGAACAAGGCCGCGGCCAAGCTCGATCTGGACGCCGTGTGAACACGGCGGACCGGGTCACGTCCCTGGTGCGGGCGCTGCGCGCGCACGGCATCCGGATCGGCACGGGCGAGAGCGTGGACGCCGCGCGGGCGGTGGCCGCCCTCGGCCTCGACCACCGTGAGCACCTGCGCGAGGGCTGGCCGCGGCGCTCCTGCACGACCAGGGGCAGCGGCCCGTCTTCGACCCGGTCTTCGAGCTGTACTTCCCGCGCGGCATCGGGGCCCCGGACTCCCCGGGGGCGATGTCGACCGCGACGATCTGCGCGAGCGCCTCGCCGACGCGCTGGCCGCGGGTGACCGCGCGGCCATGGCCCGGTTGGCGGCCGAGGCCGTCGACGGACTCGGCGGCTACGACGCGAACGGCTGGTCGTCGCAGCAGACCCTGGACCGGCTGCGCCCGCAGACGCTCCTCGCCCGGATCATGGCGGGGATCCGGGCGGGCGGCGGCCAGGCGGGGGCGTTCACCGACCGCATCGAGGCCGACGAGATCCGGCGGCGCATCGAGGAGTTCCGCGAGCAGGTGCGCGGTGAGGCGCGGCGCCGGGTCGCCGAGGCGCGCGGCCGGGACGAGATCGCCCGGCGGATGCCCGTGCAGACCCCGGACCGGACGCTCTTCCTGTACGCGGGCAAGGAGCAACTGGCCGAGCTGCGCAGGACCGTGCACCCCTGGCGCGCAAGCTCGCCACTCGCCTCGCGGCCCGCAGGCGCCGCGCCGCCCGCGGGCAGATCGACCTGCGGCGCACCCTGCGCGGCTCGCTGTCGACGGGTGGTGTCCCGATGCGCCCGGTGCTGCGCAGGCGTCGCCCGGCCCGGCCCGAACTGGTGCTGCTGTGTGACGTGTCGGGCTCGGTGGCGGGCTTCGCGAACTTCACGATGCTGCTCGTCCAGGCGCTGCACGACCAGTTCAGCAAGGTCCGCGTCTTCGCCTTCGTCAACCGGATCGACGAGGTGACCGACCTCATCGCGCGCGGCACCGCCGACCCGGAGGGCCTCGGCGGGCGGATCACCGAGGAGGCCGCGATCACCGGCTGGCACGGGAGCAGCGACTACGGCACGGCGCTCGGCGAGTTCGTCGAGCGGTACGACGCGGCGGTCGGCCCGCGTACGACGGTGTTCGTCCTGGGCGACGCCCGCAACAACCAGCAGGACCCGAACCTGCCGGCGCTGCGCCGCATCGCCCGCCAGGCCCGCCGGGTGCACTGGCTCAACCCGGAGTCCCGCGGCCAGTGGGACACCGGGGATTCGGCGGCCGGTCTGTACGGGGACGTCGTCGAGATGTACGAGTGCCGCAACGCACGGCAGTTGAGCGCGCTGGTGGGCCGGCTGCTGCCGGTGTGAGCGGACCCCGCCGCGCGGGGTCCGCTCAGCGGTGGTTCACGCGCCGACGTAGGCGGCCAGGTGCTGTCCGGTCAGGGTCGAGCGGTCGGCGACCAGGTCGGCGGGGGTGCCCTCGAAGACGATCTGTCCGCCGTCGTGACCGGCGCCGGGACCGAGGTCGATGATCCAGTCGGCGTGCGCCATGACGGCCTGGTGGTGCTCGACCACGATGACCGACTTCCCGGCGTCGACGAGCCGGTCGAGCAGCCCCAACAGCTGTTCCACGTCGGCCAGATGGAGCCCTGCGGTCGGCTCGTCGAGGACGTAGACACCGCCCTTCTCGCCCATGTGCGTGGCCAGCTTGAGGCGTTGGCGCTCGCCGCCGGAGAGGGTGGTCAGCGGCTGGCCGAGAGTGAGGTAGCCGAGGCCGACGTCGGCGAGCCGCTCCAGGATCTTGTGCGCGGCCGGGGTGCGGGCGTCACCGGCGCCGAAGAACTCCTCGGCCTCGGCCACCGACATCGCGAGGACCTCGCTGATGTCGCGGCCGCCGAAGTGGTACTCCAGCACCGACGCGTCGAACCGCTTGCCCTCGCAGTCCTCGCAGGTCGTGGAGGTGCCCGCCATCATGCCGAGGTCGGTGTAGACGACGCCGGCGCCCTTGCAGGTGGGGCAGGCGCCCTCGGAGTTGGCGCTGAACAGGGCGGGCTTGACGCCGTTGGCCTTGGCGAACGCCTTGCGGATGGGGTCGAGCAGCCCGGTGTAGGTGGCCGGGTTGCTGCGCCGGGAGCCGCGGATCGCGCCCTGGTCGACGGAGACGACGTCGGCGCCGGCCGGGATCGATCCGTGCACGAGCGAGCTCTTGCCGGAGCCGGCGACACCGGTGACGACGCAGAGCACGCCGAGCGGGATGTCGACGTCGACGTCGCGCAGGTTGTGGGTGCTCGCGCCGCGGATCTCCAGCGCCTCCGAGGACGTACGCACGGATTCCTTGAGGGAGGCCCGGTCGTCGAAGTGGCGGCCGGTGACGGTGCCGCTGGTGCGCAGCCCCTCCACGGTCCCCTCGAAGCAGACGCTGCCGCCCGCCGCTCCGGCGCCGGGGCCGAGGTCGACGACGTGGTCGGCGATCGCGATCGTCTCCGGCTTGTGCTCGACGACGAGGACGGTGTTGCCCTTGTCGCGCAGGCGGAGCAGCAGGTTGTTCATGCGCTGGATGTCGTGCGGGTGCAGCCCGGTCGTCGGCTCGTCGAAGACGTACGTGACGTCGGTGAGCGAGGAGCCGAGGTGGCGGATCATCTTGACGCGCTGGGCCTCGCCGCCGGACAGGGTGCCCGAGGGGCGCTCCAGGGAGAGGTAGCCGAGGCCGATCTCGACGAACGAGTCGAGGGTGTCGACCAGGCTCGTCAGGAGGGGCGCGACCGAGGGCTCGTCGAGCCCTCGCACCCACTCGGCGAGGTCGCTGATCTGCAGGGCGCAGGCGTCGGCGATGCTGATCTTCTTGATCTTCGACGAGCGGGCGCCCTCGCTCAGCCGGGTCCCCTCGCACTCGGGGCAGGTGGTGAAGGTGACCACGCGCTCGACGAAGGCGCGCACATGCGGCTGGAGCGCGTCGACGTCCTTGGAGAGCATCGACTTCTGGATCTTGGGGATCAGGCCCTCGTAGGTGAGGTTGATGCCCTCGACCTTGATCTTGGTGGGTTCCTTGTAGAGGAGTGCCTGGAGCTCACGCTTGGTGAACTTGCGGATCGGCTTGTCCGGGTCGAAGAAGCCGCAGCCGCGGAAGATCCGCCCGTACCAGCCGTCGACGCTGTAGCCGGGGACGGTGAGCGCGCCCTCGCTGAGCGACTTCGTGTCGTCGTAGAGCTGCGTCAGGTCGAAGTCGGTGACGGCGCCGCGGCCCTCGCAGCGCGGGCACATGCCGCCGGTGCGGCTGAAGGTCCGCTTCTCGGCGCGCGACTTGCCGTCGCCGCGGTCGACGGTGATCGCGCCGGCGCCGCTGACCGAGGCGACGTTGAAGGCGAAGGCGCTGGGCGGGCCGATGTACGGCTTGCCGAGGCGGCTGAAGAGGATGCGGAGCATCGCGTTGGCGTCGGTGGCGGTGCCGACGGTGGAGCGCGCGTCGGCGCCCATCCGCTGCTGGTCGACGGTGATCGCGGTGGTCAGACCGTCGAGGACGTCGACCTCGGGGCGTGCGAGCGTCGGCATGAAGCCCTGCACGAAGGCGCTGTACGTCTCGTTGATCAGACGCTGCGACTCGGCGGCGATGGTGTCGAAGACGAGCGAGCTCTTGCCGGATCCCGAGACCCCGGTGAAGACGGTCAGGCGCCGCTTGGGGATCTCGATGCTGACGTCTTTGAGGTTGTTCTCGCGCGCGCCGTGCACGCTGATCATGTCGTGGCTGTCGGCGGCGTGCGCCTCGGGCGAGGGCCGGGTCGTCCTCTTGGCCATGCTGGTCTCGTCTCCATCTGTCGGGCGCGTCGGGCTCACGCAGCAGTATCGCCGGGTTGCGGTGCGTCGGCGCGGGCACGGCGGAATCGCCCCGGCGTGCCCGCGCCCGGCGGCGTCAGGCGGCCTCGTTGATGCGGATGAGGTTGCCGGCGGGGTCGCGGAAGGCGCAGTCGCGGATGCCGTACGACTGCTCGGTCGGCTTCTGGACGACGTCGGCGCCGGCCGCCTCGATCCGGGCGAAGGTGGCGTCGAGGTCGGGGGTGGCGAGGACGAGACGGGCGTAGCTGCCCTTGGCCATCATCTCGACGATGGTGCGGCGCTCGTCGTCGGTGATGCCGGGGTCCAGGGCCGGCGGCTCCAGGACGATCGACGTCCCCGGCTGCCCGGCGGGTCCTACGGTGATCCAGCGCATCGCGCCGGAGCCGACGTCCTTGCGGATCTCGAAGCCGAGGACGTCGCGGTAGAAGCCGAGCGACGCCTCCGGGTCGTCGTGCGGGAGGAAGGTCCAGTGGATGGTGAGGTCGGTGCCGTGGGTGTCCATGGCCGCCACGCTAGGCGCGGCCCTTCGGCGCGGGCTTCTCGAATCCTGATCGATGCGGTCCCGCGTGTGGGATTCTGGAGAAGTGACTGGCCAGGGAAAGCGGCAGGACCTCGACGACCTCGTCCGGCTGCGGCGCGCCCGTGACCGCATGGACCGCGACTACGCCGAGCCGCTCGACGTGCCCGCCCTCGCGCGGGACGCGCTGATGTCTCCGGGCCACTTCCACCGCAGCTTCCGCACCGCGTACGGCGAGACCCCGTACGCGTATCTGATGACGCGCCGCATCGAGCGGGCGAAGGCGCTGCTGCGCCGGGGCGATCTCACGGTGACGGAGGTCTGTTTCGCGGTCGGTTGTACGTCGCTGGGGTCGTTCAGCTCGCGGTTCACCGAGCTCGTCGGGGAGAGTCCGAGCGCCTACCGGGCCCGCGACCACGCGGACGGCGCGCCGATCCCCGCCTGCATCGCGAAAATCCATACGCGACCGGTCAGGAACTGAGAAGCGCGTGCCGTCCGCCGCCCGTAGCGTGGGCGGCATGGACATCAACCTTTCCACGTGCTTCATCGCCGTCGACGACCACGACAAGGCGCTCGCCTTCTACCGGGACGTGCTCGGCTTCGAGGTCCGCAACGACGTCGGGTTCGAGGGCATGCGCTGGGTGACGGTCGGCTCGCCCGAGCAGCCGGACGTGAACATCGTCCTCGAACCGCCGCTCGCCGATCCGAACGCGTCGCCGGACGACCGTCGGACCATGGCCGAGCTGATGGCGAAGGGGCTGCTGCGGGGCGTCATCTTCACCACGGACGACGTCGACGCGGCCTTCGAGCGGATCAGCGGCGCGGGCGGCGAGGTCCTCCAGGAGCCGATGGACCAGCCGTACGGCGTCCGGGACTGCGCGTTCCGCGACCCGTCGGGGAACATGCTGCGCTTCAACCAGACGCTGAAGAAGTAGGGCCCGGCCCCCGGGTTCCCGCGCGGTTTCCTGCGCGCAACGCGGCGGAAACACCGCGTCTCTACGGTCACCCACACACCGGTCATGGCTGCAACGGCCGGTGTGTGCGGGGCCGTTGCCTGTTGACCCGACGACCCGGCGCTAACCAGCCGTCTTTCCACCGAGCTTCAGGGAGGAACGATGGCTGTCGTCACCCATGCCGTCGCGCCCGCGCCGGACCCGCACCCCGTCGACGTACGGCCGCCGCTGCGCCGACTCGTGCCGCTGAGCCTTCAACATCTGCTCGTCGCCTATGCCGGCATGGCCACGATGCCGCTGCTCGTGGGCACCGCGCTCCATCTGCCCGAGGACCGCATCCGCTTGCTGATCAGCGCGAACCTGCTGGTCAGCGGTCTCGCGACGATCCTTCAGTCGATGGGCTTCAAGTGGTTCGGGGCGCGGCTGCCGATCGTCATGGGATCGACGTTCACCGCGATCACGCCGGCCATCCTCATCGGCGCGGAGCACGGGCTCGCCGCGGTGTTCGGGGCCACGATCGTGTCGGGCCTGGTGACGGTGGCGGTCGCGCCGTGGTTCGGGCGGTGGCTGCACCTGTTCCCGCCGCTGGTGACCGGGACCGTGATCGCCGTGATCGGGTTCTCGCTGGTCCCGTCGGCGGCCGGCCTGGTGACGGGCGGGCAGGGCGGCAGCGGCGGACGGGGCTCGCCCTCGCCGCGGCGACCGTGCTGCTCGTCGTGCTCGTCGAGCGGCTGGCGCCGCCCGCGATCGCCCGCTTCTCGGTGCTCGTGGCGATGGCCGCGGGGACCCTGCTCGCCCTGCCCCTGGGCCTGTTCGACGGGTCGGGGGTCACGGAGGCCAAGGCGGTGACGGCGCCGGACCCGACCGCGTTCGGGGCGCCCACGTTCGTCGTGCCGGCGATCGTCGCGATGCTCGTCGTGCAGTTGGTGAACATGGTGGAGTCCGTGGGCGACACCCTCGCCGTCGGACAGATCGTGGGGCGCGGCGACGACGCGCCGACCGTCGTACGGGCGCTGCGCGCGGACGGGGCGGCGACCGTGGTGTCCGGGGCGCTCGCCTCGTTCCCCATCGTGACGTTCGGGCAGTCGGTGGGGCTGGTCAGCGTGACGCGGGTGCGCAGCCGCCATGTCGTCGCCCTGTCCGGGGTGTTGATGGTGGTGCTGGCGTTCGTGCCGGTGCTCGGCGCGGCTGTCGCCGCGGTGCCGGGCCCGGTGCTCGGCGGGGTGTCGCTGGTGATGTTCGGCATGGTCGGCGCCGTCGGGCTGCGGATCCTGGCGCGCGCCGATCTCACCGACGCCCGCGATCTGCTGACGGTCGCGCTGGCCTTCGGGCTCGGCATGATCCCGGTCGGCGCGCCGGAGTTCTACGCGCCGCTGCCCTCGTTCGCGCGCACGGTCCTGGACAGCGGGATCGCCGTCACCGGCATCGTCGCGTTCACCCTGAACCTGCTGTTCCACCACACGGCGCCGCGCCGTTCGCGAAAGGACGTGTCCGGATGAGCGTCGACACGATCACCGACGTCACCGTCTACAGCGACGGCACCTGGCGCGAGGGAACGGACGTCCACCTGTCCGGCGGACGCGTCACGGCACTGGTTCCGCACGGGGAACTCCCATACGGGGAGCGCGTGTTGGACGGCTCCGGCGGGCACCTCACCCCCGGTCTCGTGAACACGCACACGCACCTCTTCCAGTCGGGGCTGCGCGGCATCGGCGAAGGGCTTCCGCTGCTCGCGTGGCTGAGCGCCGTCGGCGACGAGGCGGCGCGGCTCACACCGGAGCGCGCGTACGCGACGGCGGCGGCGGCCGCGGCGGAGGCGCTGCGCAGCGGCACCACGACACTCGTCGAGCACATGTGGCCGCACCCGTCGCCCGAGGTGCACGACGCGGTGCTGCGGGCGCTGCGGGACAGCGGGGTGCGGGCCGTCCTCGGCCGGGGCGTCGCCGACCGCGCCGACGGCAGCCGCCGGTGGGGGTTCGACCCGCGCCTGATGCAGCCGGTGAAGGAGGCCCTCGCGCACACCGACGACCTGATCGCCGCCGCGCACGGCAGCCGGGTGTCCCTGGGGCTCGCCGTGCCCAACCCGCGGTGCCTGACCCCGGAGGGCATGGCGGAGGTGCGCGCGTACGCCGACGCACGCGAACTCCCGGTCTCCCTGCACCTGTTGGAGACGACGACGGACGACGCGATGTGCCGCGAGCACGCCGGGGTCGGCGCGGTGGAGTACCTGGAGCGGGCCGGGTTCCTGTGGGACCGGCTGCTCGCCGTGCACTGCGTCGAGCTGGACGCGGCGGGGCGGGCCACCCTCGCCCGGCACGGCGTGGGCGTCTCGTACAACCCGCTCAGCAACATGCGGCTCGGCAGCGGGATCGCCCCGGTGCCGCAGATGCTCGCCGCGGGGCTGCCGGTGGGGCTCGGGGTGGACGGCGCGGCCAGCAACGACACCCAGGACATCCTGGAGGCGCTGCGCATCGGCGCGTACCTCCAGCGGGCGGCGCACCGCAAGGCCGATCTGTTCGGCTTCCCGGAGATGTTCGCGCTCGCCGCGAACGGCGCGAACCGGGTGCTCGGCCTGGAGGAGCGCCCGGCCGGCGTCCAGGCGGGCATGCAGGCGGACCTGGTGCTGCACCGCTTCGACCGGGACTACGCGGTGCTTCCCGTACGGGATCCGGGGGCGACGCTGCTGACGTGCGCGGGCAGCAGGACCGTGGCGGCGGTCATGGTCGGCGGGGAGGTCCTGGTGCGCGACGGCGAGCATGTGCGGCTGTCCTCGAAGGAGTTGAGCGCCGGGCTGGCCTTTACGGCCGCGTAACACCGTGATCCCCGGAGGTAACACACGCCGGGCAGGCTGGACGCATCGCGTGCGGGTCCCCGGAGATCACCGGGGCCCGCGCCAGCCCACGGCGCCGGGCCCGCAGGAGGGCCCGCCGTGACCGTGCCCCGCGGACCTCTGAGCGTCCGCGGTGGGGATCGCAGGGGCGGTGACTGCATCCCGTCAGGACACCCGAGGCGCTTCGAGGAGCGACAGCCGCGATGACCGACACGACGTACGAGCTGGCCGAGTTGGACAAGGAGACCCGCATGGGCGGGGCCGGGACGGAGACCTCCGCCCGGGAGATCCGCAGGATCGACCTCACCGACTTCGAGCACCGCAAGGCCGAGATCACCGAGGAGCTGTGGGCCGCCGCGACCGACATCGGCTTCTTCCAGCTGGTGAACCACGGCATCGAACTCCCCTTCGTGGACGGCGCGTTCGCGGACGCCGCCCGCTTCTTCGCCCTGCCCGAGGAGGCCAAGGCGCGACACGCCCTGAAGAAGGGCCTCAACTCGGGCTGGGAGTCCATGACCCAGGTCCGCCCGTCGATCGGGACGCCGGACCAGAAGGAGTCGTACCAGGTCACCCGGCCGCACATGGACGGTCTGTGGCCGGACGACGCGCTGCCCGGGTTCCGGGAGCGCACGCTCGCGTTCGAGGCGCGGTGCCGCGATCTCGCGATGCGCGTACTGGACTGCTTCGCGAGCGAGTTGGGGCTGCCGCAGGGGTTCTTCGGGCGGGCCCACGACCCGGCGAGCCCGCAGTACCAGTCGACGCTGCGGATGCTGCACTACTTCGCGGTGCCGGACGACGCGGTGATCCCCGCGGACATCTGGCGGGCGGGCGCGCACACCGACTTCGACTGCCTGACGCTGCTGTTCCAGCGGGACGGGCAGGGCGGGTTGCAGGTGTGCCCCGGCAAGGAGGCCGAGGCACAGGAGTGGACCCCGGTGGAGCCGGCCGACACCGTCATCACCTGCAACATCGGGGACATGCTGACGCGCTGGAGCGACGACCGGCTGCCCTCGAACTTCCACCGGGTGAAGTCACCGGGCCCGGACGACGACCGCTCGGCCCGCTACAGCATCGCGTTCTTCGCGCAGGCCGACCGTGACGTGGTGATCGAGGGCCCGCAGCGGCGCTATCCCCCGATCACGGCCGCCGACTACATCCAGCAGCGGATCGCGGCGAACTTCGCCCGCTAGGAGGTCGCGCCCCTGAGCGCCGCTCCTGGAGGGCGGCGCTCAGGCCTCCTCCGCGACCACGCGGATCGTACGCAGTGAGGTGTCGGCCACGTCCGGGATGTTCATGCCCGCCGCGATCCCGGTGCGCAGGTACTCCGCGACGGGTTCGTTGATGCGTTCCCCCGGGAGGACCGTCGGGATGCCGGGCGGGTAGGGCGTGGCCATCTCCGCCGCGATGCGGCCCGGTGACCGGTCGAGGGGCACCTGTTCCACCGGGCCGAAGTAGGCGTCGCGGGGCAGCATGGCCTGTTCCAGGCGCAGGTCGGCGGGCTCGGGGACGGCCACCGTGGGGGCGTCGCGCAGTTCGTCGCGGTGGGCGACGACGTCGCGCAGCCCGTCGAGGAGCGCCGCCACCGTCGCCGCCGAGTCGGCGTGGGTGAGTTGGGCGACGATCCTGCGGTGGTCGGCGATGTGCACGTCGAGCGAGCGGCGGGCGCGCAGCCAGTCGGCGACGCGGTACCCGGTGGTGCCGAGGTCGCGGACGTCGATGGTGATCGGCAGCGGGTCGAGGGCGGCGGCCCGCCCGTGGCCGGTGAGCTCCTCGGTGCCGTACACGTGCAGGCCGGGGATCTTCTCGATCGCCCTGCGGGCGTCGTACGCCAGGTCGAGGGCCGCGTCGAGGAGTTCGTGCCCGTGGAGCCGCATCTGGCGGCGCCAGCCGTCGAGTCCGGCGTAGATGAGGACGGACGGGCTGGTGGTGCCGAGCAGGTCGGCGCGGGAGGTGAGGGTGGCCGGGTCGATGAGGTCGCCGCGCAGATGGAACACCGAGCCCTGTTCGAGGCCGCTGCCCATCTTGTGGATGCTGGTCACGCAGACGTCGGCCCCCGCGTCCATCGCCCAGGCCGGCAGATCGGGGTGGAACGGCAGGTGCGCGCCCCACGCCTCGTCGACGATGAGCGGAAGGCCGCGCGCGTGGCAGACATCGGCGAGGGCGGCCAGGTCGGCGGCGGTGCCGTACGGCGTCGGGCTGGTGACGAGCGCGCCGCGCGCCCGCGGATGCCGCTCGAAAGCCTCCTCGTACGCCTGGACGGACGGCGGGTGCGCGAGCCCTCGCTCGGCGTCCCACTGCGGGTCGACCCAGACGGGGTCGATGCCGCAGAGGATCAGCCCGCTCACCACGGACTTGTGGGCGTCGCGCCCGATGAGGAACTGCTCGTGGGGTCCCGCGACGGACAGCATCGCGGCCTTCACCGACAGGGAGCTGCCGCACGTGGTGAAGAACGTGTGGTCGGCGTGGACCGCGTCCGCCATCAGCTCCTCCGCGCGCTCCAGGATGTGCCCGCGGGTGCGGCGATCGTCGAGGCCGCCGGAGGCGAGGACGTCGGAGTGGAAGACGGCGTCCCCCAGGACCCTCCTGGCCTGTTCGTCGGCGCCCCTGGCCTGCTTGTGACCGGGCGGCGTGAAGGCCAGACGGCCGTGCGACCGGTAGGCGTCGAGGGCTTCGAGGACGGGGGCGGCGGTGTGATCCATGAGGGGCGGGTACCGGCATCGGGCCTGTTCATGCGCGGTTTCCACGAGCCGTACGGGGTACTCGTGGAGATCCGTACGTGAGGAGCAGACGGTGACCGACCGTGATGAGAACCAGCGGGAGACGGCGCGAGCCGCGCTCTTCGACGTCGACGGCACGCTCGTCGACACGAACCATCTCCATGTGACGGCCTGGTGGGAGGCGTTCCGGCAGGCCGGTCACCGGGTGGACATGCACGACATCCACCGCTCGGTGGGGCTCGGCGGCGACGATCTGATCGCCCACCTCCTCGGTGAGGACCGCGACCGGGACGCCGACGCCTCGATCAGCGCCGCGCACAAGACGCTGTACGGGACGTACTTCGAACGGCTGCCCGCGTTCGAGTCGGCGGGCGAGCTGCTGCGGACGCTCGCCGGACGGGGGCGGCGGATCGTGCTCGCCACGTCGGCGGGCGGCGCCGAGCTGGGCGCGCTGCGCCGGGCGATCGACGCCGACGACGTGATCGCGGGAACGGCGAGCGCGGACGACGTCGACGCGGGCAAGCCCGCTCCCGATCCGGTGGAGCAGGCCCTGGAGCTGGCGGAGGTACCGGCGGAGCGGGCGGTGTTCGTGGGCGACACGGTGTGGGACATGCAAGCCGCCGCACGGGCCGGGGTCGTCCCCGTGGGCCTGCTGTGCGGCGGCATCCCGGAGGAGGCGCTGCGGGATGCCGGGGCGCGGGCGCTGTTCCGCGACCCGGCGGATCTGCTGCGGCGCCTGGACGAGAGCCCGTTCGCGGACTGAGCCCGGGGGCGTGCGCCAGGTTCGTCAGTCCTGGCGCCGTACCCGGCGGTGGCTCGCGTCGCACCACGGGTAGCGGCGGCTGCGACGGCAGGTGCAGACGGCGACCAGGAAGCGGTCCGAGGACACGGTGGTGCCGTCGTCCAGGGTGATCTCCACGGGTCCCTCCACCAGGAGGGGCCCGTCGTCGCGTCGGGCCGTGATGCGCGTGACGCGGCGGCGGCTCGCGGCGGCCCCACCGGCATCAGTGAGGCCCTTGTCCGTGGGCGAGTCGTCCGTGGACTCGGTGTCCGTGGGCTCGGTCCAGGTGGGCGAGCCGTCCGTGGGCTCGGTGTCAGTGGGCTCGTGCGGCACGAATGACCACCAGCCCTTCCCGCGTCTGCTCGGGTTCGAGGAGCTCCTGCTCCAGCAGCCACGGTTGACGCTCGATGAGCACGGGTCCGAAGGGGACCCAGCGGCGCCGGATCAGCGAGGCGTGCAGTCCGTGCCCCCGGAGGAGCTCCAGCGTCCGGTCGGGGTCGCTCAGCGCCGAGTGCACCAGGAGCAGCCGGCCGCCCGGCCGCAGCAGGGCCGGGGCGCCGTGGCAGATCCGGTCCAGGACGAGCCGCCCGTCGCGGCCCGCGTCCCAGGCACGGGACGGTCCGCGGCTCGGGAGGCGCGACGAGGGCGCGGGCACGTACGGCGGATTGGCGAGGACGAGGTCGAAGGTGCGGCCCGCGACGGGTGCGAGGAGGTCGCCGCGCAGGACGCGCAGCGGCAGCCGCGCGAGGCGGGCGTTCAGCCGGGCGGTGAACACGGCCCGCCAGGAGATGTCGACGGCCGTGACGCGCGCGCCCCGTCCGGCGGCGGCGAGCGCGACGGCGCCGGAACCGGTGCCGATGTCGAGGACCTCGGCGCCGGGCGCGAGGGGTTCGCGGTCCAGTTCGGCGGCGAGCAGCTGTGTGTCGTGCTGCGGGGCGTAGACGCCGGGCAGGGTGAGCAGCGGGCTGGTCATGCCGCACCTCCTGTGCGCAGGGACGACTCCCCCGCGTCCCAGGCCGCGCGAAGGCGCCGCGCGAACCGGTCCTCCAGCCATCCGGTCGCGTCGGCGCCGAACGCGACATCGCCGTCCAGGGCCGGTTCCTGGTCGAGGAGCCCGTCGACGACCTCGTGCCGTACGACCTGTTCGTGCACGGCGTCGGCCTCCACGTGCTCGTCGTAGAAGAAGACGGCCCGCTCGCCCGCGCCGACGCGGCGCAGCGCCTTCGCGAGCCGCCGTGAGCCGGGCGACGAGGTGATCTCGACGGCGGCGAAGTGCCCGACGAGTGCGCCGCGCAGCGAGCGGTGCAGGCCGAACAGGGACATCAGGTTGACCAGGGCGAGGGCCTCGGCGGACCCGGCGTCCAGGTAGTGGCCGTAGCCGGTGTCGAGGTCCAGGTCGGCCATGAGGTCGGCGAAGAGGCGGGCGTGGACGCGGTCGGCGCGCCCGCCGCCGTACTCGTCGAACTCGATGGCGGCCATCCCGGCCTTGGCCCGGCCGCGCAGTCGCGGCAGCACCCAGGCGTGCGGATCGGCCTCCTTCAGGTGGTAGAGCGAGCGGTGCACGGCGTACTCGCGCAGCTGCCACAGCTCTCCGCGCTCGCTCAGGAAGTGGCTGACGCCGTCGCCGTCCGCCGGTTCCACGAGGAGCTCGTCGAGGGCGTCGCGCGCGTGTGCGTGGCGGGTGGCGTGGGTGCGCAGCTCCCGCAGGAACGGCCATTCGAGCTCTCCGCGTACGCGCAGCAGCTCGTGGTCCCATTCGCGTGCGTCGGGGACACCGGCGAAGCCGCGGTAGTGAAGCTCGTAGCAGGCGTAGAGGGCGAGCTGGACGTCGTCGCCGAACGGGTCCGCGGCCCCGATGCGGGCGGGTTCGGGCAGGAGGTGTCTCTCGTCCCGCAGATAGCCGAGCACGGCCGCGGAGATCGGCCCCCGCGCGGACGGCAGGGCCGGGTCACGCTCCTCGGTGGCCGCGCAGGCGGCTTGGTCATCGCGCATGACCGCCGAGTACCCGGGTCTGCCCACACCACTCCCGACCTGCGGTGTTTCAGCCGCAGCCGAGGGGGGAACCCGGCTCCGCCACGATCACCCCGCCGACCCTGGAGGCCAGCGTCATGCCGCGTACACGGGGGCTCGCGGCCCCGGCTCGGGAGGTACGGTCCGTCGCCCTTTCCGCCCACCGTGCCGTCACGTCCGCCGGGCCCGAACGGGCGACGGCCGTGCAGGCGCTCAAGGCGGCGGGAGCGGCACTGCTCGCCTGGGCGCTCGCCGGCTGGTGGTGGGACGCCCCGATGGCGCTGCTCGCGCCCTGGACCGCGGTGGTTCTCGTCCAATGGACGGTGTACCGCTCGGTACGTTCGGCGGTGCAGCAGTTCGTGGTCGTGGCCGCCGCCACCCTGATCGCCGCGGCGGCGGGGGCGCTGACCAGGGACGTGATGGCCGCACTGGCGATCGCGCTGCCGCTGACGGCGCTGCTCGGCTCGTACGGACGGTTCGGCGACCAGGGCTGGTACGCGCCGACGGCCGCCCTGTTCGTCCTCGCCTACGGCAGCTACGCGCCCGTGGAGATCCTGCACCGGCTCCTGGAGACGCTGCTCGGCGCGGTGGTCGGCGTCCTCGTGAACGCGTTCGTGCTGCCCCCGCTGCACACGGGCGACGTGAGCCGACTGCGGGCGCGGGTGCCTGCGGACTGCGCGGAGCTCTTGCGCGACGTCGCCGACGGGATCGACGCCGGGTACGACGCGGCGGACGCGGAGGAGTGGCACGCGCGGGCGCTACGGCTCGGCTCCACCGTGGCGCGGCTGCGGGCGGCCCGGCGGCGCGCCGCGGAGGGCCTGCGGTTCAACCCGGGCCGCCGGTTGCGCCGCCGGGCGCCGGAGCCGCCGCCCGGCGATCTCGCCTGGGCGCGGGTCGCCGATCACCTCGCGACGGCGCTGCGCTCGCTCGCCGAGTCCGCCGTGGAGCGTTCGCGCTTCGCGGCGCCGCCGGGCCGGGCCCTGGTAGCCCTGGCGCCGCTGCTGCGGGCGGCCGGGGAGGCGTGCGCGGCGGACGCGGAGCGCAGCGGCGGGGCGCGGGACCACGGGGACGCCGGTCGGGCGCTCGGCGAGGCGCGGGAGGCGGCCCGCTCCCTCGCGGCGCTGCTCGGCGACCCGGACCACGGCCCCTCGGCCGCGCTCGGCGAGCTGACGGCGGCGACGACGCGGCTGCTCGACGATCTGGCGGCGGCCACGGACCACGCCCGGGTCCCGGGCACCCGCTCCGGCACCTCGACTCAGGTCGGTGCCCACGGGCGCAACGGGGCAGTACGTGTACCGGAAAACGAAGCGTGAGCAGCAGGTTCAGGGGGACCCGGCGGGCATGAGCGAGAACGCGCACGTCACCGGCTCGTACTGGATCGAGTCCGCTCCCGGCCCGCGCCATCCGCCGCTGGAGCAGGACGTGACCGTCGACGTCGCGGTGATCGGGGCCGGCGTCGCCGGGCTGAGCACCGCGTGGGAGCTGACCCGCGCGGGGCTGAGCGTGGCGGTCCTGGAGGCCGGGCGGATCGCCGAGGGCGTCACCGGCCACACGTCGGCCAAGCTGTCCGTGCTGCACACGCTGGTCTACGAGCGACTGCGGCGCACCCGGGGCGCCGAGGCGGCCCGGCTGTACGCGCGGTCGCAGACGGAGGCCGTCGAGCACGCCTGGGAGGTCGCGGAACTCATCGGCGCGGACTGCGAGTTGGAGCGCGCCGACGCGTACACGTACGCGACCGGCGGCCACTACCTGGACGCGGTGCGGGCCGAGGCCGAGGCGGCGCGCGCGGCGGGGCTCCCGGCGTCGTTCGTGACGGACACGGGTCTGCCGTTCGACGTCGCGGGGGCCGTTCGCGTCACCGGTCAGGCCCAGTTCCATCCGCGCAAGTACCTGCTGGGCCTCGCCGACGACCTGCGGGCCCGGGGCGCCCTGCTGCACGAGCGGACGGCGGTGTCCGGCCTGAAGGAGGGCGACGTGTGCCGGTTGACGACCGCCACGGGGGCCCGGGTGACCGCCCGTGACGTGGTCGTCGCGACGCACTACCCGCTCTTCGACCGGGCCCTGCTGTTCGCGCGGCTCGCGCCCCGCAGGGAACTGGTGGTGGCGGCGCCGATCGACGCGGACCGCGATCCGCACGGCATGTACATCACGCCCGCGGACCACACCCGGTCGGTGCGGACCGCCCGCTACACCGACGGGCAGCGACTGCTGATCGTCACCGGGGAGAAGTTCTCCCCCGGCACCGGCGACACACCGCGGCGCTTCGCGCGGCTCTCCGCGTGGGCCGAGCGGCACTTCCCCGGCATCGAGCCGCGCTACCGCTGGGCGACGCAGGACACGTTCCCCAGCGACACGACACCGCTCATCGGGCCGCTGCACCCGGCGGCCCGCCACACGTACGTGGCCACGGGCTTCGGCGGCTGGGGGATGAGCAGCGGCATCATGGCGGGCTCGCTCCTGACCGCCCTGATCACGGGCCGCGAGGAGCCCGCCTGGACGGCGCTGTACGACCCGCGCCGGGTGCGGTCCGTGCTGCGCGAGGCGCCGCGCCTCCTGAAGCAACAGGCCGAGGTGGCCTCCCACTTCGTCGGCGACCGGCTGCGGTCACCGGCTGTCGACTCCGCGGACCGGCTGCCCCCGGACAGCGGCGCGGTACTGCGCACATCGGACGGACGCACCGCCGTGTACCGCGACGGCGACGGGGCAAGCTGCACGCCGTGTCCGCGCGCTGCACCCACCTGGGCTGCCTGGTCGCGTTCAACGCGGCGGAGCGGGCCTGGGAGTGCCCCTGCCACGGCTCCCGGTTCGACCCGGACGGGCAGGTCGTGCAGGGCCCCGCGGTCCGCCCGCTGGAGCGGCGTGACATCTGAGCCGTACCCACAGCATCACCCAACCCCCCATTCATCACAGACCTATGAGGGAGCGTCATGACTCGCGAGAAGCGTCACGACGACGAGGACACACAGGCCCGGACGGCCGTGGAGAGCGTGCTGGACGAGTTCGAGCGGGCGCAGACGGACCCGCGCCACCGCGAGGAGAAGGACCGCCGCCGAGGCGAGAGCGGCGACGCCCTCACGCCCGACGAGGAGGCGCAGGAGCAGGCCCATGGCGAGTGACACGGACGATCCCGACCGCCCCGTCGGGCGGGACACCGACGCCGAGGCGGACGCTCCGACCGATCTGCCCGCGCGCTCCTGGCTCGCGGTGCTGCGCCGCACCGGCAAGGAGTTCCTCGACGACGACCTCCCCGACCGCGCCGCCGCGCTCACCTACTACGGCGTCCTGTCGCTCTTCCCCGCGCTGCTCGTCCTGGTGTCGCTGCTCGGCGTCGCCGGTGAGACGGCGACCCGCAAGGTCCTGGACAATCTGCGCCATCTCACACCGGGGCCGGTCCGGGACCTGCTGGACGACTCGGTGCGGCAGTTGCAGGACAGCGGCGGCACCAGCGGGGTCGTCGCGGCGCTGAGTCTGGTGGCGGCCGTGTGGTCGGCGTCCGGGTACGTCGCCGCGTTCATCCGCACGGCGAACGCGGTGTACGACACCCCGGAGGGCCGGCCGGTGTGGAAGCTGACGCCGCTGCGCCTCGCGCTGACCATCACGCTGATGGTGCTGCTCGCGGTGAGCGCGACGATCGTCGTGTTCACCGGCCCGCTGGCGGAACGCGCGGGGGACGCGATCGGCGTGGGGGACGCGGCGGTCGCGACGTGGAACATCGCGAAGTGGCCGGTGCTGTTGATCCTGGTCGTGCTGATGGTGGCGCTGCTGTTCTGGCGCGCCCCCAACGTCCGTGGCCCCGGCTTCCGTTGGCTGAGTCCCGGCAGTCTGGTCGCGGTCCTGCTCTGGCTGATCGCCTCGGGCGGTTTCGCGCTCTACGTCGCGAACTTCGCCTCGTACAACAAGACGTACGGCACGCTGGCCGGCGTCATCATCTTCCTCGTCTGGCTGTGGCTCTCCAACCTGGCCATCCTGCTCGGCCTGGAGTTCGACGCCGAGCTGGCCCGCCAGCGCGCCATCAGCGGCGGCCTCCCGGAGGGCGAGGAGCCGTACGTGGAACCCCGCGACACCCGGAAGTGGCCGCCGCGTCTGCGCCGCCGCCAGGGCCTCCCGGAACACGGCGACTAGGCCGGGCCGAGGCGGTCGAGGAGGGCGGGGCAAGGCCCCGCCGCCCCGACCGCCTCAGAGTCCTGCCGGAGCGGCGTGGATCGGTCCCGCCGCGCCCTTCAGCGGGGCGCCCGTGCCGCCCCGGCGCAGCGCCACGATCTCCGCCCCGATCGAGATCGCCGTCTCCTCCGGTGTACGCCCGCCCAGGTCGAGCCCGATCGGAGAGCGAAGCCGCGCCAACTCCCGCTCCCCCAGGCCCGCTTCGCGCAGCTTGTCCAGGCGGTCGTCGTGCGTGCGCCGCGACCCCATCGCCCCGACGTAGGCGACCGGAAGCCGCAGCGCCACCTCCAGGAGGGGCACGTCGAACTTGGCGTCGTGGGTGAGGACGCACAGGACCGTCCGCTCGTCCGTGGCGGTCTCGCGCAGATAGCGGTCGGGCCATTCGACGACGACCTCGTCGGCCTCGGGGAACCGCGCGCGCGTCGCGAAGACACCCCGCGCGTCGCACAACGTCACATGGAACCCGAGGAGTTTGCCGACCCGGACCAGCGCGCCCGCGAAGTCCACCGCGCCGAACACGATCATCCGCGCGGGCGGCACGCTCGACTCCACGAAGAGTTCCACGTCGCCGCCGCACCGCGCCGAGCTCTCCGGCACCGCGCACACCCCGGTCCGCCCGAGGTCGAGCAGCGCCCGGGTCTGCGCGGCGAGCCCGGCGTCGTCGGCCGAGCCGAGGCCGCCCTCGTACGTGCCGTCGGGGCGGACCAGCAACAGCCCTCCCCGTCGGCCAGTCGGCCGGGTCCGTCGAGCACGCGGGCGAGGGCGACCGGCTCGCCGCGCGCGGCGACAGCGAGCGCCGCCTCCACCGTGGAACGGCCCACGGAGCCGGACAGCACGGGCACGACATGCACGTCGACGACACCGCCGCAGGTCAGACCCACGGCGAACGCGTCGTCGTCGCTGTACCCGAAACGCTCCCTGCGCGTCCGCCCGTCACCGAGGGCCTCGACGCACAGGTCGTACACGGCGCCCTCGACGCAGCCGCCGGAGACGGAGCCGATGACCGCTCCGGCGGCGTCGACGGCGAGGGCCGCGCCGGGCGGCCGGGGCGCGCTGCCGCTCACCGAGACGACGGTGGCGACGGCGAACTCCCGGCCCTGCGCGGCCCATTCGCTCAGTTCGGCGGCGAGGTCAAGCATCCCGCTCGGTCCGCTCGGCGCGCCGGGCCTCCGCGAGCAGCACCCGGTCGGGCCTGATCGGCAGGTCGCGGTGGCGGACGCCGGTGGCGTGCCACACCGCGTTGCCGATGGCGGCGGCCGTGCCGACGATGCCGATCTCGCCGACGCCCTTGATGCCGACGGGGTCCTCCGGGTCGGGGTCGTCGACCCAGTGCGCCTCGACGGCGGGGACGTCGGCGTGCGCGGCGACGTGGTAGCCGGCGAAGTCCGCGCCGACGTGTCCGCCGGACGCCTCGTCGCGCACGGCTTCCTCGTGCAGCGCCATGGAGATGCCCCACGTCATGCCGCCGACCAGCTGGCTGCGCGCGGTGAGCGGGTTCACGATGCGGCCGGCCGCGAAGACGCCGAGCATCCGCCGCACCCGTACCTCGCCGGTGGTCACGTCGACCGCGACCTCGGCGAACTGGGCGCCGTACGCGTACCGCTCCTTCTCGGCGAGCGTCGCCATGAGCGCGGTCGTGTCCGTACGGACGGTGACGCCGTCGGCCGGAAGGTCACCGCCGGCCAGGGCGAGCCGTTCGCGCAGTTCGCGGGCGGCGGCCATCACGGCCCAGCCCCAGGAGCGGGTGCCCATGGAGCCACCGGCCACCCAGGCGGGCCCGAAGTCGCTGTCGGCGATGCGGACATGGACCCGGTCGGGGGCCACGTCGAGCGCGTCGGCGGCGACGAGGGTGAGCGCGGTGCGGGCGCCGGTGCCGACGTCGGCGGCGGTGACCTTGACGGTGAACGTGCCGTCGGGTTCGGCGGTGACGGACGCCGTGGTGGGCGCGACACCGGCCGGGAAGGTGGAGGCGGCGACGCCGGTGCCGAGCAGCCAGCGGCCCTCGCGGCGCACGCGCGGGCGCGGGTCGCGGGCGTCCCAGCCGAAGCGGCGGGCGCCGTCCTCCAGGCAGGCGAGCAGGTTGCGGCTCGCGAACGGCAGCCCGGACACGGGCCCGACGGCCGGTTCGTTGCGCACGCGCAGCGCGATCGGGTCCATGCCGAGCCGCTCGGCGAGTTCGTCGAGAGCCGACTCCACGGCGTACGAGCCCGGGGCCTCGCCGGGCGCCCGCATCCATGTCGGCGTGCCCACGTCGACCGGCACGACCCGGTTCACGGTGTGGTGCGCGACGGCGTCGTACAGAGTGCGCGCGTACCCGGCGCTGCCCTCCACGAACTCGCGCAGGTTCGAGGTGAGGGACCGGTTCTCGTGCCCGAGGGCGCGCAGCCTGCCGTCCGGGTCGGCGCCGAGCCTGACGCGCTGGGCGGTGGGGCTGCGGTAGCCGGTGATCGCGAAGACCTGTCGCCGGGTCAGCGCGACGCGTACGGGCCGCTGGAGCTGGGTCGCGGCCATCACGGCGGCCACGTGGTGCGAGCGCAGGCCCTTGGAGCCGAACGCGCCGCCGACGTGCTCGGAGCGGACGTGGACGGCGGCGCCGTCCAGCGAGAACATCTGGGCGAGGTCGTCGGCGATCCACTTGCTGCCCTGGTTGGAGTCGAAGACCTCCAGGCGCCCGCTGTCCCAGCGCACGGTCACGGCATGGGGTTCCATGGCGCTGTGGTGCTGCTCGGGCGTGGTGTAGGACGCGTCGAGCACCACGGCGGACGCGGCGAGTTCGGCCTCCAGGTCGCCCTTCTCGGCGGCGGACTCCTGCGGCGTGTAGACGTCGGGGTGGTCCGCGCGGAACGTGACGTCGTGCGGCTCCCGCTCGTACGTCACGACGAGCGCCTCGGCCGCCTCGCGCGCCTGCTCGGGCGTCTCGGCGACGACGAGCGCGACGGGCCAGCCGGCGTGCGGCACCCGGTCGTCCTGGAAGACCGCGACGATCGGGTCGGGCTGGCCGAGCGCGCCGAAGAAGTCGATCGTGACGCGCGGCGCGTTCCCGTGGTGCAGGACGGCCAGGACGCCGGGCAGTCCGAGGACGGCCTCGTCGCCGATCTCGGAGATCCGGCCGCGGGCCACGGTCGACAGCACGAGCCAGCCGTGCGCGAGCCCCGTGAAGGGGATCTCGCTCGCGTACCGGGCGGCGCCGGTGACCTTCTCGCGGCCCTCGATCCGGGTGTGCGAGACGCCGACCGCGTCCGCTTTCGCCGTGGTGGTCATCGCCCGGCCTCCTCACTGAGTTCGGTGAGCATCGCCACGACGAGATTGCGCAGCAGCGGCACCTTGTACGTGTTCTGGGTGAGCGGTGCGGCGGCCGCGAGCTCGGCGTCGGCGGCGGCCGCGAACGCCGCGCCGTCGGCGGCCCCGCCGAGCAGCGCCCGTTCGGCGGCGCGGGCCCGCCACGGCCGGGACGCCACGGCCCCGAAGGCGAGCCGCACGTCGTGTACGACACCGTCCTGGACGTCGAGGGCGGCGGCCACGGAGCCGATCGCGAAGGCGTACGAGGCGCGCTCGCGGACCTTGCGGTAGCGGGAGTTCACGGCGACGGGCGCGGGCGGCAGCGTCACGGAGGTGATGAGCGCGCCGGCCGGCAGTGTGGTCTCCAGGTGCGGCGTGTCGCCGACCGGCCGGTAGAAGTCGGCCAGCGTCAACTCCCCCGGTCCGTCGAGGGTTTCGTACTGCACGACGGCGTCGAACGCGGCGAGCGCGACGCCCATGTCGGAGGGGTGCACGGCCACGCAGTGCTCGCTCGCGCCGAGGATCGCGTGGTTGCGGTGTTCACCGGTGACGGCGGGGCAACCGCTGCCGGGCTCCCGCTTGTTGCAGGGCTTGCTCACGTCGGTGAAGTAGCCGCAGCGGGTGCGCTGGAGCAGGTTCCCGCCGACGGTGGCCATGTTGCGCAGCTGCCCGGAGGCGCCGGCGAGGACGGCCTGGGCCAGCGCCGGGTAGCGGCGCCGCACGTCGGGGTGGGCGGCCAGATCGCTGTTGGTGACGGTGGCGCCGATGCGCAGTCCGCCGTCCTCGGTCGACTCGACGCGGTCCAGGGGCAGTTCGCGTACGTCGACGAGGAGCGCGGGGCGCTCGATGCCGGACTTCATCAGGTCGACGAGGTTGGTGCCGCCGCCGAGGAACCGGGCCTCGGGGTCGGCGCCGAGCACCGCCACGGCGCCCGTCACGTCGGCCGCCCGCTCGTATCCGAACTCCCTCACGCCACCGGCTCCTTGACGTCGTCGCCCACCTGGGACGCGGCCTGTGCGACGGCCCGCACGATCGAGGTGTAGGCGCCGCAGCGGCACAGGTTGCCGCTCATCCGTTCCCTGATCTCCTCGGGGGTCAGGGGTGGCGGCCCGGCCTCGGGCCGTACGTCCTCGGTGGCCGCGCTCGGCCAGCCCGCCGCGTGCTCCTCGATGACGGCGAGCGCGGAGCAGATCTGCCCCGGCGTGCAGTAGCCGCACTGGAACCCGTCGAGTTCCACGAACGCCTCCTGCACCGGGTGCAGTCGGCCGTCCTGGGCGACGCCCTCGATGGTGGTGATCTCGCGCCCCTCGGCGGCGACCGCGAGTTGCAGACAGGACACGGCCCTGCGGCCGTCGATGAGCACGGTGCAGGCGCCGCACTGGCCCTGGTCGCAGCCCTTCTTCGTGCCGGTCAGGTCGAGCCGTTCCCGCAGGGCGTCGAGCAGCGTGGTGCGGTGGTCGACGGGCAGGGTGTGCTTCTCTCCGTTGATGTGCAAGGTGATGGCGCTGGAGGTGGAGATCCCCGCTGGGGCCATGAGCAGCCTTCTTTCACGTATCTGGTGCGTGGAGAATCAGCGCTGTACGTAGGAGGGAGCGGGTGCGCCGCTATGGTGGGGGCACCCCAAATGGACAACTGTCCGGTCCAGGCTCCCGAACGTAACGGACAACTGTCCGCTCAGCAAGGACGTTTACGCGCCACGGCCGAAGGAGGACGCGTGCCGCAGCAGAAGAAGCAGGCCGCGCTGCGCTCGGACGCACAGCGCAACCGCGAGCGCATTCTCGAGGTGGCCCTCGCCGAGCTGACGCGGTCGGCGGACGCCCCGCTGAGCCTGATCGCCCGGAAGGCATGCGTCGGCCAGGGCACGTTCTACCGCAACTTCCCGAGCCGGGAGGCGCTGGTCCTCGAGGTGTACCGGTACGAGGTGCAGCAGGTCGCCGACACGGCGGCCCAGTTGCTGCGCACACGGCCGCCCGAGGTGGCGCTGCGCGAGTGGATGGACCGTCTCGCCCAGTACGCGATGGCGAAGGCGGGCCTCGCGGACGCGCTGCGCGAGGCGACGACCGCGCGCGGCACGATGAAGAGCCTCGCCCACGGTCCGCTCACCGAGGCGGTCACGACGCTCCTGGCGGCGAACGAGGCGGCGGGCACGATCCGTTCCGGTGTCACGCCCGACGACTTCATGCTCGCCATCGCGGGTCTGTGGCTGATCGACCCGCACGGCGACTGGCAGTCCCGCTCGGGCCGGCTCCTCGACCTGGTGATGGACGGCCTTCGGGCGAGGACGTAGGACCTGTCCGGCGGATCAGGTCACGGCTCGTCGGCCCGTGCCCTGCCGCGCCGGCGAGCGGGGTCCGGCGCGCGGAGCGGCACGGCGGACCTCGCGTCCGCGACACGGTCCGCCGGACAGGCCCTGGCGGACTACGAGCGCTTGCGCGGCTTTCCGCGCTTGCCACCGGACTGCGGCTTCCCGCCCTGTCCGCGCCCGCCCGGCTTGGGGCGCCCCGTGCCCTTGGCGGTCGGCTTGCGGGCGACGGGCTTCTTGGCGGCCTTCTTCTCGGACTTCTCGGGGGCCGTGGTGCGGCCGCGCGAGCTGTTCACGGTGCGGCCGCGCACGATGCCGATGAAGTCCTCGACCTGGTCGGTGGTGCGCTCCTGCGGCCAGGCGAGGGCGACGTCCGAGCCCGGCGCGTCCGTCACCGTCCGGTAGGTGAGGTCACGGCGGTGGTGCAGCCGGGCCAGGGACTGCGGGACGACCAGCACGCCCACGCCCGCCGCGACCAGTTCGATCGCGTCGGCGGTGGTGGCGGGCCGCTCCAGGGCCGGCTGCCCCGGCAGCGCGCCCTCCCACGGCAGGACGTCGTCCAGCGGGTGCTGCACGATCTCGTCCGCGAGGTCCGCGAGGACGACCTCCTCGACGGCGGCCACGACGTGGTCCTTGGGGACGACGACGACGCCGGTCTCCGTGTAGAGGGGGATCGCGCTGAAGAACGTACGGTCGACGGGCAGGCGCACCAGGCCCGCGTCGGCGTCCCCGGCGCGCAGCGCGTCGGCGATGTCGGCGGCGGCCACCGGGACGAGGGTCAGCGGGACGTCGGGCAGGCGTTCGTTCCAGATCCGCACCCACTTGGCGGGCGTCGCCCCGGGAACGTACGCGAGCCGAAACGTGGGACCCGAGGCCTGAGCGGGGGTTTCTTCCGTGCCTGTCACGCGGCAAGGCTACCCGCCGTGGTCGGCGGCGGCCGCCGCGCTGGATACCCTTGACCCATGAAGTCGCACCAGAGCACCCAGACCATGAAGCCCGCCACCGCGGCGAAGAAGCTGGGTGTGTACCTCGAGGCCACCCCCGCCGAGTTCCGGGAGGGCGTCGTCTCGCGCGCCGAGCTGGCCGCGCTGGAGGCCGAGCCGCCGCAGTGGCTCGCCGATCTGCGGGCCGACGGGCCGCACCCGCGTCCCGTCGTCGCCTCGCGCCTGGGCATCTCCATCGCGGGCCTGGCCCGCGGCGGGGTCACCGAGGCGCTGACCACGGCGCAGATCGAGGAGCTCAGGGACGAGAACCCGGAGTGGCTCCAGAAGGAGCGGGCCACGCAGGCGGACGTCCGCAAGGAGACCGTCCGGATCAAGAAGAAGCACGCCGAGGAGGCTGAGCGCAAGGCGCAGCAGCCCCCGCGGGACTGACCGCACGCACGACTGAGCGGCCGGGACGGGTGTCCCGGCCGCTCAGTCGTTCCCGCGCACCGGTCGGCCGTCGGCCACGACGGCGACCCCGGCCAGGACCCGTCCCGGCGCAGGCCGAGCACCCCGGCGAGGGCCAGCGCCGCGCAGACCGCTCCGGACGCGGCGGGCCAGCCGCCGAGGGTGAGCAGCGGGGCGGCGAGGGCGGAGCCGACGACGCCCGCGAGGAAGTACAGGAGCAGGTAGACGCCGCTGAGGCTGCCGCCGCGCGCCGGGTCGACGGCGAGGATGCGGGCCTGGTTCGCGGCCTGCGCGGTGAAGCACCCCGCATCGACGAGGGCGAGCCCGGCCACGGTGAGCACCGGCCGGTCCAGGCCCGTGCACAGCAGGACGGCCCCGGCGGTGGCCACGGCCATGCTCCCGCAGATCACCGGGCGCGTCCCGAACCGGTCGCCGAGTCGCCCGGCCAGCGGCAGCGCGGCGAACCCGAGCGCGCCGGCGAGACTGTAGAGGCCGATCGCGGCGGCGTCGAGCCCGTACGGGGGCTGCGCGAGGCGGACGGTGAGCGCGACCCAGACGAGGCTGAACGCGAAGTACCAGAGGCTGCCGTTCACGGTGGCGCGGCGCAGGGTGCGATGGCGGCGCAGCAGGGACGGCGCCGCCGCGAGCGTGTGGAGGTAGCCGCCGGTGGGTGCGGGCCGCTCCGGGGCAGCCGGAGCCAGGCCCCGGCGGCGCAGAGCAGGACGAGTCCGGCGAAGACGAGCAGCATGCCGCGCCAGCCGAACGCGTCGGCGAGGGCGCCGCCGACGAGACGGCTCAGCAGGATCCCGGCGGACATTCCGGCGGCGACGAGCGCGACGGCCGCGCCGCGCCGCTCCCCGGCACGCCGCGTCCCGCGATCGTCGAGGCCATGGCGCTGACGGAGGCGCCCGCGCCGATGACGAGATACGCGAGGAGCAGTACCCCGAGCCCCGGCGCGGCCGCCGCGAGGACCAGGCCGCTCGCCAGCAGCCCGAGCTGCCCCGCGACGAGGCGGCGGGGCGCCGCCCGGTCGGCGAGCGGCAGCAACAGGGCGAACCCGGCGATGCATCCGGTCAGCGCGGCCGTCGTGACGAGCCCGATCGCGGCCGTCCGCGTTCCGGTGTCGTGGGCGACGTCGCCGAGGGCGGGCTGGATCGCGTAGTTGTTGGCGAGGGCGATCCCTGCGGTGCAGGCGAGCAGGGCGACGCCGCCACGCGGGAGCGTCACGACACCGCGCTCATGATCGCCATCCACACGCCCGCTTCACTTCCCGTTCGATTCCCCCGTGCGTCATCCGCGTGGCCTCGCCCGCACGTGTCCCCGGATTCTCCCAGGCCGTGCCGCGGCGCTGTCGGCGGGCCGGTCAGGCGACCCGGTCGTCTTCCGGCCCGGCGGCTTCGGCGGCCCAGGCCGCGAGCGTGCGGAAGTCCGTGTCGAGCAGGCCGAGGCGCGGGCTGACCCAGTGCAGGAGCGCGGGTCCGTCGTGGTGCGCGGTGACGTAGCCGCGATCCCGATCGGTGAACTCGTCGTCGATCCAGGCGAACGCTCGCCCCGCCGCCCACGCGACGACGTGCCGCGTCTTCCAGAAGATCCCGCCCGACTCCTCCTCCCGGGCCCCGTCCGGCCATGTGATGACGGGCAGCTCGGGCAGTCCGAGGTGGGGCCCGATCCACTCGTTGGCTTCGGCCTGCCAGGTGGTGCACCAGACGAGGTCGAACGGCAGGTCCTGGAGCGCGGGCCCGTGGCTCGGATTGAGCCAGACACGGAGTGGCTTCTGCCACGGGTCCTGCCAGCCGGTGGGCCGCATGCGGTGCGTCCGATATCCCTCAGGACGCCGACTCGGCGCGGCCGCGTACGGGTTGAGCGGCCCGTCGACGTCGACGAGGAGAAGCGGCTTCACGAAACGTCCCCCTGTCTGTGCCCGGCTCTCTCTGTCCGGCTCTGTCCGGCTTCGCTGCCTCAGTCGATGATCCCGGCGGCGGTCGCGGCGCGGACCCAGTCGGGGAACTCGCCCATGAGCCGGTCGTAGAGCACCCCGTCGGGGATCAGCTTGGGGTCCTTGCCCGCGGCGAAGAAGCCGGCGTTGTCCACGGCCCGCTTCTTCGGCACGGCGAGTTCGTCGAGCTTGCGCAGGAACCGGAACTCGTCGTCGCCGTACCCGATGAACTGCCAGAACAGGGGCAGCTCCGCGGCCTTGCACAGGGTCTGTTCGGCGGCACGGCGGGAGTCGGGGGAACCGTCGGTCTGGAAGATGACGAACGCGGGGTGCCTCGTGTCGCTGTCGAGGTAGTGGTCGATGACGGATTCCATGGCATCCGCGTAGTTGGTGGTGCCCATGTGCCCGTAGTGCTCATGGAGTTTGCCGATCCGGCCCTGGTAGTTGTCGAGGCTGATGTCGACGGCCTCGTGGGCCTCGGTGTCGAAGAAGACGGTCGGCACGACGCCGTCGTCGTCGAGGTTCACGGACAGGCCGAGGGCCTGCTCGGCGAGGTGCTGCATGCTGCCGTCCTTGTAGTAGCGGCGCATGCTCCCGGACCGGTCCAACACCAGGTAGACGGCGGCCTGTTGTCCGCCGAGCCCCTGCTTCTCCAGGGAGACGGCAGCGGTCTTGGCGAGACTGACGAGCCCGGCGGGCACCTTCTGGTAACTGATCGGCATACGGACGTGCTCCTTGCATGGCGCTGACGCGTGGCGGTGGGAGGGATGACGATCGGGACGAGTGAACGGTTGCGCTCCCCCCCCCGCTTTGTTCAGGTGCGCGACCCGTGCCGAAGGCCTCGACCGCCGCGCTCGGCGCTCGGGGCCTTCTGGTTCGGGGCGGGCGCCGCTCTTTGCCGGCGGCGAGCGCGAGCCGCGCAGCCGCGAGCGCGCGGTGGACTTCATCAGGGTGCGAGGTGCCATTCACCTTGCTCACCGCTGCCTCGGCCTTGCCGATGAGGTGCTGGGCGGACGAAGCCATGACTCCCTCTCAAGGTTCGTGACGTGTCCCGGCCACGGTAGATGCGGGGGGGGCACGGGCCACCGGAGAGCGCCGCGGTCTCCGGTGTTCGGCTCCGCGCGCGGATTGGGTAGGTTGGCGGGGCGAAGGCCCACTTCAGGGGCCTGCTGACACCGAATGCCTGGACATGAATCCTCCTTACGAGACCGGGGTACGGGCGGTGACGGTCCGCCCGGCGCTGCCTGGCGACCTGGACGCCGTTCTCGCCATCCGCAATCACGCCATCGAGCACGGCACGGCCCTGTGGACCGACTCCCCGCAGTCCCGTGACGAGGGTGCGGAGTGGCTCGACGCGCATCTGGCGCGGGGCTCCGCGTTCGTGGCGGAGCGTGACGGCGGCGTCGTGGGATTCGGCGTCTACGGCCCGTGGAAGGCGTACTCGGGCTTTCGGCACACGGTCGAGAACTCGGTGTACGTCACCGAGGGGCACCACGGCGCGGGCATCGGCTCCGCCTTGCTCGGCACGCTGATCGACTCCGCGCGGGCGGCCGGTCTGCACGTGATGATCGCCGGGATCGAGGCGGGGAACGCGGCGTCGATCCGGCTGCACGAGCGGCACGGTTTCGAGCACGCGGGCACGGTGCGCGAGGTCGGTACGAAGTTCGGGCGCTGGCTCGATCTGACGCTGATGCGGCTCCCGCTCGACTGACGCGCCCGCGCTTCAGGCGCGCGGGGCGAGCGGCTGCGCCGCCGCTTTCGCGCGGGCGAGCGCGACATCCAGCGCGTGCCGCACATCCTTGTCGAGCGGGCCGCCGGAGGTCCAGGCCACGACCTGGCCCGCGATCTCGCGCAGCTTGGTGTTGGTGTGCTGCGACACCTCTTTCAGGACGTCCCACCCCTGTTCGGGGGCGAGTCCGCCGAGTACCAGCACGACTCCGATCGCCTGGTCCACGATGGCGTGCGAGGCGATGGCGCGGTGCAACTGCCGTACCTCGTCCTGCAGCACACCGATCCGCTGGTCCGGCCCGCCGCCGTCCCTCATGCAGGGCCGTCCCTTCTCTTTTTCTGACGCTCTCGTCCAATCTCCGTCACCGGGGGGCTCGGGCACGACACTGAGAACGAAGAGCGAGGGTAGAGGCGGTACGGAAAACGAAATGGAGGTTTCTTCATGGAGACGTTGCAGAACCTGCACTTCGAGAGCAGCGACATCGAGGTGACGGAGGACTTCCTCAGCAAGGCGTACGCGTCGATGCGGATCGGCGACGGAGCGCCGGGTTCCGGCCGTGCCCTGATCGACCGCACGGCCATGCCGGGCGTGAGCATCGACGAGCTCGACCTCGACCTCGGCCTGCGGTACGACGTGACGCCGCTGGGGCGGATCTGCGTCTGCCTGGTCCACGACGGCATGATCGAGGACCACGGCTACCGGGACGTCGAGGACGCGTTCGGCCCGGGGGACGTCGTGTCCCTCGCGCCGCCCGACCTTCCGTACCAGGGCCGTATCCGTTCCGCCCGCTACAACATCACCATGCTGGACACCGCCCTGCTGTCCCAGGTCGCCGCCACCGCGCCGGACGCGAAGGGCGGCCCGGTCCGGCTCATCGGGCACCGGCCCACGTCCGACGCCGCGGCCCTGCACCTGCGGCACACGATCAACCACGTACGCGACCACGTCCTCGCCGTTCCCGAGCTGGCCGCACAGCCGCTGGTCACGTCGACCGCGGCGCAGCACCTCGCCGCGAGCGTGCTGACCGCGTTCCCGAACACCGCGCTGCACGCGCCCACCGCGACCGACCGGAACGACAGCCACACCGGGACCCTGCGCCGCGCGCTCGCCCACATCGACGACCACGCGCGCGAGCCGCTCACCGTCGCGGACATCGCGGCGGCGGCCCACGTGACCGTGCGCGCGCTGCAGTACGCGTTCCGCCGCCACCTGGACACGACGCCGCTCGCCCATCTGCGGCGGGTGCGGCTGTCGCACGCGCACCACGACCTGCTGGCGGCGGATCCGTCCACGGGTGCCACGGTCACCGGGGTCGCGGCGATGTGGGGGTTCCACCACTCGGGCCGCTTCGCCACGCTCTACCGCGAGGCCTACGGGCGCCCGCCCCTCCACACCCTGAACGAGCGCTGACCGCGATGGCGGCCGGGAACGCCGGTGCCCCCGGGACGCTCGACGTCCCGGGGGCTTGCGGGTCCGGGGCGGCGCCCGGCCCTCTCAGGCCTGCTGATCGGTGATGTCGACCATCCAGGCGATGCCGAAGCGGTCCGTGCACATGCCGAAGACATCGCCCCACATCTGCTTCTCCAGCGGCACGGTGACCGTCCCGTCGGCGGAGAGTTTCTCCCAGTAGCCGCGCAGCGCGTCCGCGTCGTCGCCGCTGACGCTCACCGAGATGGCGGTGCCGGGGGTGTGGTCCATGCCGGGCGGAGTGTCCGAGGCCATGATCGTGAAGCCGTCGGGGGTCTCCAGGAGCGCGTGCATGATCTTGTCGGCGAAGTCGGCGGGCGCGCCGCCGCCACCCGCGGAGCCGAAGGTGTTCAGGGCGAGCTCGCCGCCGAAGACCTCCTGGTAGAACTCCATGGCCCGGCGGGCGTCCCCGTTGAAGGCGATGTACGGATTGAGGCGAGCAGCCACAGCGCGATCCTTTCCCCGTGGGTGGCCGTTCCGGGCCGCCATGGACCGGATCCGGCGCGGACGGGCGCCTCCGCGGACCGCCGCGCACCCCGGTCCTCCGCATTATTCGACGCCGCCCGCGCGTCCGCACGGCGACATCCGCCGCGCGGACCCGGGGCGACGCGGCTCCCCCGGTGGCGCGGGTCAGCCCGCGTGCCGGGCCATCCACGCCTCGACCTCGTCCGCCGACCGGGGCAGGCCGCCGGACAGGTTCTCGTGTCCCTCGGCGGTGACGAGCAGGTCGTCCTCGATCCGGACGCCGATGCCGCGCCACTCCTGCGGCACGGTCAGGTCGTCGCTCTGGAAGTACAGACCGGGCTCGACGGTGAGCACCATGCCCGGCTCCAGGACGGCGTCGACGTACTCCTCGGTGCGGGCCTGGGCGCAGTCGTGCACGTCGAGGCCCAGCATGTGCCCGGTCCCCGCCATCGTGAAGCGGCGCTGGAGTCCGAGTTCGTACGCGCGCTCGGCGGGACCCTCGATGAAGCCCCACTCGACGAGCTGGGCCGCGAGGTGGCGCTGGCACGCCTCGTGGAAGTCGCAGTAGGCGGCGCCCGGCTTGACGGTGGCGAAACCCGCCTCCTGGGCCGCGTACACCGCGTCGTAGACCTTGCGCTGTACGGGCGTGAACGTGCCGTCGATCGGGAGGGTGCGGGTGACGTCGGCGGTGTAGAGGGTGCGCGCCTCCACGCCGGCGTCGAGCAGGAGCAGGTCGCCGGGGCGGACGGGGCCGTCGTTCTCGGTCCAGTGCATGATCGTGGCGTGCTCGCCGGCGGCGCAGATGGTGCCGTAGCCGACGGCGTTGCCCTCGAGTCGCGCCCGGCGGAAGAAGGTGCCCTCGATCCACCGCTCGGACGAGGCGACCGCCTTGGAGAGCTCGCCGACGACGTCGGTGAAGCCGCGCACGGTGGCGTCGACGGCCTTGCGCAGCTCGCCGATCTCCCACTCGTCCTTGACGGCGCGCAGGTCGCTGAGCGCCTCCTCCAGCTCGGCGTCCCGCTCGGCGTCGGTGGTGACCGCCGCCTCCAGGGCCGGGTCGACGCCGCGGACGATACGGGTCGGAGCGGCCTGCGCGCCCGCGGCCAGGTCCTCGGCGGCGGTGCGCACGTCGCGGCACGGCAGCCCGAGCACGCGCTCCGACTCGGCGAGCGAGCGGCGGCGGCCCATCCACAGCTCGGCCGTCGGACCGGTCCAGAACTCGTTGTCGTCCCGGCTGTCGCGCGGCAGCTGGTAGCAGTACGCGTCGTGCCCGCCGTCCGCGCGGGGTTCGAGGACGACGGCGCCGTCGCGGGCCTGGTCGCCGGACATGTGGACGTAGCCGGAGTAGGCGCGGAAGGGGTACGTGTCGTCGTTCGAGCGGACCTTCAGGTTCCCGGAGGGGATCACGAGGCGCTCGCCCGGGAAGCGCGCCGAGAGCGCGGCGCGGCGCGCGGCCGCGTACGGGGCCTGCTCGCTCGGGGTGAGGTCGTGCCGCTCGGTGTCGGCCCATCCCGAGCGCATCAGGGTGGACAGCTCCTCGGAGATCCCCGAGTAGAGCCCGTTCTTCCGGCCTTCCGCCACGGCGTACACCTTTCTCTGGTCCTGCGTCTCTGGTCCCGCGTCTTCGCGGCCGCATCCGCGCGGCCACGTACGTGCGTCCGCCGGATGCTGTCGGGAAGCTATCGCGCGATCCCCGGCCCGGACGCCCATCAGCGCCACTGGCACAGATCGGCCACGCGGCGGTACGCGAAGCGGTCGATAATGCCCTTCATGACGAACGACAACGGCTGCGCCGCATGACGAACGCGCGCATCGACGCCGCGCTGCGGCTTCTGGGACTCGACGACGCGGCGGCCCTGGTCTACCGCACGCTCCTGGAGCTGGCCCCCGCCCCGCTCGACGAGATCGCGGAGGCGGCCGGTCTCGACGGCACGGAGCGGGACGCGGCCTATGCCGCGCTCGTCGACGCGGGGCTGGCCGGGCCCGCGGGTCGGGACGGCGCGCTGGTCGCCCCGGTGCCGCCGACCGCGGCCCTGGATCTGCTCGTCCGGCAGCGCGCCGCGGAGGTCGAGGAGTCGCGTCTCGCGGTCGGCGGCGCCTTCGAGTCGTTCCGGCGCCGGCGGCTCGACGCGCTCGACGGGCATCCGGTCGAGGTCATCACCGGCGACGCGCTGGGCCCCCGGGCGCGGCAGGCCTGGGCGAGCGCACGCCACCAGATCCGGCAGCTGGAGTCGCCCCCGTACCTTCCGCTGCCCGAGGCGACGGACGACGCGCTGGCCACGCTCGCGCGCGGGGTGACCCAGCGGGTCGTCTACTCGCGCGAGTCGCTGGAGCACCCGGGCCGTCTGAAGGAGGCCATCGAGCCGGTCATCAACGCCGGTGAACAGGCCCGGGTGCTGCCGTCGGTGCCGGTCAAGCTCATGATCATCGACGATGCGTACGCGCTGGTGTCGCTGTCGATCGAGGAGGCCGACGTGCACCACACCACGCTGGTGGTGCAGCCGTGCGGACTGCTCTCGGCTCTCATCGCGCTGTTCGAGCTGTCGTGGCGCAGTGCCCTGCCCTTCCACGGCAGCACGGCCCGTCCCGGGGGCCTCGCGCCCGCCGACCGCCGGCTGCTGTGGCTGCTCGCGGGCGGTGCCGCCGACGACGCGATCGCCCGCGAACTGGGCATCAGCCGCCGCACGCTCTTCCGTCGCCTCCAGATCCTGATGACCCGGCTCGGCGCCGCGAACCGTTTCCAGCTGGCTCTTCAGGCACAGCGCAATGGCTGGCTCTGACGAAGGGTGCGGGGTACTCTCCGACGCACCTATTCAAAAAGTTCAGTACTCGGCCTCGGGTTCCCGAGTCCGTGAGGGGTGATCGCATGCACGCGTTCCGCACAGCCGTCGAGGCGCGCGACGAGGCCGCCATCGAGGCGCTGCTCGCCGAGAACGTCGTCTTCACCAGCCCGGTCGCCTTCACGCCGTATCCCGGCAAGGCGATCACCGCGGCGATCCTGCGCGGCGTGATGCGCGTGTTCGAGGACTTCCGCTACGAGCGCGAGATCGCGAACCCGGACGGCCGCGACCACGCCTTCGTCTTCAGCGCCACGGTCTCGGGCCGCCGGATCCAGGGCTGCGACTTCCTCCACTTCGACGAGGAGGGGAAGATCGACGAGTTCACCGTCATGGTCCGCCCGCTGTCCGCGGCGCACGCGCTGTCCGAGGCGATGGGCGCCCAGTTCGAGCGGATCGCCCGCGAGGCGGCAGAACAGTGACGGAGTCCGACTGATGGCCCTGCGGCACGCGGTGATGGCCGCCCTCCTGGAGGGCGAGGCCTCCGGGTACGACCTGTCGAAGAGCTTCGACGCGTCGGTCGCCAACTTCTGGACGGCGACGCCCCAGCAGCTGTACCGCGAGCTGGACCGCATGACGGCCGACGGCCTGGTCACCGCCCGCGTGGTGCGCCAGGAACGCCGCCCGGACAAGCGCCTGTTCAGCCTCACGGAGGCCGGCCGCGCCGCGGTGCGGGCCTACACCGAGGAACCGCCCGGCAGGCCGACCGCCATCCGCGACGAGCTCCTCGTCAAGGTGCAGAGCGTGGACGCCGGTGACCTCGACGCCGTACGGAAGGCGGTCGGCGTGCGCGTCGAGCAGGCCGGGGCCAAGCTCGCCCGGTACGAGCGGCTGCGCGCGAAGCTCCTCGACGGCCGCACGCAGGAGCGGTACCTCGCGGACGCCGAGTCCGTCGGGCCCTACCTCACCCTGCTGCGGGGCATGGAGTTCGAGCGGGAGAACATCCGCTGGGGCGAGCTGGCGCTGCGGGTTCTGGAGGCACGGGCCGACCGGAGCTGAGCCCGTGTGTCACCCGGCGCGGGCGACGTGCGCGGGGCCTTTCCGTCCGAGGGTTGCGGGAGCCGCGTACCTCGGGAGGTCGTCATGCCGATCGCCGGTGCCGCCCGGCAGCTGACGGGCCGCGTCGCCCAGCAGCTGGTCCACGTGAACATCCTGGACATGGCCACCCGCCTCGCGGCCCAGGCCTTCCTGACCGCGCTGCCGATGCTCATCGCCGTGGCGTCGTTCTGTCCGGACGCGGTACGGCGCGAACTCCTCGCCTCCTTGCGGACGTTGATCGGAACGGGCGGGCTCGTGGCGGCTCAGGCCGAGAAGCTGAGCGCGGGCGGGGACTCCGATCTGCACAGCTGGGGTGCGGCGGGCGTACTGGTCGCGCTGCTGTCGGCCACGGCGTTCACGCGGGCGTTGCAGCGGCTGTGCGAGCGGTCCTGGCGGCTGCCCCGCGCCGGCATCCGGGTCGTGGTCTGGCGCTGGGCGGTGTGGCTGCTGGTGTGGATCGCGATGCTGATCGTCCAGGGTTCGCTGCACCGGGCGTTCGGCGCGGGCCCGGTGATCGGCTTCCCCTTGCAGGTCCTGGCGGCGGTCCTGATGTGGTGGTGGACGCAGCATCTGCTGCTCGCCGGGCGAGTGCCGTGGTGGCCGCTGCTGCCGGGGGCCGTCCTGACCGGCGTCGGCGTGGTCTCGTTCTGCGCGGTGTCGGATCTGTGGCTGCCACGCGCGCTGCGACTGAGCATGGCGCGGTACGGGGCGCTGGGCTCGGTGTTCACCGTGCTGTCGTGGCTGATCCTGTTCTTCACCATGGTGGTGTTCGGCGTGGCCGTCGGGCGCACGCTGGCCCAGGAGGAATTCGTGCGGCGCCACTTGGGCACACCGGCGCCGCCCCAGAGGCAGACACAGACGCAGACCCAGACGGGCTCAGGCTGATTCCGCCGTCACCCGTCCGTCGCGTACGGCGGCGCCCAATGCCGCGTGGTCGCGCTCGTTCTGGTCGGCGTAGGCCTCGGCGAAACGGACGAGGGCCTGGTCGAAGGTGTCGGAGCCGCCCAGGTAGGCGGCGATGGCGATCCGGTCACCGGAGCGGGCGTGGGCGCGCGCCAGCGTCGCGCCGCACGCCCGGGCGAACAGCCGCATGACCTCCGGGGTCATCAGGTCCGCCTGCGGGATGGCCTTCCAGTCGTGCAACTGCCGCAGGTAGAAGTCGCGTGGGCGGCCGTCGAGACCCTCGGCCCGCTCCCAGCCGAGGAACATGTCGCCGGCCACCTGCATGAGGCGCTGGCCCGTGACGACGCGTTCGCCCTGGTTCGCGTACCCGCTCGGGCCCGCGAAGTCCGCGAGGACGGAGGGCTGGGCCTCCTTGGCCTGGAGCAGCAGCGGGTCGCGGTCGTCGCGGCCGAGCAGCAGGATGATCCAGCAGCGCGTCCCGACACTGCCGACGCCGACCACCTTGCGCGCCATGTCGACGACCCGGTACTGGGTCAGCAGGGCGCGGCGGTCGGCGGCGAGCGTGCGCGCGTAGCGGTCGACGAGGCCGGTCAACTGCTGTTCCAGTTCCTTGCGTTCGACGTCGGGGAGCAGGTCGCCGAGCGGGACGACCAGGGGTGGGTCGGGGGCGATGCGCAACTCGCCGTCGACGACGTGGGCGAGCTTCTCCAGGGCCCGGAGGTGGTCGCGCCCCCGGGCTTTGGTGAGCGCGCGCGACATGCGCCGACGGCTCACCGTGTCGAGGTGCCCGGACACGGCGGTGTACAGCTCGTCGGCCTCGATCCGCGCGTACCAGACGTCGAGGGTGCGCATGGCGGCGAACGTCTCCATCGACCGCCGGTACGAGCGGGCGGCGGCCCGCACCACGCGGGCGCGCTCGGAGCGGCCGAAGCCGTTGCCGCGGCCCGCGATGACGAGGCTGGTCGCGAGGCGTTTGACGTCCCACTCCCAGGGGCCGGGCAGCGTCTCGTCGAAGTCGTTGATGTCGAACATCAGGCGCCGTTCCGGCGAGGCGAGCAGCCGGAAGTTCAACAGGTGCGCGTCGCCGCACAGTTGGGCCCTGAAGCCGGTGCTCGGCGTGTGCGCCAGGTCGGCGGCCATGATCGACGCGGCGCCCCGGAAGAACCGGAACGGCGATTCCAGCATGCGGCCGTAGCGGATCGGCACCAGCTCCGGGAGCCTGGTCGCCGACTGCTTCTCCAGGAGATCGACGGGGTCGAAGCGGTCGGCGGCGGGGGCCCATTCGGCGTGCCCGGACCGCGGCACCCGGAACCGCGCCGCGCGTCCGCGGTCCGCGCGCTCGCGCGCGGTGGGACGACGGCTCGTCATCTCGGCCATGACAGCTACCTCCTGGGGCCTGGGGGTACGTACTGTGCGCTCGGCCGACCGGGCGCACGTCACCCCGTCGGTGTGAGGTCGCCTCCCGGGGGTGAGTCCATCGGCGCGCCGGCACCGCAGACTGTCGGCCATGGAAGAACCGACGATTCACGGACCGACGACGCCGGGCCGGGGGTGGAGCCACCGGTACGCGCACGGACGGGCACCGGGCCAGGGACCGCCGCGCCGGTGGCTGGCGCGGGCGTCCCTGGCAGCCGCCGCGGCCGCCGTGCTGGTCCTCGCCGTGTTCGCGGGGCTGCGCACCTTCGCCCTGCTCGGCACGGGGCTCGCGGGGATGGTGGTCACCGCCGCGGCCGTCTGGTGGGTGCTGAGCAGGCGGGGCGTCCTGCGCTACCTCGCGCTGCTCCTCGCGCTCGCGGCCCCGGTCTGGGTCCTGGTCGCGTACAGCCGGGCCCATCTGCTGTGGGTGGTGCTCGCGTCGGGCGCGCTCTGGCTCCTCGCGGCGGGCACGGGCCGGTCCGCGCTGGTGGACCGCTCCCCGCCCCCGCGATGCCCGAGGCCCCGGCGCCCCTCGTCCACCGGCCCGCGCTGATCATGAACCCGCGGTCGGGCGGCGGCAAGGTGCGACGGTTCGGGCTGCGCGAGAAGGCCGAGAAGCTGGGTGCGCGGGTGGAGCTCCTGGAGGGGCCCGAGCAGATCGACGTGACGGCGCTGGCCCGCGCCTGCGCGGCCGACGGCGCCGATCTCCTCGGTGTCGCCGGCGGGGACGGCACCCAGGCGCTGGTCGCCGACGTCGCCGCCGACCTCGGGCTGCCCTTCCTGGTGATCCCGGCGGGCACCCGCAACCACTTCGCCCTCGATCTGGGCCTGGACCGGGGCGACCCGTCGCGGGCGCTCGACGCCCTGCGCGACGGTGTGGAACTGCGGGTCGACCTCGGCCGGGCGGGCGGCCACCCCTTCGTCAACAACGTGTCGTTCGGCGCGTACGCGGAGGTCGTGCAGAGCCCCGCCTACCGCGACGGCAAGACCCGTACGACGCTGGAGCTGCTGCCCGATCTCCTCGTGCGGCACCAGGGGGCGCGGCTGACCGCGCGGGCCGGGGAGCACGAGATCACCGATCCGCAGGCTCTGCTGGTGAGCAACAACCCGTACGGCGGCAACGACATCGCGGGGCTCGGCCGGCGCACCCGCCTCGACGCCGGGGTGCTCGGCTGCGTGGGCGTACGGGTCACCAGTGCCGCGCAGGCGGCCGGGTTGTTGCGCGGCCGGCGCTCCACCGGACTGAGCGCGCGCACGGCGACGCGCGTGGACGTCGACGCCGACCGGGAGTCGATCCCGGTCGGCGTCGACGGCGAGGCGCTGCACATGGACGTCCCGGTGCGCATCGAGGTGCGGCCGGGCGCCCTCCGGGTGGTCGTGCCGCGCGACCGGCCCGGCGTGTACCGGGAGCGCCCGCGCCTCGACTGGCGCGACATCGGCCGTCTCGCGCTGACGACCTGGCACTGAACGACCCCGAGGGGCGCCCGGGGCGCGAGCGCGCCGGCTACATCGGCGCTCCGTAGACCTTGTGCGCCTCGCGGTGCCCGTACATCGTCAGCGACCAGATCACGAGGACGTCGAGCGCGATGATGATGGCCGACCACATCGGCTGGTACGGGGTGAAGAAGAAGTTCTCCACCGCGCTGAGTCCGGCGACGACGATGCCGACGGCGCGGGCCCAGGTCTTGCCGGTGAAGAGGCTGAAGGCCGCGCCGAGAATGACGACGCCGAAGATCATCTGCACCCAGCCGCGGATGTTGGTGTCGAAGTCGAACGCGTAGTCGTTCTGGGCCTGGTAGTAGTTGTCGCCGAGGACCGCGGAGAGCCCGGCGATCGTGTGGTACGTGCCCACGATGGCCAGCACGCACACGGCGAAGACGACTCCGCCGACGGCGACCGCGTTGACGCGGGGTTCCGCCTCGGGTACTCCGGCACGCGCCGCCTGCGGGGGGATCTGCTCAGACATGTCGAACCTCCTTCTCGACAGAGCCGGGTGAAGCCCGATCAAGCTCGCTGACGCTCGATCAAGTCCGTTGGAGAGGAAGTCGGAGCATGTCGCCCGCCCGGCCCCCACGGGTTCACCCGCAGCGGATGAGTCGGGGTCGCGGGGCGCCCGTCACCCGCCCGAGGTGATGCCCCGCTCCGTGGTCCCGCCCCGAGAATGGCGTGCGGGGAGGCGGGTCGCGGTCGCACAGGAGGTGGCGTCATGGACGGGGCACCAGCGGGTCCGGAACGCGGGGCGGCCGGAACTCCCCGAGGCGGCGACTTCGAGATCCGGATCCGGGGCCGGATCGGGGAGGCCTTCCGTTCGGCGTTCGCCGAGCTGACGGTCGTGCTGCACCCCACCGAGACGGTGCTCATCGGCGCCGGTCTCGACCAGGCGGCCCTGTACGGCATCCTCGACCGCATCCAGGGTCTCGGTCTGGAGCTCCTGGAGGTGCGCCGGCTGCCGGGACCGAGCGGCGCCGCAGGTGGGGAGGGTGGCCGGAACCCATGGTGAGAGGTCCCGGGCAATCGGGCCGAACAGGGCCTTCCGCTGGAGCCGTACGACCAGCACGGTGGTGGGGTGATGCCCTGCACATGGGGAGGTGAGGGGCATGTTCGCACCCCCGTGCCCGCGTACGGCCGACGACGTGGCGAGCACCGCGCGCGTCTCCGTCCTGCACGGCCGTCTCTGGTCGCTGGCCCATGACGGGGCCGCGGCCGACGAGGCGGTGACGGCCTGTCTGGTCTGGGTGGCCGGTGTCCTGGTGGATGTCGCGGGCGATGTGGCGGACGCGCGCAGCGCGGGCGCGCTCGTGCACCAGGCGACGGCCGCGCTCGCGGCGGTACCGGTACCGGTGCCGTGCGAGTCCCGCGCCCTGCCCGCGGCGCAACCGCTGACGGTGCGAGAACTCGCCGTTCTGCGGCAGCTCGACGGGGAGGTCCCGCTGCGGCAGATCGCCGACGGCCTCTACGTCTCGTACAACACGGTCAAGAGCCACACGCGCGCCGTGTACCGCAAGCTGGGCGCCCGCTCGCGGGCCGAAGCGGTCAGCAGGGCACGGGAGTTGGGGCTGGTGTAGCGGATTCTCGGGCCGAGCGGAGCCCGCTCACAGGAGCTGGAGTTCGCGGGCGCGGCGGACGGCGGCCGAACGGCGCGACACGGCGAGCTTGCGGTAGACGCTCTTGAGGTGGGTCTTCACCGTGTTGACGGAGAGATAGAGCTCCTCCGCGATCTCCTCGGTGGTCATCATCTGCGCGAGCCGGTTCAGCACATCGCGTTCGCGCGCGCTCAGCCGCTCGGCGGGGACCGGCGGCCGCGCGGCCGGTTCCGGAGCGGCGGCCGCCGGTCGTGGCCGCGCGGGGGTCAGCAGTCCGGAGCAGGTGGGGACGACCGTCCGCTGCACGGTGCGGGGCAGCCGTGACACGGCCACCACGTCCGCGACGGACCCGTGGCCCCTGCCACCGGACTCCACCATGGCCGCCAGCCGCGTGACCAGCGCGCCCATCTCCAGGACGAACGTGTCGGGCGCACGGCTCGCCACGTTCGCGCCCGCGTCGACCTCCTGCCGGGCCCGGCGGACGTCGCCGCGCGCCATCGCGACCCAGGCGCGCACCAGATGCAGCGTGCCGCGGTGCGGGTCGCCCGCGGACCAGGCGGGCAGTGGTGGCTGGGTGGCCAGCGAGGCCAGTTCGTCCGCGGCACGGAAGCGGCCGCGCAGCGCCTCCAGGAGCGCGAGTTCGACCAGGCAGTCGCGGCGCAGCGATCCGTTCCCGGCCGCGCTCGCCGCTTTCAGGCCGCCGGTGAGCGAGGTCTGGGCGGCTTTGAGGCTGCCGGAACGCAGTTCGCCGCTGCCCCGCACGGCCAGTGTCAGCGCGGAGAGTTCCGGCCGCTCCGCGAGTGCCGTGTGCGACAGGTGCGGTCCGGCCGACTCCGCTTCGGCGGCGGCGGCCTGGGCCTTCCTCGGGTCGCGGCAGCGCAGCCGCTCCATGCGGATCACGGCGTGCGCGAGGCGGCAGCGCGCCCCGCGCGTGCTCTCGCCCGGCGGCAGTTGGTCGAGCAGGAGCGCGGACCGCTCCAGGTGCCGGACGCACGCCTGGTCGTCGCGGCGCGTGCGGGCGACGGCCGCCGCGAGCAGGACCGGTTCGGGCTCGTCGGCCGTCAGTTCCTGGGGCACCTGGCGGAAGAGTTCGGCGGGCAGCCTGCCCCGGGCGAGGCCGAGGACGTGCCCGATGGCCAGGCCGTGGACGACCAGCCGGGCCGTCTCGTCCCAGTCGCCGGCCGCCAGCAGATGCCGTACGGCGTCGGCGAGCAGTCCGTGCTCGCCGAGCCAGGCGGCGGCCCGGCGGTGCAGCGGGGCGACGAGTCCCGGCGCCTCGTGCCGCAGGCAGGTGCGCAGCACGTCGGCGAACATCTGGTGGCACCGGTACCAGCCGTGCCCCAGGGGTTGCAGGAAGGAGCTCTCCCGGACGAGGTCGGCGAACAGCCTGCCCCCTCCGTCGCCCGCCAGCTCGGCGGCCAGTTCGGCATTGATACGGTCCAACACGCTGGTCTTCAGGAGCAGTTGACGCATCTCGGAGGTCTGGAGGTCCAGTACCTCTTCCACCAGATAGCTGGCGATCGCCTCGTCGTCGCCGGCGAACTGCGCGACGAAGCGGTCGGGGTCGGGCCGCTTCTCCATGGACATCGCGGCGAGCCGCAGGCCCGCGGCCCAGCCGTCCGCGCGCCGGCGCAGGGTGGTCACGGTCTGCTTGGTCACCTCGATGCCGTGCTGGGCGAGGAGCGCGGCCGTCTCCCGGTCGTCGAAGGCGAGATCGGCCGTGCGCACCTCGGTGACCTCGCTGGTGAGGCGCCCTCGGTAGAGGTGCAGGGGCGGGTCGCGGCGGGCGAGCACCATGAGGCGCAGCGACTGCGGGGCGTGCCGCAGGAGGCTGGTGACGCCGTCCGCGACGGGTGAGTTGAGCGCGGGCTGGAAGTCGTCGAGGACCAGGGTGACCGGTTCGCCGTGCCGGTTCAGGCAGCCCGCGAGGGTCGCCACGAGCGGCGGTCCGTCCTCGGCCGTGAGGGGGTCGGGGACCGCCACGCCGGCCGTGCGCAGCGCCTCGAAGACGCGCGTCCAGAACACGCTGGGGTGCTCGGCCCGCCCGTCGCAGGAGACCCAGGCCAGCGGTCCCGGCGGGCGGCGCGTGTGCGCCCATTCCAGGGCGAGGGCCGTCTTGCCCGCGCCGACCGGGCCGACGACCACGGTGAGCGGGCCGCGCACCCCCCTGGTCAGCTGGTCGGTCAGCCGGGGGCGGGGCACGATCCAGTCGGGAAGGGCCAGCATGCTGCCGACCGGTTCCCGGTCCGGGGCGGCGCCCGGGGTGGGGCCTGACCACTCGGCCATCACGTACCTCACTCTCGCAGTGCCGCGGCGCGGCACAGGCAAGTGTGGGGCCGGGAGCGCGTGGCTGGCACATGCCAGGCGCCATCTCACCCGGGTGAAGTTCCGGCGTGAGACGGCGCACTGGAGGGGCTCACGTACGGGCGGCTCGCTCACCGGGGCGGCTGCCGCCTCCGCTCACTTCGTCTGGAGGGCCGCGACCAGTTCCTCCTCCTTGTCCTTGGTGAGCGAGGTGCGGATCACGGTCGGGTTGAACGGGCGTACGGCGTCGCGGACCCGGTCCGGGGTGGAGCGGCGGACGAGGGCGAAGACCGCCGCGCGGCCCGGTTCGAGGGCGCTCGCCGTCTCCTTGACGAAGGCGTCGTTGATGCCGATGTCGGTGAGCTTTCCCGCGACGGCGCCGGTGGCCGCGCCCACCGCGGCGCCGAACACGGGCATCAGGAAGAGGAGTCCGAACAGGGACCCCCACAGCGCGCCGCCCGCGGCGGCGGCACCGGTGGTGCTGTGCGTCTGATGGACGTGGATCTTGCCGTCCATGGTCCGCCAGGCCACCGCGGCGTCATCGAGGTCCAGCAGTTCCTGACGGGACATCTCGCCCGCGAGGCGCAGGACCGCTTCCGCCTTTTCCTTGTCCGAGAATCCGAGTACGACGAGGTCTGCCATCACGTCCTCCTTCGACGGTTGCGTGGTGCCGGGTCCGCCGCGGAGGGCGGCCCGGCGGGCTCGCCGAGGCGTTCGGCCGCCGCGGCGAGTTCGGCGGCGATGGGTTCCAGGGCCTCCTCGGTGAGGAAGCCCTCCGCGACGGGCACTCCACCGGCGTCGCGGACCGCTGTGCGCAGGTGTTTCGCCCATACGTGCTCGAGCAGGATGAAGGCCGCCGACGTGTCGGGGTCGAGGGAGTCGGCCATCTCCCGGATCTCGGACATGGTCAGTCCGAACGCGTTGCCCTCGGCCAGGCTCGGGAACTCCTCCTCCGCGCCCCGCAGCCGCTCCCTGGAGATGCCGAGCAGGGCGGCGACCGTCTCCCCCATGCCCTCCTCCTGGACGTCGAGGGTGAACAGCCCGCCACCGGACTCCTTGCTGACGAAGAGCATGTCGAGCACCCGGATCTGGCCGTTGGCCTCGAGGATCGCCAGCTCCTCGATGATGCGCCCCTCGAACTTGGCGTCGGGCCCGAACTCGATCGTCAGCAGCTGCACCGGTCCGATGCCTGTCATGGTGCCTCCTTCCGGCGGAACCTCCACCGTCACGACCGTCATCACAGCGTCGGCGAGCGGTACGGCGCGTCACCCGCCGCAGGTGAGCACGGCACGCCGCCGGCCCGGCGAACCTGACCGGCGGAGGTGCGACGCCATGAGCGACGGACAGACACCGGGCCCCGGCGACGGGGTGCCCGCACCACAGCCCGGCACCGAGGCGGAACTGGAGCGGCTGCGCGCCGAGGTCGAGTTGCTGCGTGACCGGGCCGGCACCGAACGGCGGCGCCGTGCCCGCACGTTCGTCGTCCGGCGCACGATCGCGGCGGTCCTGATCGCCCTGGTCGCGGTGCTCGCGGTGACGTCCGTGGTGGGCCTGTGGGGTTCGCGGACGACGTTGGACACGGACCGGTGGATCGCCACGGTGGGCCCGCTGCCGGAGGACCCCGAGGTGAACGCCGCCGTGTCCACGTACCTGTCGAACGAGATCTTCGACCAACTCGACGTGGAGCAGCGGCTGTCCGAGTCGCTGCCGCCCCGGGCCGCGTTCCTCGCGGCCCCGGTCACCGGCGCCGTGCACGACTATCTGCGCGACTCGATCTCCCGGTTGATCGCCACGGACCGGTTCCAGGAGCTGTGGCGGGCGACGAACCGGTTCGCCCACGCCCGCATCATCGCCGTACTGGAGAAGCGGAACGAGAACGTGCGGGTGCGGGGCGACACGGTCACGCTGAATCTGCTGCCCATGGTCAACAACCTGCTGGGGTCCCTGGAGGACCGGTTGCCGTCCCTGTTCGACAAGAAGCTGGATCTGCCGGCCCTGTCGTCCGGGGAGATCCCGCCCGGTCTGCACGAGCGGATCGAGAAGGCGCTCGGGGTGTCGCTGCCCGAGGACTTCGCGCAGATCCGGCTCTACAACCGGCACGAGCTGGGCCAGTTGCAGGAAGCCGTCCTGCTGTTCAAGCGGGCGGTCGTGGGCCTGTTGATCGCCGTGCCCGTGCTGCTCGCCGTCTCGCTGTGGGTCTCGCCGAACCGGCGGCGCACCCTGCTCCAGCTCGGCCTGTGGCTGGTCGTGACGGTCACCGTCCTGACAGCGGTGCTGCGGGCCGTACGGGACCAGTTGCTCGGCCAGATGCCGCAGGGCGTCTACCGCGACGGGCTGCGCGCGGCGCTGTGGACCGTGTTCACGACGCTGCGCGAGCGGGGCGACCAACTGCTGTGGCTCGGCATCGGGATCGCCCTGCTCGCTTATCTGGTGGGCCCGGGGCGGCTGCCGGTCGCGCTGCGCGGGTACGCCGGCCGGGGCGCCCGCGCCACGGGCCGCTCCCTGTCGAAGGCGGGCGAACGCGTCGGCAAGCACCGCACGGGCACGTCCGTACGGCCGTGGCTCGCCCGGCACGCGGACGCGCTGCGGGTCGGCGGCGCCGTCGTCGCGGCGCTGATCTCGATCCTGCTGTCGTCGTGGACCGGCCTGCTCGTCGTCGGCGTCCTGCTGGCGGCGTACGAGATCGGCGTGACGCTCGGGGCCCGTACGGGGAGCTCACCCCCGGCAGGTGAGGCGGACCCGCGGGGCGCCGCCGAGACTGGCGCCCCGGGCTGACCGAAGGCGTACTGGCGTACGGGGTACTGGGAGGAATCACATGAAGACGCAATCGCGCGTCGGGCCGACCGGCGATGGGAGCGGGCGCGCACAGCTGTGGGGTCCGTACCTGAGCGAGCGGCAGTGGGGCACGGTGCGCGAGGACTACAGCCCGGGCGGCGACGCGTGGTCGTACTTCCCGCACGACCACGCGCGTTCGCGCGCCTACCGGTGGGGCGAGGACGGCCTCGGCGGTCTGTGCGACGAGAAGCAGCGCCTGTGCCTGGCCGTCGCCCTGTGGAACGGCCGCGACCCGATCCTCAAGGAGCGCGCCTTCGGTCTGACGAACGGGGAGGGCAACCACGGCGAGGACGTCAAGGAGTACTACTTCTACCTCGACAGCACGCCGAGCCACTCCTTTCTGAAGTACCTGTACAAGTATCCGCAGGCGGAGTACCCGTACGCGGAGCTGGTGGCGGTCAACGGGGCGCGGACACGGCAGGAGTTCGAGTACGAGCTCCTGGACACCGGGGTCTTCGACGACGAACGGTACTTCGACGTGACGGTGGAGTACGCCAAGGCGGACCACGACGACATCCTGATGCGGATCACCGTCGCCAACCGGGGCCCGGACGAGGCGACCCTGCACGTGCTGCCCACGCTGTGGTTCCGCAACACATGGTCCTGGGGCGAGCACCCCGAGGAGAATCCGCGGCCCTCGCTGCGGGCGGCCGAGGGCCCGCGCTCCACCCGCACCGTGCGCGCCGACCATCCGGAGCTCGGCAGCTACGACCTGCGGTGCGGTGGCGCGCCCGAGCTGCTCTTCACGGAGAACGAGACCAACAGCGAGCGACTGTTCGGCAGCCCGAACTCCTCGCCGTACGTGAAGGACGGCATCGGTCGACGAGTGATCGAGGGCGTGCAGGACGCGGTCAATCCGGCGAACGAAGGCACCAAGGCGGCGGCCCACCACACGCTCACCGTGACCGCCGGCGGGTCCGAGACGTTGCGGCTGCGTCTCGGGCCCGCCGGCTCCCAGCTCTCCCTGGGCCGCGGCTTCGAGTCGGTGTTCCGGGACCGGATCGCCGAAGCGGACGCGTTCTACCGGGAGTTGACGCCCATAGGCGCGAGCGAGGACGAGGCGCGGGTGATGCGCCAGGCACTCGCCGGGATGCTGTGGTCGAAGCAGTACTACGCCTTCGACCTGGAGACCTGGCTGGCCGAGCACGACCTGACGCCGTGGAGCCCGCCGCGCCCGGGGGTGCGCAACCGCGAGTGGTTCCACATGGTCAGCGACGACATCGTGTCGATGCCGGACAAGTGGGAGTACCCCTGGTTCGCGGCCTGGGACCTCGCGTTCCACGCGGTGGCCCTGTCCGTGGTGGACGTCGGCTTCGCCAAGCGGCAGCTCGAACTGCTCCTCCAGGACACGTACTTGCACCCCAACGGCCAGATCCCCGCCTACGAGTGGAGCTTCGGCGACGTGAACCCGCCGGTGCACGCCTGGGCCGCGTACTTCGTGTACACGGTGGAGAAGGGGACGACCGGCAAGGCCGACCACGCGTTCCTCGAGCGCACCTTCCAGAAGCTCCTGACGAACTTCACGTGGTGGGTCAACCGCAAGGACCCGACCGGGCGCAACGTCTTCCAGGGCGGGTTCCTCGGCCTCGACAACATCGGCGTCTTCGACCGCAGCGCGCCGCTGCCCACCGGCGGCACCCTCGAACAGGCCGACGGCACCGCGTGGATGGCGCTGTACTGCCAGTCGATGTTGCAGATCGCCCTGGAGCTCGTCGAGCACAACGAGGCGTACGAGGGACTGGTCCTGAAGTTCGTCGAGCACTACCTGTGGATCGCCGCGTCCATGGACCGGCTCGGGGACCTGGGGGACGAACTGTGGGACGAGGAGGACGGGTTCTTCTACGACGTGCTCCGGCTGCCCGACGGGCAGGCGGTCCGGCTCAAGGTCCGCTCCATGGTGGGCCTGCTGCCGCTGTGCGCGTCCACCGTCTTCCAGCCCCAGCAGTTGTCCCGGCTCTCCGGTCTCACCGAGCGGCTTCAGCGGTTCGCCGCCCGCCACCCCTCGCTCTCGGTGTCGCTGTCGGCGGCGCAGGCGGGGACGGCCGGCGGTCCGCGGCTGCTCTCGGTCCTGGACGAGAAGAAGCTGGTCCGCGTCCTGTCCCGGCTCCTCTCGGAGGACGAGTTCCTGAGCCCGCACGGCATCAGGGCCCTGTCCCGGCAGCACGCGGAACAGCCGTACACGTTCTGGGTGCACGGCGAGCAGTTCACGGTCTCCTACCTGCCGGCCGAGTCGGACACCGGCATGTTCGGCGGCAACTCCAACTGGCGCGGCCCGGTGTGGCTGCCGATGAACGCGCTCGTCATCCGGGGCCTGATCAACCTGTACGGCTTCTACGGCGACGACCTCACCGTCGAGTGCCCGACGGGCTCGGGGGTGCGCAAGAACCTGTTCGAGGTCGCAGAGGAGATCTCGACGCGGCTGACCGGCCTCTTCCTGCGCGACGCCGACGGCGCCCGCCCGGTGTACGGCGGCCAGACCCGCTTCAGGGACGACCCGCACTGGCGCGATCTCCTGACGTTCTACGAGTACTTCCACGGCGACAACGGCGCGGGCATCGGCGCCTCCCACCAGACCGGGTGGACCGGCCTGGTGGCCGCCCTGATGAAGATCTTCGGCACGCTGGGTCCGGACGACTTCCGGCCCCGGGCCACGAGGAGGTAGCGCCGATGGCCGCATTGCCCGCACAGCCCGTCGTCCACGAGATCAACACCCGGGTGTGGCTGCGCGAGACGGGGCAGCGACTCGGCCGCGCCGTCTCGCTCGCGGACGTGCCCAAGGACGTGTGGGACGAGGTCACGCCGTCCGGGGTCGACGCCGTCTGGCTGATGGGTGTCTGGGAGCGCAGCCCCGAGGGCCGCGCCATCGCCCTGCGCGACCCGGTGCTCCGGGACGCCTTCGAGGCGGCGCTCCCCGGCGCCGTCGAGCGGGACATCGCGGGGTCGCCGTACTGCATCCGCCGCTACGAGGTCGACGGGGACCTCGGCGGCGCGACCGGCCTCGTCGCCGCGCGCGCCGAACTCGACGGGCGCGGCGTCGGGCTGCTGCTCGACTACGTGCCGAACCATGTGGCGCCGGACAGCCCCTGGGTGGGCGAGCATCCCGAGTACTTCGTGCGGGGCGACGCCGACGACCTGCGGCGCGACCCGGCCGCCTTCCTCGACGCGGGGCGCTCGGTGCTCGCCCGCGGCCGGGACCCGTTCTTCGCGCCCTGGCCGGACGTCGTCCAACTCAACGCGTTCGCAGGGCCGTTGCGGCACGCGACCGCCCAGATCCTGGGGCACATCGGACGGTTCTGCGACGGTGTGCGCTGCGACATGGCGATGCTGATGATGAACGACGTCTTCGCTCGGACCTGGGGCGAGCGGGCGGGAACACCGCCGGAGGAGGAGTTCTGGCCCGAGGTGATCTCCGCCGTGCGCGCCGAGCACGCGGGGATGCTCTTCACGGCCGAGGCGTACTGGGACCTCGAATGGGCCCTGCAACGGCAGGGGTTCGACTTCTGCTACGACAAGCGCCTGTACGACCGGATCCTCAACGAGGACGCCGCCTCCGTCCGCGGGCACCTCAGCGCCGACGTGGACTTCCAGCGCCGTCTCGTGCGGTTCCTGGAGAACCACGACGAGCCGCGCGCCGCGCACACCCTGTCCCCCGCCAAGGAGCGGGCCGCGGCGGCGCTGATCGCGACACTGCCCGGCGCGACGCTCTGGCACGAGGGGCAGTTCACCGGACGCCGCGTCCGGCTGCCGGTCTTCCTCGACCGGCGCCCCGAGGAGCCCGCCGACGTGTCGCTGCGCGCCTTCCACGAGCGGCTGCTCGCGAGCGTGCACCGCAGCGGCATGCGGACGGGGAGCTGGCGTCTGCTCGACTGTGCGGGATGGCCGGACAACAACTCGGCCCGACAGCTCATCGCCTCCTGCTGGACGGGCCCCGCGGGCCGCTTCCTGACGGTGGTCAACCTCTCCGACCAGCAGGCGCAGGGCCGCATCCGGCTTCCGTGGGACGAACTCGGCCCCGACACCTGGGAGTTGACGGACGTCCTCGACGGCGACCGGTACGGGCGCTCCGGCGCCGAGCTGCTCGGCGCCGGCATCTACGTCGACCTGCCGCCCTGGGGGACGCATCTCCTGTCGGTGACCACCTGACGCCTGACGGACGCGGGGCCGCCGCGGTCCGCTAGGGCGTGTCCGTCGCGGCCCACTCCGCTCCCGTGCGGGAGCGGAAGGCCTCGACGGCGCTCTCCACGGTCGGGAAGAACGCCTCGGGTCCGAAGGCGCGGTCCAGTCCGTACCGCTCGATCCTGCGCCGCACCGGGTCCTTGAGTTCGCCGAAGACGAGGTCGATCCCCCGTCCGCGCAGCGTCCGCTGGAGCTCCTCGAGCACGTCGGCGGCCGTCGTGTCGACGTCGGTCACCGGCTCGGCCGCGATCACCACGCACCGCGGCGCCGGCACATCGCGCACGGCCCGCAGCACCTCGTCGCGGAACGACTTGGCGTTGGCGAAGAACAGCGGCGCGTCGAAGCGCACGACCACGAGTCCGTCCAGGCGCTGCGCTCCGGGGTGCGAGCGGACGTCGTGATAGCCCGCGACGCCGGGGACCCGGCCGAGCACCGTGCTGTACGGCCACCAGGCGCGCCGGAACACGTTCAGGATGGACAGGCCGACGGCGACGGCGATCCCGGGCAGCACTCCGAGCAGCGCGACCCCGAGGAACGCGGCCACGCACAGCCAGAACTCGGCCTTGCGCCGGCGCCACAGACGAGCCGTACCGGCGATGTCGGCGAGCGACAGGGACGCCGTGATGACGACGGCGGCGAGCGCGGGCTGCGGCAGGTCGCGGAAGAGCCCCGGCAGCAGGACGAGCATCAGGAGGATCAGCGCGGCGCCCACGACCCCGGTCAACTGCGTGCGGGCGCCCGCCCGTTCGGCGACGGCGGTGCGCGAACCGCTGGTGCTCACGGGGAAGCCCTGGAAGAGCCCGGCCGCCGCGTTGGCCGCGCCGATGGCGATCATCTCGTCGTTGCCGCGCACTTCCTGTCCGGTGCGGTGCGCGAAGGCGCTGGCGTTGGAGATGGTGTCGGCCAGGGACACCAGGGCGATGCCGAGCGCTCCGGCGCACAGCGGGGCGAGGTCGTCCCAGCGGATGTCCGGGACCGTGAACGGCGGCAGCCCCTCGGGCAGCCGGCCGACCCGCTTCACCCCGTGCTCCCCGAGGTCGAACGCGACGGTCGCGCCGATCGCGAGCACCACCATGACGAGCACGGCGGGCACCTTCGGCAGCAGACGTTGCAGCAGCATGATCAGCACGATGCAGCCGCCGCCCACGGCGACCGCCGCCGGCACCGCCTGCCCGTCGGCGAGCCCCCGTACGAACGCGTCGACCTCGCCGATCAGGCCGTCGGCGTCCGTGGAGAAGCCGAACAGCTTGGGCAGTTGGCCGACGAGGATGGTCAGGGCCAGGCCGTTCATGTAGCCGATCATCGTGGGCTTGGAGATGAGATCGGCGATAAAGCCGAGCCGAGCCACCCCCGCAAGGATCGTGATCGCGCCGACCATCAGGGCGAGTACGGAGGCGAGCGCGACGGCGCGTGCGCTGTCGCCGTCCGCGGCGACCAGCGGGAGGACCGTCGCGGCGATCATGGGGCCGAGCGACGAGTCGGGTCCCAGCACGAGGATGCGCGAGGGGCCCGTCACGGCGTACGCGAGCAGGCACAGGACGGACGTGTACAGGCCGGTGATCGGCGGCAGCCCGGCCAGCTCGGCGTACGCCATGCCCTGCGGCACCAGGAGGGTCGTCAGGACGACACCCGCGACGAGGTCCTTCACCAGCCAGGAGCGCCGGTAGGTGCGCAGGGTCGTCAGCCCGGGGAGTCCGGGCGGCCCGGACGGCTCCGGTGGTCCCGGCGGTCCCGGTGGTCCGGGCGGTCCCGGTGGTCCGGGCGGTCCCGTCAGGTCTTCGGGCACCGCCGTCTCACCTCCGCCGGGCGATCAGCTTGCCCAGCTCCCACAGCGCGAGCAGCGCGAGGGCGGGCAGCAGTGCCCAGCCGAACTGGCCGACGCCGAGCGGCACCGTGCCGAGCAGCCGGTTGAAGACGTCCGTCTGCGTGACCAGGATCGCGAGCACGAACTCCGCGAGGATCGTCCGGTTCAGCTGCTTGCTGTCGAACGTGTCGACGGTGAGCACGGTCCCGGTCAGGCTGCGGCACTCGACCGCGGCCACGATCAGACACAGGGCGAACGACGCGAACGCGATGGAGTTGCCGACGCGCGTGCTGTCGTAGCGCGTCTCGCCGAGCTGGATCAGGCTCAGCAGGCAGACGGCGACCGCCGCCCCCACGAGCCCCACCGTGAGCATCAGCGAGGGTGTCATCACCGGTTCGCCGCGCGGCCGCGGACGCCGGTCCATCAGCCCGCGGCTGACCCGGTCGAAGCCCAGGGAGAAGCCGAAGGCCGCGTTGACGAAGAAGTGGATCCACAGCACCTGCGCCGGGTTGAACGGCTCGCCGTCCGCGATGTCGAAGAGCGCGGCGCCGAGGAACGTCAGCACGAACACGACGAGCAGGATCAGCACGAACCGGATGTACTTGGTGAGGTTGTCGTAGATCTTGCGGCCTTGCTCGACCGCGTGGACGATCGTGGCGAAGTTGTCGTCGGAGAGGATCATGTGCCCGGCGTTCTTGGCGACCTCCGTGCCCGAGCCCATGGCGATGCCGATGTCGGCGGCCTTGATGGCGGGTGCGTCGTTGACGCCGTCGCCGGTCATGGCGACCACGTCTCCCTTCTTCTTCAGCGTCTCCGCGAGGAGCACCTTGTGCTCGGGCGCCACCCGCCCCACCACGCCGATCCTGTCGATCCGGGCGAGCCGCTCGTCCTCGGAGAGCGCCGCGAAGTCCGCGCCGAGGATGGCCTCCCCACCGATCCCGACCTGCTGGGCGACGGCGGCTCCGGTGATCACGTCGTCACCGGTCACCATCCGTACGCGGATGTGGGCGGCCTGCGCGGCGGCCACCGCGTCGCGGGACTCGGGGCGCGGCGGATCGACCATGCCGACGAGGCTGGTCACGGTCACCTCGCGCACCAGGGCGAGGAGATCGTCGTCCGCGGCGAACGTCTCGGGGTCCAGGTCGCGGACGGCGGCGGCCATGACGCGGCGGCCGGCCCGCTCCATCCGCTCGACCTCGCCGTCGGTCCGGCGGCGCAGTTCGGCGTCGAACGCGATGTGTTCGCCCTGGGACAGGGCCGTGGTGGTGCGTCCCAGCACGGCCGGCGCCGCTCCCTTCACGAAGCAGCGCACGACCGGCCGGCCCCTCCCGTCGGTGGCCCTGTGGAACGTGGCCATGAGTTTGTAGGCCGGGTCGAACGGCAGCGTCGCGATCCGCGGCAACCGCTCCCGGGTGGCGGCCACGTCCAGGCCCGCCTTGTGACCGAGCACGAGCAGCGCGCCCTCGGTGGGGTCGCCCACGACCTCGCCGTCCACCAGTGAGGCGTCGCCGGCGACGAGGTAGGGCAGGATCGCGGGCTCGATGTCGGTGGTGCTGCCGGCGGCGTGGTGGATCCGGCCGTCGAGACCGTGGCCGGAGCCCGAGACCGTGTACCGGTCGAAGGCGTCGACGACCTCGACGACGGTCATCCGGTTCATCGTCAGGGTGCCGGTCTTGTCGGAGTTCACGGCCGAGGTGAAGCCCAGCGTCTCCACGGACGGCAGGTCCTTGACGATCGCGTGGTGCCGGGCGAGGTCGAGGCCGCCGAGCGAGAGGATCGTCTGCGTCACCGTCGGCAGCGCCTCAGGAACCGCGGCGATGGCCAGGGAGACGGCGCTGACGAACAGCACGTCCCACGCCTCGCCCCGGCCGCGCCCGAGTGCGAACATCACGGCCATCGTGAGTCCGGCGGCGCCGACGATCCACAGGGTCAACCGGTTCAACTCGCGGGTGAGCGGCGACATCTCGCGCCTGGTGCGCGTCAACATGCCCGATATCCGGCCGAGTTCGGTGTCGGCGCCGGTCGCCGTGACGACGAGAACGCCGCTTCCGTGCGTCACCGGAGTGGTCATGAACGCCATGTCGGTCTGATCGGCGGGCCCCACGTCACCGCCGCCGCGCACGGGTTCGGCGTCCTTGGCGACGGGCACGCTCTCGCCGGTGAGCGCCGACTCGTCGATCTGCAACGCGCTCGCCGCGACGATCCGCCCGTCCGCGGGCACCTCGTCCCCGGCGGTCAGCAGCACGACGTCCCCGACGACCACGTCCTCGGCCGGGATCTCCGCCTCCCGCCCGTCACGGCGCACCCGCGCGGTGGCCTTCGTCATCGCCTTGAGGGCGTTCATCGCGCTGTCCGCCTTGCCCTCCTGGCGCAGCCCGATGACGGCGTTCAGCACGGTCAGCGCGAGCAGCACCAGGGCGGTGGCCCACTCCTGGATGACGAACGAGACCCCCGCGGACACGACGAGGATGATCTGCATGTACGAGGTGAACTGCCCGAGGAAGCGCCGCAGGGCGGGCACCGGCCGCTCCTCCGGCAGGGCGTTGGGCCCGTCCTCGGCCCGCCGCGACGCCACCCGTGCGGCGTCGAGTCCCCGCGCGGGGTCGACGCCGAGTTCCCCGGCCACCGCCTCGGCCGAGCGCGCGTACCACAGGCGCATCGGCGCGGCGGTCACCGCGCCCGCCCCTTGCCGTGTTTACCGGCGTACGGGTCGGCGGGCGCGCCGGGCGGCGCCTCCTTCTCCAACGTGCGCTTCTCCCGCTGCAGTTCACGGCGGCTCTCGACGCCGATGTCCGGGTAGCGTGGGTCGATGTCCCACAGGGTGTGGGCCAGGACGGCGGCCGCGCAGATCCGCGCGTACCACTTGTGGTCGGCGGGCACGACGTACCAGGGCGCCCAGGGGGTGCTCGTGGCGGACAGCATCTCCTCGAACGCCCGCTGGTAGTCGTCCCACCGTCGGCGTTCGCGGGCATCCGCCGCCGAGAACTTCCAGTTGCGCTCCGGTACGTCGATCCGCTTGAGGAAGCGGACGCGCTGCTCCTCCTTGGACAGGTTCAGGAACAGTTTGACGACCCTGAACCCGTTGTCCGTGAGATAGCGCTCCCAGTCGTTGATCTCGCGGTAGCGCCGCCGCCAGAATGCCTTGCCGCCCTGCTGCGGGCCCTGCTTTTTCGCGCCCTTCCCGGAGCCTTTCCCGGAGCCCTTCCTGGAGCCTTTCTCAGGCCCCTTCGCCGGGCCCGGAAGGCCCTGGCGGTCGAGGAGTTCGGGGTGCACCCGTACCACCAGGACCTCCTCGTAGTGGGAGCGGTTGAAGATGCCGATCTCACCCCGGCGCGGCAGTTCACGGGTGTAGCGCCAGAGATAGTCGTGGGCCAGCTCCTCGTGCGAGGGCACCTTGAAGCCGGCCACGCGCACGCCCTGCGGGTTCACGCCGCTCATGACATGGCGGATCATGCCGTCCTTGCCGCCGGCGTCCAGCCCCTGGAGGCAGAGCAGGACCCCGTGGCTGCCGTCGGCGGCCAGCCTGCGCTGGTAGTCGGCCAGCAGCTCGACCCCCGTGCGGAGCACCTCCTCCCCCTCCCGCCGGTCCTTCGGGCCGGTCGTGCGGGCGGGGTCGAAGTCCTTGGACAGGTGCACCTTCGACCCGGGCTCGACCCGCAGGGGTGCGATGAAGTCGGCGATCCGCTCGGCCCTCTTGTCCCTCGTACGCGCCTGTCCGTCCTTCATGGGCCCGCCTCGGTGAGTGCGCGGTCAGTACAGGGTGTCCTTCCGGACCACGCACAGCCCCCAGATCACGAACCCGTCGATCGCGATCAGGGTCAGCGACCACAGGGGGTAGTACGGGATGGAGAGGAAGTTGGCGATGATCAGCAGGCCGGCGAGGACGATGCCGAGGATCCTGGCCCACTTCATCGTGGCGAAGAGGCCGAGGCTGACGACGACCGCGACCACGCCGAGGATCAGGTGGATCCAGCCCCAGGTGGTGAGGTCGAACTCGAAGACGTAGTCGGGCGTGGTGAGGAAGACCTTGTCCTCCAGAACCGCCATCAGGCCGCGGCAGAAGTCCATGGATCCGGAGATGAAGAGCATCACTGCCGCGAAGATCGTCAGCCCGGCGGCGGCCGCGGCCTTCGCGGTGCCCGCTCCGTGCTGCGAACCGGTAGAGGTGGCCATGACAGGACCCCCAGGGTCGAGAAGGGTGCCGATTGCACCGCTGTGCCGCCGAGTGTCGGTCCGGCGCCGCCGCCGGGTCGTCACCCTCCGGGGGTGACGCCCGCCGCAGAGGCCGCCCGGAGTCTGTCGGGAGTCCGGCCGACGCGTGGAATCGAGGCGATGAACGTGGCAACCACCCCAGACGCGGCAGACAGCAGAAGCAGCCGCAGCCGGCGACGCCGCATCCTCGCGCCGCTCGCGCTGGCGCAGTTCATCTGCAGCTTCGCCGGTTCGAACATGACGGTGATGATCCAGGACATCAGCGAGGACCTGGACACGACCGTGCAGGGCGTCCAGACGGCGATCACCGCCTTCCTGCTGGTCATGGCGGCCCTGATGATCCCGGGCGGCATCCTCAGCGACCGTTACGGCCGCAAGCGCTGCCTGATCGTCGGCCTCGCGATCTACGGGGTCGGCGCCCTGCTCAGCGCGGCGGCGCCCGGCCTCGGCGTGCTCATCCTCGGCAACTCGATCCTGGAGGGCATCGGCACCGCGCTGCTCATCCCGCCGGTGTACATCCTGACGACCCTGCTGTTCACCGAAGTCGCCTCCCGGGCACGGGCGTTCGGGGCGATCATGGCGATGGCCGGGATCGGGGCCGCCACCGGGCCGCTCCTCGGCGGTTTCATCACGTCGGCCGTCAGCTGGCGCGCGGCGTTCGTGTTCCAGGCCGTGGTGGTCGTGATCGTCATCCTGCTCAGCCGGAGCCTGCACGACCCCCTGGCACCGGATCCCGAGCGCGACTTCGACACGGTCGGCGCGATCCTGTCGGCGTCCGGCCTGGTCCTCGTCGTCCTCGGCATCCTCGCGGCGGACGACAACGGCTGGCTCATGGCCGCCCTGCTCCTCGTCGGCGCCCTGGTCCTGGCCGGCTTCTTCCGCTGGGTCCACGCGAGGGAGCGCGCCGGAGCCCAACCCCTGCTCCCCACCGAGCTGTTCCGCGACCGGACGTCCAACCTCGGGCTGATCACGCAGCACACCCAGTGGCTGATGCTCATGGGCGTGTCGTTCGTGGTCGCGGCCTACCTCCAGGTCGTACGGGGATACAGCGCCATCGGCACCGGGGTGATCTTCACCGCGTCCACGCTGGGCCTGCTCATCAGCTCGCTCGGAGCCGAGCGGTTCGCGAAACGCCATGAGCAGCGGACGCTGATCATGACGGGATTCGGCGTGACGGTGGCCGGTCTCGGCGTGCTCCTGGCCATGGCCCACGGCTCCCCGCGCGCCTGGGTCTTCACGCCGGGGCTGCTGCTGATCGGCCTGGGGGTGGGGCTGATGCTGACCCCGTCGGTCAACGTCGTCCAGTCCAGCTTCCCCGAGGACCTCCAGGGGGAGATCTCCGGCCTGTCCCGCAGTGTCTCCAACCTGGGCTCGTCGGTGGGGACCGCGATCGCCGGCACGATCCTCGTGACGGACCCCGGCATCGGCCCGTACGCCGCCGCGCTCGTGGTCCTCGCGGTCATCGGGCTCGGCGGCCTCGGCGCGGCGGCGCTGCTGCCCCACACGCCGGTCCCCACCCACCACGGGTGAGGGCCGCGGCGTCAGCGGAGGTCGTACGACACCTCGCTGCGGACCACGAGGTCCTGGAGGGCCACGCGCCGCTTGCTGAGCGGAATCCAGAGCAGGCCCAGCGGGAAGCTCACGCACAGGGCGGCCCGCGCGAGAGCGCGCGGCAGCCGGAGCCTGCGTCCCGCGCGGTCCGTCACGCGCAGGCCCATCAACCGGGACCCGGGCGAGGCGCCGAGCGCGGTCCAGCCGCCCGCCAGGTAGGTGACGGCGACGGCCCAACCGACGGGCCCCGACAGCCAGAGGGGGATCTGCGGCAGTTGGAACGGGGGCCGGTGGCGAGCAGCCGCGCACAGCCGGCGCCGACCTGGACGGCGAGGCCGACCAGGCCGAGGGCCAGCGCGTCGAGCAGCGCCGCGACACCGCGGGACACGAGTCCGGCCGCTTCCGGCCGCGGTTCCGGTCTGCCGTTGGCGGCGCTCACGGCGGTTGCCCGACCGCAGGACCCGATGTTTCGTCGAGGGCGGGTGCGGCCCGCCGCAGCAGCCGGTCGGCGAACCGGTTGACGCTCCGGTCCCCGAGCTGCCCGAGCCGCCGTACCGTGTCGACGGCCTCCACGGTCATGCCGCCGCCGGTGTCGCGCACGATCCGCCCGAGGTCGATGTCGCGCAGCACGTCACGGCTGAGCGCGACGAGGTCGAACCGGGAGAGGACGGCGTCGACGTCGACGCGGGCGGCGATCCCGTCCACGTCGATCCGCAGGGCGACGCGCTCGACGTCGATCCGGTCGGCGATGGCGTTGACGTCGATCCGCTCGATGATCCCCTCGACGTCCACGCGCTCGGCGACGGCGTCGATGTCCACCCGACGGACGACGGCGTCGACGTCCACCCGCTCGACGATCGCGTCGACATCCACCCGCTCGATCACGGCGTCGATGTCCACGCGCTCCACGATCGCCCCGACGTCGACGCGGCCGACGACGGCACCCACGTCGACGCGCGCGGCGATGGCGTTCACATCGACCCGGGCGGCGATCCGCCCGACGTCCACCCGGTCGGCGATCCGGTTCACGTCGACCCGGGCGACAACGGCGTCCAGGTCCATCCCGTCGAGCACCGCCTCCACCAGCGGGCGGAGCACCAGGCTCGGCACCTTCACCAGGGCGCCGAGCGCACCCCGCGCCCACCGGGTGGCCACGGCCACCGCGCCCACCGCACTCTCCTCGGCCATCCAGCGACCGAATCAGGCGGCGGTGGGCCCGACATCCTCCGCGCCGGGTGAGTCGCGCAACTCCGTCTTGCCTCGGGGCAGTTCGGGAACGTACGTCGTCTCCCCGACGAAGCCGAAGGCCAGCCCGTGGCGCGCCGAGAGGATCCGGGCGAGCCGCATCACGCTCAGCCCGCTGGGCCCGAGGTCCGGAGTGTGCCGGCAGTCGACGAGCACGCCGGTGCCGCCCGGCCGGATGGCCCCGTGCAGCACCCGCCCGACATGCGCCTCGGCCGCGGGGCCGATCGCCCCGCGCACCTCGATCAGGAGGCATCCCCCGACCCGCCGCAGGACAACCGGCGACGTGGCCCGCCTCCGTGCCGTGAACGAAACGTTCCACGCCATGACCCGCCCCCTGACCACGACCGGACCTTCGGCCCAGCGTCATGGCGCGGCGGGGCGGCGGCATCGCTCGCCGGGGGTGAGTGCCTGGAGCGCCTACGGATTCGACTGGTCGACGGCCTACCGCTCCACGCCGCCGGGCAACCTCTTGGGCTTCCCGTTCAGGACGGCCTGCGCACGCCACGCCTTCGGCCACCGCACCGGCGAGGCCGCGGGCATCTTCTCCGCCAACAAGGCGCGTCTCGACACCGTGCTGTGCGAGGACCTCAAGCGGGTCCGCGCCGCCCGCTCCGGCGTCGGCGCCGCCTCCCGCACGTCCGTGGCCTGGGCGTACGACCAGGCGGTCGACGAGCTCGGCGCGGTCGCCCGGGGCGGCATCCTGGTGGGCCGATATCGGCCGCGTCCGCTGAGCGAACACAGCCGCCCGGATTCCGTCTTGACGGTGCGCCGTCAAGAGTCCACGATCGGGCACGCACCGCGCCCCTTCCCGCCCACCGCGGAGAGGGGCGCACGGCCAGTTCCACACCCCGATCCCTTCGCGCGTACGGAACCCGGAGCCCCCACATGACTCTCTCCTTCCCCAGACGCACGACCGTGGCAGCAGCGGCGTCCCTCGCACTAGCCGCCCTCCTCGCTCCCACCGTCCCCTCATCCGCGGCCCCGTCCACCACCCCGGCGTCCACCGCCGCCCTCGCGGCCCCGGACATCCCGGTCGCCAACGTCAAGGCGCACCTCGCCCAGCTCCAGTCCATCGCCACCGCCAACGGCGGCAACCGCGCCCACGGCAGGGCGGGCTACAAGGCCTCCATCGACTACGTGAAGGCCACACTGGACGCCGCCGGATTCACCACCACGCTCCAGACGTTCACCTCCAACGGCTCGACCGGGTACAACCTGATCGCCGACTGGCCGGGCGGCGACGCGAGCCAGGTCCTGATGACCGGCGCGCACCTCGACTCCGTCACGGCCGGTCCAGGGATCAACGACAACGGTTCCGGGTCGGCCGCGATCCTGGAGACGGCCCTCGCCGTCTCGCGGGCCGGCTACCAGCCGTCGAAGCACCTGCGGTTCGCCTGGTGGGGAGCGGAGGAACTCGGCATGGTCGGATCGACGTACTACGTCAACCGTCTCGCCGCGGCCGACCGCGCGAAGATCACCGGATATCTGAACTTCGACATGATCGGCTCGCCCAACCCCGGCTACTTCGTGTACGACGACGACCCCACGATCGAGAAGACGTTCAAGGACTACTACGCCGGCCTCTCGATACCGACCGAGATCGAGACGGAGGGCGACGGCCGCTCCGACCACGCCCCGTTCAAGAACGCCGGCATACCTGTCGGCGGTCTCTTCTCCGGCGCCGACTACACCAAGACCGCGGCCCAGGCCCAGAAGTGGGGCGGCACCTCCGGCCTGGCCTTCGACCGGTGCTACCACTCGTCGTGCGACACCTCGGCCAACATCAACGACACGGCGCTCGACCGGAACAGCGACGCCGTCGCCTACGCGGTCTGGGGTCTGTCCGCCGCGACCACGCCGCCTCCCTCCGGCACGGTCTTCGAGAACACCACGGACGTGGCCGTACCCGACAACGGGGCAGCCGTGACGTCGTCCGTCTCCGTCACCGGCCGCACCGGCAACGCGCCCGCCACGCTCAAGGCGAGCGTCGACATCAAGCACACCTACCGCGGCGACCTGGTCGTCGACCTCCTCGCACCCGACGGCTCCGCGTACCGGCTCAAGAACTCCAGCTCCAGCGACTCCGCGGACAACGTGATCGCCACCTACACGGTCAACGCGTCGAGCGAGGCCGCCAACGGGACGTGGAAGCTGCGGGTCCAGGACGTGGCAGCACAGGACACCGGCTACATCGACAGCTGGAAACTGACCTTCTGACACGAACGGGCGCGCGGCACACGGAGCGATCACCGTGTGCCGCGCGCCCGTCCTCGTGGGATCAACCGCCGTACGCCCTACCGCTGACGCTCCGACACGGAGGCGCGGCACAGAGGCGCGACCACACCCTGAGCGACAGTGCCCCTGGTCATCCGAGGACCACCTCGGCGCCGTGCGACATGGCAGGACCCAGGGCCCAGCCTTCGCTGCCCACGCACTCCACGATGAACGACCAGTCACCGCTTTGGCCGCGGCGGCCGACACAGTAGATCTGTGCGAGGTCGACCATGCTGTGTGCTTCCTGAATGGTCAGCGCGGGACGACCTCGACGTGCTCATGGGCGGCGACGCGTTCGGCCAGCTGGTGGGGCTGAGCCCCCGGGCGCAGGTGAGGTGGAGGTCGCTGGCGTTCAGGTTGTTCGCGCCGCGCCATGCCTCGGCGATCCATTCAAGGTTCTCAGGCATTGCCGCTCCTTCCTGTCGCGTCCGTCCTGGGGCTGGTGGGGCCCAGCGAGAACTGTGCGCCGGGCCCCACCAGCGAGCAGCAGCCTGTCAAGGCAGAGGAGCCGTGCAGGCCACGGCCACCTTGGAAGCGTCACAGTGCGCGAACTTGGGGAAGTCCACCCAGTACGCGTCCTTGTCGAGCAGCAGGTACTTGCCTGAGAATCCCGAGCTGAATCTCCGCCCATGGCAGTGGAGTTGATCCAGCTCGACATGGCCGAGCGCCCGCACACCTCCGCCCACGTCGGGGCAGGGCCGCGGACATCGTCGTACAGGTGCCAATAACGACCGCCATGAGCTACAGGCCTCCCGCCGCACCGCTCACAGCCACCCCGGTCCGCATCCAAAGGCTGCCATCGTTCAACCGCACCCACCGAGCAGCTGACATCCACTGTCGCGCTCCTCCGGGACTCGTAGGGCCACCGGCTTTCATCACACCCGTTGACCTGGAAGTAACCCCGCCTTAATATCGTCCGCACACCAATGGTTGGCGTACTGACTATCTGTCGAGATGTTCTCTCCTTGCGCCTCCGTGTCCTCCAACCCGTTCGCTCAAGGAGGCCGAATGCCCAGAGTCCCCGCGTCCCGCATCGTCGTAGTCGGAGGTGGCATCGGCGGTCTGGCCGCCGCCCTGGCCACGGCCCGTGCCGGACACCAGGTCACGCTCGTGGAACGAGCCGCCCGGTTCGGCGAGATAGGGGCAGGTCTGCAACTCGCCCCCAACGCCTCGCTGGCGCTGGACGAACTCGGTGTGCTGGACGCCGTCCGCAAGCACGCCGTCGCCCCACCCCGCCTGGTCATGATGGACGCCCTGACCGGTGACCAGGTCACCTCGCTCGATCTGCGCAGCGACGCGTACATTCAGCGATTCCGGCACCCCTATCTGGTGACGCACCGCACCGACCTGCACGCCGCCTTGCTGGCTGCCTGCGAGGACCACCCCGCCATCACGTTGCGCACCGGGCACACCGTTACCCGTGCCGAACAGGACGCGGCGCAGGTCAGGCTGCATTTCGCCGAGGGGCACGAGGTCCTGGTGGCCGATGCCGTGATCGCGGCGGATGGACTGCACTCACGGCTGCGGCAGGCTCTGGTCGGCGACGGGGATCCCGTCTGTTCCCGGTACGTCGCCTTCCGCGGGGCACTGCCGACCGACCGTATGTCCGGACGGATGTCCCAGCACGCCGCCTCCGAGGCGGTCATGGTGTGGGCCGGGCCGCGCATGCATCTGGTGCAGTACCCGGTGCGCCGCGGCGAGCTCTACAACCAGGTCGCCGTGTTCGAGAGCGACCACTACACGCCGGACTCGGACGACTGGGGCACCGAAGTCGAGCTGGAGGAGCGCTTCGCGGGCACGTGTCAGGCGGTACGTGACGCGCTTCCCCTTGTCTCCCGCGAGCGACGCTGGCCGCTGTTCGACCGACTGCCCCTCAGCAACTGGGTCCACGGACGGATCGTGCTGCTCGGCGACGCTGCGCACCCGATGCTGCAGTACCTGGCCCAGGGCGCGTGTCAGGCCCTGGAGGACGCGGTGGCGCTCGGCCGTGCCCTGTCCCAGCACACCGACCCAGACGCCGCTTTCGCCTCCTACGCCGAGGCCCGCGTAGAGCGCGCCGCGCGCATCCAGACCAACGCCCGGCGCTTCGGCGAGATCTGCCACCTGGAGGGCATGGGAGCCACCCTGCGCAACCAGCTGCTGTCCGCCCGCTCGCCCGAGGACTTCGACGACATCGCCTGGGTGTGGACGCCGGCCACCGCCGACGTCCCTGCCCTGTGACACCTGACAGGAGTACCACCATGACCGACGATCCCGCCTACAAGGCGCTGGAGAATCTGGGCGCCGCTCCGCTGTGGCGCTTCTACGGGAATCTGTTCCCCGCCGAGCCGAAGAGCCGCGCGGTGCCCTACCGGTGGAGCTGGCAGAACCTGCGCCCGCAACTGCTGCACTTCTCGCAGACGCTGTCTCTGGAAGAGGCCGAGCGGCGTGTCCTGATGCTCGTCAACCCCGGCCTCACCGACCCTCCGGCCACGGTCAACACCCTGTACGCGGGGCTGCAGATCATCCTGCCCGGGGAGACCGCGCAGGCCCACCGCCACACCTCCAATGCCTTCCGCTTCATCCTGGAAGGCAGCGGCGCCTGGACCACCGTCAACGGCGAGCGGGTCTTCATGGCTCCCGGGGACCTGCTGCTGACTCCGGGATGGCACTGGCACGACCACACGCACGAGGGCACGGATCCCATGATCTGGCTCGATGCTCTCGACTACCCCCTGATCAATGCGCTGGAGGCCGGGTTCTACGAGAAGTACCCGCAGCGTCTCCAGCCGGTCACGCGGCCCGACGACGCGGGCAGCCGCCAGTTCCTGCACGGTCGGCTCACTCCGACGTGGCTGGCCCCGGAGGGGCCCAACTCCCCCATCACGCGCTACACATGGGCCGAGACCCAGCGCGCCCTGGACGCGATCGCGGACAGCGCCGAGGGCAGCGCGGTGGACGGGATCGTCCTCGAATACACCAACCCCTGGACCGGCGGGCCGGTCATGCCGACGATCGGCTGCCGCGTGCAGCGGCTGCGGCCCGGCTTCGACGGGGCCGGGCACCAGCAGACCACGTCCCAGATCTTCAGCGTCGTCCGCGGCGCGGGCGCCACCATCGTGGACGGGGTGCGCCTCGACTGGTCCCAGCACGACACGTTCGCGATTCCCGGCTGGGCCTCCTACCGGCATGTGAACACGTCCGGCTCCGACGACGCGGTGCTCTTCTCCTACAACGACGAGCCCGTCATGCGCTCGCTCGGCCTCTACCGCGGTCAGAGCGCCGACCCCGGCGCCTGAGCCCTCTTCTTCCCCGATCGCTCTTCCCCAAGGAGACCCTGATGCGCCTCGCGCTCTTCAACAAGGGACGGCTCGGGCTCGTCGACGGCGATGACATCGTCGACGTGACCGACCAGCTCGCCCCGTCGCCGTCCTCGCCGTCCGGCGCGCTGCAGCAGTACATCGAACGTGTCGAGCGGGACGGGGCGCCGCAGATCGACCTCGCGGTCGGCACGCGCCTGCCACTGGCCGAGGTCGCGCTGGAGGCGCCTCTCCCCCGACCTGGCAAGATCGTCGGCGCACCCGTCAACTATCTCGACCACAAGGCCGAGATGGAGTACACGACGTCGATCGCGGATCTCGGTGTGTTCCTCAAGGCCAACTCGTCGGTGATCGGCCCCGGCCAGGACATCGTGCTGCCGTACAGCGACAAGCGCACCGACCAGGAAGGCGAGCTGGGCGTCGTCATCGGTCGCACCGCGGCCAAGGTGAGTGCCGACGACGCGCTGGATCACGTCTTCGGCTACACCTGCGTACTGGACATCACGGTCCGCTCCGGCGAGGACCGCTCCACCCGCAAGTCGTTCGACACGTTCACCCCGATCGGACCCTGGGTGGTCAGCGCGGACGAGATTCCCGACCCGGACGCGCTCGAACTGCGCTGCGACGTCGCGGGCGAGACCCGCCAGCGCACCAACACGGCCGACCTCATCTTCGGGGTCCGCCAGCTGATCGCCTACACGTCGTCCGTGATGACCCTCCACCCGGGCGATGTGATCGCCACGGGAACGCCTGCGGGTGTCGGGCCGCTCAAGCACGGTGACCACGTCGTCGTCGACATCGAACGGGTCGGCCGCTTGGAGGTCGGCGTCGACGGCTCTCGAGCGACGGCCTACGAGCAGCGCCCCGGACGCTAGCCGGTACCGCTCCGGCGTGGTGGCGCCCATAGACTCCCCAGCGGCAGTCCGCCGCCGGGCGGCACCACGCCGGCAAAGAAAGACGGAGACCGTGGCACGCGCACTGGACCTGCAGAACTACATCGGGCATCTGATCCGCCGCGCGGAGCAGGTGCACACGGCCCTGTGGTCACAGCACGTGTCCCGGGAGATCACGTCCCAGCAGTTCGCGGTCCTCAACGCGCTCTCCCATAAGCCGGGCATCGATCAGCGCACTCTGGGGAGGCTGACGTCGCTGGACCGCTCCACGATCAACCAGATGGTGCGCCGTCTGACCGGTCAGGGGTACGTGAGCCAGGCGCGCGACACCGAGGACCGACGCCGCACGGTGCTCGAACTCACCGCGACGGGAAGCGATCTGCTGGCTGCTTTGATCCCGCCGGCCGAACAGATCAACGAGCAGCTGCTGAAGCTGCTCCCCGAAGACCAGCGGGACCTGGTCGTCGACAGTTTGCGTCGTATCGCTTTCATGGGTGACGAGCTGGCCGACGGCGACTGACAGCCCCTCATCGCGCGACATCGGCGCGTGGGGCGGTAGGTCGCCCTCGTCCCGCTGCGTGCCCGCACGAGGAGCCGCATCGTGTCCGTCGAACACCTCTCCCCCGCCTCGACGTCGCCTCCCGCGTCCGCGTCGGCGATCCGTGACACCCCACCAGCAGGACCCGGCCCCGTCATCGGCCGTGCGCTACAGATTCTGGGGGCGTTCTCCGCCCAGCATGCTCATCTGTCGCTCAGTGAACTGGCCCGGCGGTCGGGTCTCCCGGTGTCGACGGTGCACCGCATGCTCGCTGACCTGCTGGCCTGGGGCGCCTTGGAGCGTGACGAGCGAGGCCGCTATCGGATCGGGCTGCGCCTGTGGGAAGTCGGGGCGCTGGCACCGCGGGGTCAGGGGCTGCGGGAGACCGCGCTGCCCTACCTGGAGGATCTGTGTCAGGCGACTCGCGAGAACGTTCAGTTGGCGGTGCGCGAGGGCACCGAGGTGGTGTTCGTGGAACGGCTCGGCGGATCCGCTGCCGTGCCGACCCTGACCCGGGTCGGTGGGCGTTTGGGGATCACCGCGACCGGCGCCGGGCTGGTGCTGCTCGCCCACGCGCCGGCCCACGTGCAGGACGTCGCCCTGGCGACACCGCTGGAAGCCCACACGCCGTTCACGCTGACCGACCCGGCCCAGCTGCGGCGCGTCCTGGCCCGGACCCGGGCCTGCGGCTACGCGGTCAGTGACCGTCAGTTGTCCCTGGACACCCTTTCCGTCGCCGCTCCGGTCACCGGCCGCTCCGGCGAGGTGGTGGCCGCGCTGTCGCTGGTGGTGCGCCACCGGTCGATGCCGACCGGAGCCCTGGCCGACCTCGTGCGCACCAGCGGTCGCGCCATTTCACGAGCACTTCACGCAGGCGCCTTCTAGTAGGACTTTGTTAGGTGACTGGTCAGGTTCAGGGCTCGGTAGTTCGCTGGGGGTATGACTCCGGAGGAGCTTGCCGGGTGCCGTGACCGGCTGGAGGATTTTGCGGCGGAGGTGTTCGCGCCGTTGGTGCGGTCGGACCAGCGGGCCAAGGGCGGACTGTATCTGCGGGGCCTGCTCCTGGACGGCCGGCGCAAGTCGATGCAGCCGATGGCCCGCCGACTCGGCGTCGATCATCAACGGCTGCAGCAGTTCGTCACCTCGTCGACCTGGCCCGCCAACGCGGTCCAGCAGCGGCTGGCCCGCCGTGCGATGGCGGTGGTCCGGCCGGAGGTGTGGGTGGTGGACGACACCGGTTTCCCCAAGGACGGTGACCTGTCGCCCGCGGTCGCCGCGCAGTACTGCCCGCCGCTGGGCAAGACCGCCAACTGCCAGGTAGCAGTGAGCGTGCACGCGGCCACCGACCGCGCATCCTGCCCGCTGGCCTGGCGGCTGTTCCTGCCCGAGAGCTGGGACGGGCCTGATGCCGCCCGGCAGCGCCGGCACTGCCGCATCCCGACAGACGTGCATCACCGGCCCAAGTGGCAGCTGGCCTTCGACATGCTCGACGAGCTGGCCGGGCTCGGCCTGCGGCCCGCGGTGGTGGCCGCCGACGCCGGATACGGCAACAACGCCTCCTTCCGCAGGGGCTGGAGGAGCGACAGCTGGCCTATGTGCTGCAGGTCAAGGGCGAGTTGACGGCCTACCCGGCAGATATCGAGCCGGTCACCCCGCCCTACAGCGGACTGGGCCCGCGCCCGCTTGCCCGCTACCGGACCCGCCCGGTCAGCCTGCGCGAGCACGTCCGGGCCGCGGACCCCGGCCAGGCCGTCACCGTCGGCTGGCGACGCGGCTCGCGGGGCCGGATGCGGGCCCGGTTCGTGTTCCTGCGGGTCCGTCCGGCCGGTCGTCGTCCCCGGCCCGCCGACGATGGCACCATCGCTCTGCGCTGGCTGATCGCCCAGTGGCCCAAAGGCGCCGACGAGCCGGTCAGGTACTGGCTCTCCAACCTGCCCGCCGATCTGCCACCCCGGGTCCTGGTCCGCCTCGCCAAGACCCGCTGGCGCATCGAGCACGACTACCGCGAGCTGAAGACCGCCCTCGGTCTCGACCACTTCGAGGGCCGGTCCTGGGACGGCTGGCACCGCCACACCACCCTGGTGACCGCGGCCCACCTCTTCCTCACCGAACAGCGCACCGACCCAAAAGCCCCTGCCGGGGCCTGACCCTCTACCAGGCCCTCGCACAACTCCAGCAGACGCTCGCCACCTGGTCAGGACACTGCCCCACCTGCCACCAACCCGCACCCTGGCAGCCCTACGACACCACCTAACAAAGTCCTACTAGACGGCGCAGGCCGGAAACGATTCCTTTCCCGGCATCCGGAAAACGGCCTGTCCGCGTGGCGCGGCTGCCCGGACCATGACTGCGCCGGACGCCGGGAGGCATGCACCGCACGCCGTTCCCCCGGGCGCGGCCGGCTCCCTCGCAGTCGACAACGGAGTGCTGCCATGTATGTGTCATTCGCGGGCCACAGCGTTGAACGGAGCATGCGGTGAGCGCCGCATGGCGACAGGCCCTGGACGAGGGCCCCATGTCGCGTTTCCAGTGGCGGGCCATCGCCCTGTGCGTACTGCTCAACACGCTCGACGGATTCGACGTGCTGGTGATGTCGTTCACCGGCAGGGCCGTCTCCGGCCAGTGGTCGCTGGACTCGGGCACGCTGGGCCTGCTGCTGAGCAGCGGCCTGGCCGGGATGGCGCTGGGCGCGCTGCTGATCGCGCCACGGGCGGACCGGATCGGCAGGCGGCCGGTGATCCTCGCCGGTCTGATCACGGCCGCGGTGGGCATGACGGCGTCGTCGGCGAGCCAGAACTGGGAGCAGTTGGCGCTCCTACGACTGCTGACCGGAGTGGGGATCGGCGCCGTTCTCGCCTGCAGCAACGTGATCGCGGGCGAGTTCGCCTCCCGGCGCTGGCGCGGGCTCGCCGTCAGTCTCAATTCGACCGGCTACGCCATCGGCGCGACCGTCGGCGGACTCTCGTCGGTGGCGCTCATCGACCATCACGGCTGGCGGTCGGTGTTCCTGGCGGGCGGCCTCGGCACCGTGCTGGTCATTCCCCTCGCCTACTTCTTCCTGCCGGAGTCGCTGGAGTTCTTGTGCACCAGGAAGCCGGCCCGCGCGCTGGAGCGGGTCAACGCGCTGGCCCGGCGTATGGGGCATGCGGAACTGACTGAACTGCCCGAGGTGCGTGACCGGGAGCAGGCGGCCGGTTTCCGGGCGTTGCTGAGCCGTGGTCTGCTTCGCTCGACGCTGGTGCTGTGGGGCGCCTTCTTCCTGGTGATGGCGGCGTTCTACTTCGTGACGAGCTGGACCCCGACACTCCTGGTCGAGGCCGGGATGTCCTCGTCACAGGGGCTGACCGGCGGCACGCTGCTGAATGTGGGCGGCATCTTCGGGACGGCTCTGCTGGGGACGCTCGCCGCCCGCTTCGCGCTGACCGGTGTGCTGCGTGGATATCTGTTCGCGGCCGGGGCGCTGGTAGTGGCATTCGCCGCGTCGACCGACACACTGGTGCTGGCGTTCTGTCTGGGCGCCGTGATCGGCGTCGCCGTCAACGGCTGCGTGGCCGGGCTGTACGCGCTCACCCCGGCGGTGTACTCCACGGAACTGCGTGCCACCGGTGTGGGGGCGGCCATCGGTGTGGGCCGGGTGGGCGCGATCCTGGCGCCGTCGGCGGCGGGCTGGCTGCTGGATGCCGGGGCGACACCGCGGGCTCTGTATGTGTCGACCGGAGTGGTCTTCGCCGCGGCGGGCCTGTTGCTGTTCGTGATGCGCAGCCGTACCGGCACACCACGCTTCGCGGCGCCGGCCCAGCCCTCGGCCGTCCAACACTGATATGACGTCGCCGGGCCCGGCTCTCCCTCACGTGGGGAGTACCGGGCCCGGTCCGTCTCAGGTGGTGACGGGTCAGCCGAGCGGGCCGTCACGGTACGCGTGGTCCATGGCCTTGAGTGCGCTGGAGACGCTTGTCGAGCCGGCGAACAGATCGTGAATCTGCTGGAAGTGGGTCTGCTGCACTGCGGAGTTGGGCCAGGTCTGGTCCATGAACGGCACCGTGGTGCCGTTCTTCTGACGGTGGGCGACCTCGGCGACGGCAGGGTCGATCTTGAACGAGGAGTTCGGGATCGCCGGCAACGTGGTGCCCTTGCTGTTGTAGAGGTTCTGTCCTTTCGGGGAGGCCAGGAAGTCCACGAACTCCTTGGCGGTCTTCGCGTGCTCCGTGTGCGCGTTGATGCCGTAAGCCGCCGAGACAGCGGCCGGCATGCGGGTCCGCTTCGGGTCCTCACCGGCCGGGAGCGCGTGCATGACGTAGCTCAGTTCGGGGGCTGCGGATCTGAGCTCGGCGAGGGCGCTTGCGACCTGGACGACGGCCACGGCCTTCCCCGAGGCGACCTGGTCCAGGCTTTCCTCATACGTGGTGCCCAGGGGGTCGGGGCTGAAGCATCCGCGGTCCCCCATCCGCAGATACTTGTCCAGCGCCTCGCGCCAGCCGGACTTGGCGAAGCTGGTACGGCGCAGTGCGATGTCGTCGGCGAATGACGGGTTCTGGGCGTAGACGGTGCCGGCGGCCAGCGCGTAGGAGACGAGCTGGGTGACCCAAGGGGTCTTGTTGCCAAGGGCGAAGAGCACCTTGCCGTGCTGTTGGGCCTTGTCGCACAGGGCGAGCACCTGGGCGAACGTCGTGGGCTCCGTGCCGCCGATGGATGTGAGGGTCTGCTGGGCGTAGATGGCGCCGATGGCGCTGTAACTGGAGGGGACGATCATGACGCTGCCGTGGTCGCCGACCACGGCCTGGACGTCGTCGGGCAGGTTCCAGGCGAATCGGTGCAGGGCGAGATCGTCGAGGTAGCTGCTCTCGGACAGTACGGTGGCTGAGGCCGGGTTGCCACTACCGGGCCAGACGGTGAAGACGTCGGGTGCGTCGCCGCTTTTCAGGTCGCGCGGCAGGGTCTTCTGGAGGGCGTTGGTGTCCTCGTACGTGACGTCGATGGTGACGTCGGGGTGTGCGGTGCGAAAAGCCCGGACAACCGAGGTCATGGCGACTTTGTCCGTGACGTTCGCCTTGATCGTGAGGTCTGGTCCGTGGCTCTGCCCGGAAACGCATCCTGCTGCGGTCACGGTGAGGATGAGCGCTATGGCGCTCCTGGTCAGGCGGCTGGTGCGCGACACGGTTTCTGCTCCTGGGCAGTGGGATGTTCGGGCCTGGCGGGGCAGGGCGACGGGGATCGTGCGGGCCGGCCCTCGGCCGAGGTGCACTCGGTGCGAGGGCCGGCGGGAAAGAGCGGAATCAGTTGATGGTGATCGCGCGCTGGGCAGTGAGATCGCGAGACGAGTGGCCGACAGCGAGGGTGTAGGTACCCGGAGCCAGGGCCCACTTTCCGGACGCCCATACCGTCAGGTCGTCGGCGGGAACGGCGAGTTCGACGCGGGTGCCGGCCTTGGCGGCCAGAGTGACCTTGCGGTACGCGACCAGGCGCCGCGGTTCGGCGGCGGCGCCACTGGGCAAGGTGGCGTAGACCTGGACGACGTCGGTTCCGGCGCGGGACCCGGTGTTGGTGACGGTCACGGCGAGGGTGGCCTGCTGCTTCGCCGGATCCCAGGCGGCTTCGAGGGAACCCAGGGCGAAGGTGGTGTAGGAGAGGCCGTGACCGAAGGGGTACCGGGGAGTCTGGCCCTTGGCGTCGTAGTAGCGGTAGCCGACGGCGGTGCCCTCGTCGAAGGTGACAGTGCCGTTCACGCCGGGGTAGGTGGACTGACTGGTGCCGGGTCCCTGGGTGGCGTCCTTGGGGAAGGTCACGGGCAGGCGGCCGCTGGGGTCGCTGTCGCCGAACAGGACGGCGGCCAGCGCGGTTCCCATGCCTCTGCCTCCGTACCAGGCCTGCAGGACGGCGGCGACGTCGGAGGCCCACGGCATGGCGACCGGGCCGTCCGTGTTGAGGACGACGATGGTGCGGGCGTTGACGGCGGCGACCTGGCTGATGAGCTGGTCCTGATCGCCGGGCAGGCCGAACTGTCCGTGGTCCATGTCCTCACCGGCGACGCGGTTGACGAAGACGATGGCGGCATCCGCTGCTCGGGCGGCGTCCACAGCGGCGGGGATGAGGGAGTCGGGCTGCCATCCCAGGGTGAGGCCGCAGGTGCCGGTGTCGGCGGGCGCGTTGGTGTAGGTGATCTCGATCGGGACGGCGCGGCCCGCGGTCAGTTCCGCGGTGCCGTGCAAGGGATAGTCGTAGGGGCCCAGGAAGAAGCGGCGGCTGTGGCGGGTGCCGGACACGACCGTCTTCGAGTCGAGGGTGAGCTCGGCGGTCCCGGCCGGCAGCAGTGAGAACCGGTGCAGTCCCGTGCTGGTGGGGACGAGCGTGCCGGTCCACTTGGCCGACCAGACGGCGGGGAGACCGTCGATGGGTGCCACGGTGAAGTCGATGGTCTGCGCGGTGGCGGTGGTCAGCAGGGTGCCGTCGGCCTTGTCACCGGCGTAGTAGGCGACGTCGATTCCGGTGGCGCCGGTGGCGGTGCGCAGGACGCCGGCGGGCACGGTGGCGAGCGGGATGTCGCCCTTGGTGCCCTGGGCACTGACGACGCTGATGCTCCCTGCGCGGGCGCGGACGGCCTGGAGCGGCGTGGTCCAGGTGCCGGGGTCGACGTAGCTGGAGCCGGCGATACCGGTGTAGGTGTCGCCGTTGGCGGGGCCGATGACGGCGATCTTCTTGAGGGAGGCGGGCAGCGGAAGTGCGCCGTTACGGTTGGCGAGCAGGACGGTGGAGGCGACGGCGGCCCGGTGGGCGAGGTCCTGGTGAGCCTGGGTGCTGACATTGTCGGCCGGAACGGGCAGCGGGTTGTCGAACAGTCCGGCGGCGTACATGGCGATGAGGATGCGCCGGGCGGCGTCGTTGAGCCGCTCTGTGCTGATCGACCCGTTGGTGAGCTGTCCGACGGTGAGTTTGACGCCCGCCGGGCCGAGCCCCGCCAGATCCATCCCGGCCTTGGCGGCGGCCACCTGGTCGTCGCCGGCCCAGAAGTCGGGGACGGTGTAACCGGCCAGGCCCAGGTCGTTCTTGAGGAGGGTGAACAGGGCCGGGCTCTGGGTCGCGAAGATTCCGTTGATCTTCGGGTAGGCCATCATGACCGAGGTGGTGGGGGCGGCCTTCACGATGCGGCGGAAGGGGCCGCTGTATATCTCGCGCAGAGCGCGGTCGGAGATCTTGGTGTCGGTGAAGAAGCGGTTCGTCTCCTGGGTGTAGGCGGCGAAGTGCTTCACGGTGGCCACGACGTTCTGGCTCTGCATGCCGAGCGTGACGGCTGCGCCGAGCTGCCCGGCGAGGAGCGGGTCCTCGCCCATCCCCTCCGCCTGGCGGCCGAAGTGCCAGGTGCGGGTGATGTCCACGGTCGGGCCGAGCAGATTGTTGTAGCCCTTGGCCCGGCCTTCGGCACCGATCGCGGTACCGATGTCCTTGACCAGCGCCGTGTCGAACGAGGCGGCCTGAGCAAGGGGGACGGGGAAGGCGGTGACGCCCTGCTCGCCGCGCAGTCCGGCCGAGGCGTCGACCATGGCGAGGGCGGGGATCCCCAGGCCGGCCAGGGACGCGAAGTCGCAGCGGATGAGCGCTTCCTTCTGCGCTGCGGTCATCTTGGCCAGGAGGGTGTCGGCCCGGCTCTGCGGGGTGTCGGTTGTCGCGGCACCGGCCGGGCCGGTGAGGAGGAGTGCCATGCCGACCGTGACGGCCGTGAGGGTGGCTGCGGACAGGAAGGTACGTCGATTCACTGGCGGCTCTCCGAAACGGGGTGGCAGCCATTGACCTCGGTCGTCCGCGCAACTCCCCCGCGAATCAAGGGGCGTTGTGCATGCGCCGGGCATGGCCGGAGTGGGTCCGCTGCTGGTAGGCCCGGCAGCGCTCAGAAGCGCCGAGTCGTTTCACAGCCTGCCTGTAACGCCGGGAAGAGGTCGCGCCCCACGACTCAATTCCGCACCGGCAATAGCTGAAAAGGAAACGTCTCAGTCAACGCAGGCGAAATTATGGGACGTTGAACCACCGGTCAACCCACCGGCGGGGAAGTTCTCGACCGGCACCCCTGACCAGGGCTTGTTCAGGGCAGATGCATTGAAGCATTTCAATTCCGAGCCCACGCACGACGCTATCCATCGCGGCGATAAGGGATATTCACTCAGCAGATGGTCCGCCACCCACTGACGTACGGCACGCGCCCTTGCGAGAGGTCAGAACGCGACGGGTCGGTCGAGCTCGACCGCGACGCGCTGAGCGGCTTCCCGCAGCCAGACGTGGGTGAAGTCGTGCGTGTGCAGCGGGTGCCACCACAGCGCTTCCTGAAGCGGGACGGCCTCGTACGGCGGTGGCACCACAGACCCCGTCGTCGCGAAAGAGGTCGGTACGGGGCCTGTCGCCGACCACACCGTGCGGCATCGGCAGACCGTCGGTCGTACTGAGCAGGACGCCGAGGTCCTCTCCGACGGTCGTGGGCGTGCGGGTGAAGCGAAGCCGGACGTGGGGTGCCTGGGCATCGACGGAGCGGCCGAGTGCGGCACCGAAGACAACCACGGCCTCATCGGAGGCGATCAGGGTGAACGTGCGGCTTTCGGTGGCCGAGTCGAAGTCGGCCTGACTGACGTGTCGGCAGTGGTGGGGCGTCGCGCTCTCTCCCCTCTGTCGAGAGCGCGACGCCCACCGGACGGTGGGGAGCGGGGTCAGGTTCGCTCACGCACCGCCGTCCTGATCTCCGCCCCCCTTGCGGGGCGGCTGTGTTGCTGGGCGGCGGAGAGATTCAGGCCGCTTGGTCGCCGGCGGATTCGTTGCTGAGGAGGTGCCGTCCCGGCCCTACACGGATCGGTGGGCGACCAGGCAGTTCGACTGTGCCCTGACAGCCCGCGGGCACAGTCACCGCGGCGCTGAGCACACCGGCGGACAGTTCCCACGCGATCGCGGCCTCACCGTAGGGAGTGGTGTGGCTGGCGCGCGCCCAGGTCAGTCCCGCCCCGGGGCGGGGCCTGAACTCGATGGAGCGGTAGCCGGGTTCGGCCGGCGCGATGCCGGCGACGACACGGTGGAGCCAGTCGGCGACGGCGCCGAGGGCGTAGTGGTTGAAGGAGGTCATGCCGCCCGGGTTGAGGGTGCCGTCCGGGCGCATGCTGTCCCAGCGCTCCCAGATGGTGGTGGCGCCCATGGTCACGGTGTACAGCCACGACGGGCACGCAGTCTGGGTGAGCAGCCGGTAGGCGGTGTCGAGGTGGCCGGTGTCAGTGAGCGCGTCGCAGATCAGTGGGGTACCGACGAAGCCGGTCGCGATCTTGGCGTCGTTCTCGTCGACGAGCTCGGCGAGCCGCTTGCCCGCCTGTGTGCGCTGCTCCTCGGAGCCGAGCAGGTCGAAGACCAGAGCGATCGCGTACGCGGTGGCGCTGTCGCTGGTCATTCGGCCGGACGGCAGGAGGTAGCGACCGCGGAACGCCTCGGCCACCTCGTCGGCCAGAAGGTGGTAGGTGTGCGCGGTGTCGGCCTCGCCCAGTTCGGCCGCGGCGCGGGCCAGGTGGCGCGCGGAGTGCGCGAAGTAGGCGGTGGCGACGAGGTAGCGGTCGGTGCGGGTGGCCGCCGGGTCCTCCGGGGGCGCGGCGGGGTCGAGCCAGTCGCCCAGCTGCTGTCCCTGGTCCCACAGGCGGTTCGGCCCGGCGAGGCGGGTCTGCAGGTCGACCCAGGCGCGGGCCATCGGGAAGTGGCGGCGCAGGAGTTCGAGGTCGCCGAAGCGCTGGTAGAGGACCCAGGGGGTGAGGGTGGCGACGTCGCCCCAGGCGGCGCCGGGCTGGATCGGTGTCCACTGCGGGCCGCCGGGGATGACGGGGACGTACCAGGGGACGGTGCCGTCGGGGAGTTGTTCGACGGCGACGTCGGTGAGCCAGGAGTCGAGCATGCCGGCGCAGTCGTACAGGAAGCTCGCGGTGGGGGCGAAGACCTGGATGTCGCCGGTCCAGCCGAGGCGTTCGTCGCGCTGAGGGCAGTCGGTGGGCAGGTCGACGAAGTTGCCGCGCATGCTCCAGACGACGTTCTCGTGGAGGCGGTTGATCAGGTCGTCGCTGCACTCGAACCATCCGGTGCGCCGCATGTCCGTGTGGTACACCCGTGCCGTTACGTCCTGACCGGTCAACTCGCCCGGCCAGCCGCTGATTTCGGCGTACCGGAAGCCATGCAGGGTGAAGCGCGGTTCCCAGGTGAGCGGGCCCGTGCCGTCGAGGACGAGGGTGTCGATGGAGACGGCTTCGCGCAGCGGGCGGGTGGCGAGTTCGCCGTCCTGGAGGACTTCGGCGTGGCGCAGGGTGATGCGGGTTCCGCGGGGACCGTCCGGGGTGATCCGCAGTCGGCCGACGAGGTTCTGGCCGAAGTCGAGCAGATGGCGTCCGTCGGCGGTGCGGGTGATGCGGGTCGGGCGGATTTCCTGGGTGCAGCGCACGGGTGAGGTCTGCGGGGCGATCAGGGTGGCGGGGTCGCGGTGGTGAACGGCGACGGGCTGCCAGGCGGTGTCGGTGTGGTGCGGGGTGGACCAGGCGGCTTCGTCGAGGCGGGCGTCGTAGGTCTCGCCCTCGTACAGGCCGGCGGTGAGGATGGGGCTGGGGGCGGCCTGCCAGGTGGCGTCGGTCCCGATGGTCGTGGTGCTGGAGTCGAGGTGGGTGATCTCCAGTTGGGCGATCAGGGACTGGTCGGTTCCGTAGAGGTCCCGGGTGCCGCCGTCGAAGCCGATGCGGCCCCGGTACCAGCCGTCGCCGAGCCAGGCGCCGATGGTGTTGGCGCCGTCGGTGAGGTGGTCGGTGACGTCGTAGGTGTAGTAGCGCAGCCGCTGACCGTAGACGGTCCAGCCGGGCGAGAGGGTGTCGTCGCCGACGCGCCGTCCGTTGATCTCGGCTTCGTAGAGGCCATGGGCGGTGATGTACAGGCGGGCGTGGGCGACGGGCTTGGTGAGGGTGAAGTCCTTGCGGACGCGGGCGGGACGGCGGTCGGTGTCGGGGGCCTCCTCCCAGGCGGCGCCGACGGGCCGGGCGGACCAGTCGGCGGGCGTGAGCAGTCCGGCTTCGACGGTGGAGGGGGCGCTCCACGGGGACGGTTCGTCGTGGCCGGCGGTCCAGACGCGAACGCGGACGGTGGCGCGTTCGCGCGATTTCAGGGGTGTGGTGGGCCAGGGGGCGAGGAGTTGGTGGTCGGTGTCGATACGGCCGGTGCGGTGGACGGTGCCGGCGCGGTCGATCTCGAGTTCGTACGCCTCCTGTGAGGTGGTGAGGTCGGGTAGCTGCCAGGACAGTCGGGGGGCGGGGGTGCCGGTCCCGAGTCCGTCACGCAGGTGCTCGAACGTGACGGGGGTGGGCAGAGAGGTCACGAAGGGGGCCTTTCAAGAGATGGGCGTCGATCACCAGGGGCGGTGGTGATCAGCCCTTGACGGCGCCGGACGTGAGGCCCTTCATCACCTTCTGGTTGAGGAAGAGGTAGATCACGAGCGTGCCGAAGACGTTGATGCAGATCGCGGCGAACAGCGGGCCGTACTGGGTGGCGCCGAAGTCACCGGTGAAGTTGAGCAGGCCGACCTGGATGGTGCGCAGATCCTGGTTGTTGGTGAAGGTGAGGGCGATGAGGAGGTCGTTCCAGATGAAGAAGAACTGGACGAGACCGACGGTGAGGAGGGCGTTGCGGACCAGGGGCAGGCTGATGGTCCAGAACGCGCGCAGGATGCCGGCGCCGTCGATGGTGGCCGCCTCGAACAGTTCCCGGGGCACGCTGCGGTAGTACGTGGCCATCATGAAGACCGTCAGAGGCAGACCGGTGCCGGTGTACGTGAGGATGAGCGGCCACAAGGTGCCGGACAGGCCGGTCTGGAAGTAGACGGTGAACAGCGGCAGCAGGATCATCTGCGGGGGCACCATCATGCCCGCGAGGAAGACCAGCAGGGTGAGGTTGCGACCCTTCCAGACCATGACCTGGAGGGCGAAGCCGGCGGCGGTGCCGAGGAGCAGCATGAGGGCGAGCGCGGGCACGACGGCCAGGACGCTGTTCTTGACGTAGAGGCCGATGTTTCCGGTCGTCCAGGCGTCCGCGTAGTTGCCCCACTCCCAGTGGGTGGGCAGGCTCCAGGTGGAGTGGTTGAGGTAGTCGCTGTTGGACTTGAGCGACGTGAGGAACATCCAGATCAGCGGGTAGATCTCGACGATCAGCAGCAGCGCGATGACGATCTTGACCCAGAGGCGGGTGCCTCCGGGACGCGAGGTGCGGCGCGGGGCGCGGGCGGCGGGAGGTTCGCTGGTGCCCGTGGCCGTGGCGGGGTGGGTGGTGTCGAGGGCCATGGGCTTCAGTCCTTTGTGAGGTCGCGCCGCGAGGCACGGAAGACGACCAGGGTCACCATCAGGCAGACGACGGTGAGCAGCAGGGCGATGGTGCTGCCGTAGCCGTAGTCGCTGTAGGTGAACGACGTCTGGAACATGTAGAGCGTCAGCGGGGAGGTGCTGTTGCCGGGTCCGCCGTTGGTCAGGGCGATGATCGAGTCGAAGGCCTTGAGGGTGCCGTTGATGCTGAAGATCAGCGAGGACATGAGCACCGGGAAGGACATCGGCAGCACGATGTGGCGGATCAGGCGCAGGCCGGACGCGCCGTCCAGGCGGGCGGATTCGAGGACCTCGTCGGGGATGTCGACGAGTCCGGCGAAGAGCAGCACGGCGTAGAAGCCCATGGACCGCCAGATGTCCATCACGATCAGCACCCAGAAGGCGTGTCCTGAGCTGCCGAAGAAGTCGATGGATTCGATGCCGACGGCGTTGAGCAGGGAGTTGACCGGGCCGGTCTGCGGGCCGACCTGGAAGAGGTTCTTGAAGAGCAGGCCGACGGCGACGGTGGGCAGCACGACCGGGAAGAAGACGAGGGTACGGATGAGCGCGGACGCCTTCTTGAGGAAGAAGACGTACAGCAGGGCCAGGAGGTAGCCGGCGACGACCTGGCCGACGGTGACGGTGACCGCGTACTTGGCGGTGAACCACAAGGCGTGGCGGACGTCGGGGTCGGTGAACAGGCGGTGGAAGTTGTCCAGGCCGTTGCCGGTGAACCCGTCGATCGTGTTGCCCTTGGTGAAGCTGTATCCCAGTGACCACAGTGTCGGGACGAGCATGATCAGGGAGTAGACGAGCAGGGCGGGGCCGAGCAGGATCAGGACGGCCCGGCGGTCACCGAGTACGCGGTGCATGGGTGGAGTCCACTTCGTGAGGGTGGCGGTGGGGCGGGAGGGGACGGTTCGGACCCGGTGGGTCTGAACCGTCAGTGGGTGTGCCTCACTCGCTCTTCAGTGCGTCCTGCACGGTCTGCATGAACTGCTGGGGGCTCATGGTTCCGTTGACCAGGCTCGCCGCGTTGGTCTGGCTGACGGTGGTGGCCTTGGTGCTGAAGAGGGCCTCGAACCACAGGACGTTCTGCTGGGAGTCGCTGATGGTCCTGCGGACCTTGCCGGCGACGGCGTTGGCGTCCTTGACCTCGGAGTTGGTCTTGAAGCCCGAGATGGATCCCTGGTCCTTCAGGGCGGTGCTGCCGTAGTTCTTGGCGATGCAGGTGACCCAGTCGCCGGTCTTGGCGTCGATGTTCTTGCCCAGGGTGATGCCGAGGCCGACGTTGGACGGGTACTGGTCGATGGAGCCCTTGCCGCCGCTCACGGCGGGGAACGGCATGAAGCCGATGTTGTCGGCGCCGACGGTGTTCGCCTTCTTGTCGGCGATGTTGGTCAGGGCCCAGCTGCCCATGTAGAACATGGCGGCCTTGCCGGTGAGGAACTGGTTGATGGCGGTGTCGTAGTCGATGGAGCCGACGCCCTTGCCGAAGTAGCCCTTCTTGCCGAGATCGGCTATCTCCTGGGCGGCCTTCACGTACGGGGGGTCGGTGAGCTTGGCCTTGCCGTCCTTGACGGCCTGGAGGGCGTCGGGGCCGAGGCTGCGGTAGAGGTAGCCGCTGATGAGGCGGGTCAGCGGCCAGCCCTGCTGGCCGGAGGCGGAGAACGGCTGGACGCCCTTGGTCTCGAGCTTGGCCGCGGCGGCGGTCAGTTCGGCCCAGGTGCCGGGCTCGGTGATGCCGTCCTTGGCGAAGATCTTCTTGTTGTAGAAGATCCCCTCGATGTTGTACTCGTACGGCAGGACCTCCATCTTGCCGCCGTACAGGGCCTTGATGGTCGAGATCGCTCCCGGCTGGATCTGGTCAAGGACACCGAGCTTGTCGAGTTCCTTCTCCAGGTCGGCGATCTTGCCGGACTTGTAGAGCTTGTCGGTCAGGGCAGGGGCGTTGCCCGCGGCGAACTGGACGGGCAGGGCGTTCTGTCCGGCCAGCAGTTGCAGCTTCTGGTCCAGACCCGTCTGAGGCACGCTTTCGACCTTCAGCGGCAGCGCCTTGTTCTCGTCCGCGCAAGCTCCCTTGGACAAGGTGCCCAGCGCGGTCTTCACCGTGGCGTTCTCGTTGACGGTGAGGTAGCTGAAGTTCTTGGGAGCAGAGGTGGATCCGCCCCCGGTGCCCCCGCACGCGGCGGTGAAGAGGGCCAGGACGGCGGTGCTCGCGGTCAGGCCGGCGAGGCGGGCCCTTCTGGCGGCGGACGAGTCGGTGTTCACGGCATGCTCCCAGTCATCGTTGAACGGAGGGTGCGGCGAGGCCTGCGGGAAGAGGCGGATCCTCGACAGAGCGTGTGTATAACGTTCTCCACGCGAAGTGCGACCACAGTGCACGCCGCTGGCGCGGACGTCAAGACATGACGCCGTAACATCGGAGAAAGCCCACGCACATCTGGCGCCCACGGGCAGGAATCGTGTAGACCGTTACATCATCGAGTGAGAGTGTGAGGGACCCGCAGCATGCCGGAGCCGGAACAGAAGAAGCGTGTGACCATCACCGACGTCGCACGACACGCAGGGGTGTCCACGGCGGCGGTGTCCAAGGTGCTCCGCAATGCGTATGGGGTCAGCGCGGTGATGCAGGAGAAAGTCCGCGCCTCCATGGCCGCCCTGGAGTACCGTCCCCATGCCGCCGCGCGCGGCATGCGCGGTCGCACCTACACGATCGGCGTGCTGCTCGACAACATCCGCAACACCTTCTTCGCCGACATCCTCGACGGGGTACGCGACCAGCTGCGCGAGTCCGACTACACCGTCATGATCGGCGCCGCCGGCTTCGGCGCACAGGACCAAGGCAAGGTCATCCGCTCGATGGTCGACCGGCAGATGGACGGCCTGATCCTGATCGCGCCCGGCACCCCGCGCGAGGAAGTCCTCGCCGTCGCTCGCACCACCCCGACCGTGGTCATCGGCCACCATGACACCTGCGACGACCACGATTCAGTCGCCGACGCCGATGCGGCCGGCGCAGGCCTCGTGGTCGACCACTTGGTGGAGCTCGGCCACCGTGACATCGCCCTGGTCTCCTCCCCCGGCACCCGTGCCAGCCACTGGAAGCAGACCCCTGAGATCGAACTGACCCGCGGCTACACGCACGCCATGGAACGCCACGGGCTCCTCAGCCACGCCCAGGTCTGCAAGTCCGCCTACTCCGACGAAGGCGGCCACAAAGCCGGACTGAGCTTGCTGTCGTCGACCACCCGACGGCCCACCGCCATCATGGCGGGCGCCGATGTAGCCGCCCTCGGCGTCTGGCGCGCCGCCCATGAGCTCGGCATGCGCGTTCCCCAGGATGTCTCGATCGTCGGCTACAACAACACCGCTGTCGCCGACCTCGCCACCGTCCAGCTCACCAGCGTCGACCAAGCCGGGCACGACATGGGCGCCACCGCCGCCCGCCTGCTCATCGAGCGAGTCGAGGGCCAACGCGACCGCGCCGTCCAAGCCACCATGACCCCCCGGCTCGTGGTGCGCGCCAGCACCGCCGCCCGCTCCGGCAGCTCCTGAACGGACGCGGCAACCAAGCCTAGGAAACACTCGTGAAGCAACGTGTGGGCATGGTCGACGTCGCTCGTGAGGCCGGCGTCTCCCTCGGCACCGTCTCCAACGTCTACAACCAGCCCGAACGGGTCGCCGCGGACACGCGGCTGCGCGTCCAAGCCGCCATCGATCGCCTCGGCTACGTACGCAGCGAGACCGCCCGGGTGCTACGCGGGCGCCCCTCCCGCATCATGGCCGTCATCGTGCACGACTTGGCCAACCCCTTCTGCATCGCACTGGTACAGGGCGCGGAGCAAGCCGCCCGCCGGGCCGGGCTAGGCGTCATGGTCTGCAACAGTGCCGGGAACCCTGCCGAGGAGGCCCGCTACGCCTCCCTGCTGGTCGAACACCGCATCCGCGGGGCGCTCATCGCCCCGACCGACTCCTCCGGACGCTCGATCGCTGCGATGCGGCGCAGCCAGATCCCACTGGTAGTGATCGACGACAACGAGACCAGCCGGGACGCCTGCTCGGTAGCTGTCGACGACGTCCTCGGCGGCGAGTTGGCGATCGGCCACCTCTTGGCCGCAGGCCACCGCAACATCGTGTTCGTTGGCGGTCCGCTCCGTCTACCGCAGATACAAGCCCGCAGCCGGGGCTCGCTCAAGGCCCTGGCCCAAGCGCGGCTACCGGCCTCTACCGTCACCGACCTCAGCTGCGAAGAGATGACGTTTGCCGCCGGCCGGGACGCCGCCGCCCGAATTCTGGGCATGCACGCTCGCCCCACCGGAATCTTCTGCGCAAACGACCTTCTGGCCACCGGAGTGTTGCAGGCCCTGTTCGAAACCGGCATCCGCGTTCCTCGAGACATCGCGCTCATCGGCTACGACGACATCGACCACGCGGCGGCCGCGGCAGTCCCACTCACCTCAGTGCGACGCCCAGCCCGCCTCATGGGCACCCGCGCAGCCAACCTCCTCATCGAGGAGACCTCATCCGCTTCCACCACCGAGCACACTCACCAGCAGGTCACCCTTCGCCCGGAACTCGTTGTGCGCCGCTCGTCCACCATGCCCCCACGACCGAAGGAGTAGCCCCGGCACGCAGCTCGGCGAGTTCGTCAGCGTGGCGCACTTCTGCGGGCGAGCGCTGCAGGCGGTGCGGGTGCGGGTGGCTCACTGTGGTCATGGCGGGGCTCACTTGGCGGTGATGTCGGTCAGGTCGGCGAGAATCTCGGAGGCGATGACAGGGTCGATCTCGGCGAGGCGGTGCGGGTAGGTGTGGTTGGGCCAGTAGTCGCCGGGGGCGGCGTCGATCCATATCGTCTCGAGGGTCTGGTCGGGGAACTCGTCGACCATGCCGACGGCGATGCCCTCGTCGAGGGCGATGACGAGGTGGCGGTCGCGGGTGATCGGGCGGGAGAACCAGCGTTCCACGCCGTTGTCCTCGGGCGTGCCGCGTTCCCAGCCGCGCTTGGTGAGGCCGAGGAGTTTGCCAACGGGGACAGTGACGCCCTCGAAGCGGGTCAGCCGGTGCCCGGTGGCCTCCTCATCGGTGAAGGCGTGCACAGGGCGTCCCAGCTGCGGGAAGGGCTGGAGGATCGCGTAGTCGGCGAAGAGGTCGGCCCAGGCCTCGAGTTCGTCTCCCAGATGGAGGGGGTGGGCGAGGCGCACGGTGGCGTCGGCGTGCAGGGTCCATGCGTCGTCGTGGACGTCGGCGAAGGTGAGGTCCTCGGCGACACGGAACGAGGTCACCATGCCGTCGCCGTCGCCGAGCCAGACCAGGCGGCGCACCAAGTGGCGCAGAAGGGGGTGTTGGACGAGCAGTTCGCGGAACTCGGCGGCGGTCCAGGAGCGGCCGGTGACCATGGCGGCCTCCAGGCGGCGCAGCTGATCGGAGGCAGTGGTCCGGACCTCCTTCTTGAGGGCGGCGAACCGCTTGCGCTCGGCGGGAGCGAGTTCCGGGTCGTCCTTGACGCCTGGGGCCGGCAGAGCCTTGCGGAGCTTGCCGGACTCGTCGTGGACACAGGGGCGGAGCTGTTCGTCGAAGGTGACGGTGAAGCGGCGCGGGCCGTAGTCGATGACGGTGCTGCCGTCGTCGGCGAGGCCGAGGTCGGGGACCAGACGGTCGGCGAGCTGGTCGGTGGTGAGGCCGAGTCCTTCGGCGACCTCGTCGATCTTCTCCCGGGCTCGCTTCTTGAGTGCCTTGAACGGAACGCGCTGGGAGATGCCGTGCAGATGGCTCAGGGCGGTGTCGGTGCCGATCGCGGCGAGGACGGTGAGGCCCTCGACGGCGCGGTGGTGGGCGTTCTCACCGGGCCAGGCACGCACGAGGGGGGCGAGTCGGCGGACGGTTTCGTCGTCGCCGAGGAGGCCGAGGGCGTGGAGGGCCCAGCTGTCCTTGGCCTGCATGCCGTGGAACCGCCACGTCTCGAAGAGAGCCCAGGCGAACTCGGCGAGGGAGTCGGCGTCGCAGTGCTCGGTGACGGTGGCGAGGCCGGGGTAGACGTCACCGGGCTTGGAGATCTGCAGCATGGTCGTCACGTGGCGGACGGCTTCGGCGGGCAGGGCACCGCGGCCGCCGGTGAGCCGGATCTGCGGGAACAGGGCGGGGTCGGCCCAGGTGCAGGGGGACGGCATCCTCGCCGGGAGGGCGGTCTCCAGCGGATCGCCGGCGAGGAGGTCGGCGACGATCTCCTCGGCCTCCGCGCCACAGGCGGCGGCGATCCCCCGTACGGCCTCGGCGCCCAACTCTGCGGCGAGTTGCCGCAGGGCCTGTTCGGCGTGGTTGCAGGGCGTGCCCGCCGGGCCGACGGCGTCGGGAACGAGGAGGGCGGCCGCGGCCCGGCCGTGGCGTCGGAGCCAGGCGAGAACCGTGGGCCTCAGCGACTGGCGGCGTACCAGCCACTCGGCCATCTGCCGGGCCACCTCGACGCTGCGGTAGGGCAGCAGCAGGCCGCAGGCTGTGGCCGGGTAGCGGGCGGCGAGCCGGCTCACCATCGGCAGGGCGTGCAGACCGTGGCGTGCCACAACGGGCCTGAGGTAGTTCTCGGTGTCCCAGACGTGCTCGGGGGCGAAGGCGTCGAGAAGGGGGCGTACGACGTCCTCGGGGCCGGTGGTGAAAAGGCGGGCGGCGCGGATGTCGCCCCGCCACGTCCCCTGCTGCATCTGCTGGATCTCGCGGGACCAGTTGTGCTCGCGCCACCAGGGGGTCTCGGCGACGACGGTGGCCGCCCAGGCCTCCTGCTCCCCGGGCTTCCAGTCGACCTCGGCCTGCGGCGCCCCAAGGACGTCACGGGCCACGCGGGCCTTGCGGCCGGTGCGCTTCCGGGTCCACGGCGGGGCGACCAGCAGGGCGGGGAGCGCCTCCGCAGGCGCTTCCGCGTCCCGTTCGCCCCGCTTCAGCAGCGGGGCGACGACGGCCGCGGACGCCTCGGGCAAGGCGGACAGCGTCTCCTTCGTGAGCTCCGGGTGAGTCACCACGTGCAGGGGCAGCAACATCCGGGAGAGGGAAGCCTGTTCGCTGTCGCCCGCTGCGGCGGCGGAGAGCAGCCGCAGGGCCCGCCGCGGGTAGCGGTTCATGGCGTCGAGCAGGGCGGGGCGGACATGGCGATCGACCCCCTTCTTCAGCAACAGGCGGAAGGCGTCGTCGGTGGGCAGTTCGGCGACCCAGCCCGCGACATCCCGGTGTCTGTCAGATCCGTAGGCTCCGGCGAACGCGTCCTCCAGCAGGGACCCGACGGCGGGACCGAGCCGATTCGCGAGGGTGGCGAGCAACGGGAGGTTCCAGCCGTTCCAGCCGAGTCGTGCTTCTTCCCCGATGCGGGCGATCTGCTGCGGCCGGTACAGGGAGAGAAGAAGCATGCGCCGCAGGACGGAGTCGTTCGGTATCGGGCCCTCGCAGCACTCGTCGACCCAGGCATGCTCCCCGGGTACCAGGTAGGAGACCACGATGCGGCGCTCGGCGCTGTCCCGGTGGCCAGCGAGAGCCTCGACGGTCCGCCGTCGGGTCTCCTCGTCGACCGCCGCGAGCAGGTCCCGGATACGGGCGGCGGTCTCCTGCACGTAGTAGGTCGGGTAACCGGTCGCTCTCCGCAGCGCCGCGTCGTACCGTCGGGAACCTGCCTGCATGTAATGGGGGTTGACGCATCCCAGCTCCACGACGGCACGGGCGGCGAACGGCAGGCCGTGTTCGGTCACGCAGGCGTCGACGAGCACGTCCACCATCGTGTAGTGCCAGCCAACGGCGATCTCCACTGCGGCTCCGAGCGGAGAGGGACTGCCCTCCCGATGGGCCCGGCCCTCCTTCACCAGCTCCGGGTCGCTGCCGGAGGAGGAGAACATCTCCTCGAACCAGGCCGCCTCCTGCGCGTAGCGGCGAGCGGCCTTCTCCACCGCGTCCTCGGCCGGCTTCGCGGCGGCCCGGAGCACGGGCAGGGCCCGCAGCCAGGCAGCGGGCATCTCGAACCGGTCCTCGTCGGCAGTTTTCTGGTGCATGACGCCGTTCCTCCCCGTCACCCGTTGCACGGGGACCTCATGAGCAGTTAGCGATCACGCTAGACCTCGGCACTGACAACGGTCGCGCCCGGGCAGCGGCACATCCGCATCGCAGGATCCCCTGCCCCTCACGATCAACTCTCCTGTGCTGCTCCCGCTTTCGACCTGCATCAGGTGTGCAGGGCACTACCTCACCGCAGATCGCCTCCTGTACCGATCCCGGCACCGGCGAGGTGTGTGCGACCGGAAGGCCAACGGGGGCTCCGCTTGGCTGTACGAGGCAGGCCAACGGGCCGACGAGCGACTGACACTGCCCCGCTCGGACCTCGCGCGAGGATGCTCCGGTCGCCGCCGTGGAGGAAGTCGGCCCATACGAACGGAGCCGGGAGAGCTCGACGCCTCCCAGCGGACAGGCGCGCACCACGCTTACGGGATACAGGGACGCAGGTGGGCCGCCGATGCGTCTTCATCGGCAAGGATGAAGCGTGCTGGCCAGGTGTCCACGATCGAGGGGAAGGCTCACACCTGACCTTGACCTGAGCCGGGCACCTTTCCTCACTTGGTGCGGCCGGAGATCACTCCTCTTCACGGATGCCGCGGAACTATCCGAGGAACGACAGCCGGACCTGACGGTCCGTGTTGCTCGTGTTCGTGTCCGCGAAACCCAGTTGAGACAACGGTCAGCGTAGCCGTGGACTGTGCACGACCGCTGTGTACTTCCTTCGGGACGGCGAGGATGATCTTCTGTCGTTGCTGCCTGCCGTCGTGCGGACACCGGTCCGGCTAATTCAGCCCATCGATCTGTGCGATGTTGTTAAGGAAGAGCTGAACCAGGTCGGCCTCAGAAGCGGTCGGCACGACCGCATCCGGGAGATCGCTCTCCATTCCCCACTCCGTGTTGAAGGAGATGGCGGTCCCCTGAGGGACAACAGCAGCACGCAGCCACTGCACAAACTCCGCCGCCCGGTGGGCGGTGCAGCTCTGGACCGCGACGCCCTCGGGGTCGAGTTTGGCCATGCCCTCGATGTCCTCCTCGCCCAGAGCGGCCTCAAAGAACATGAACGGGCCGCCACCCGGCACGTCGGCTCGTGGGTATTCAGTCCGGGTGAACGAATCGGGGTCGAGTTCCACGGGCGAGGCCACCGGACCGTCCGCGTACAGCAACGCGTCCACGAGCTCGGGCAGTTCGTCTCCGCGCGCGGTCAGACAGTCGAATAGGTCCTCCCGGGAGCGTGACGCGTGCGCGAACGCCTACGCCGGAACGGCATCAGGCAGCAGACTCACCTTCACGGCCTTCGTGCTGGTCAAGTGCCTCTTTGGTCGGAGCACATGATCGTGCGGAGGCCACCCGCACGTCCGCCGAACAGCGGAAGCAGAGATCAGGTTCGAGTGACGTTCGGACGCTGGTAAGCAGGTCAGGCGGCAACCAGTGAGGCGTGGATCCGGCTGACGGCACGCAGGATCTCGTCTCGGTTCTTCGCCCTCTTGATCCATACCGGAAGACGGGCCACCAAGGTCATCTTCTGTCCGGTGTCGTACCAGGGCGCTCGTTCCCGCAGCGACGCCTGGACGAAACGACGGATCAAGTCGAGAAGTTCGAGGTTGTACGCCCACAACCACCCGTGCCGGGTCTCGACCTGGAGCCACAGCGGCATACCGAAGTACGGATCCGTCGCTGGTTGAGCTGTGCCGGCAGAGAGCGTGACAAGGCGGCCGCTCCACACCCGCGACAGTCCGCAGCCATGACAGACCAGGCGCCGCGGCGTGAACAGAATCCCCCCAGGACTGGCGTCTTCGGGCGCCAGAACGACACGGGCGGCCTTCTCACAACCGGGGCACCGCACCATGATCAAGGTGATGAAGTCGTACTTGGTGCTGCGCGGGTCTCGGAACCGAGCAGAAAGCGTGGCCATGCGGCGAGTATGCAACTGCCTTGCAGAACAGCGCATCCCGATTCAACCGCTCATGCTCAGGCCCGCCAGCCACCCTGCCAGGGCCGGACGGAGGTTAAAGAACAAGCTAATTGCCTTCTGACCTGGTGTTACACACGTGCGGGACCCTCCATTGATCATCGCTGTTCTTCATCACCTTGTGCAACGCGAGTGCAAGATGATCTCGAATTGGTGACGATGCGTCAGGGATATCTGACTACCCGTCAGCCTGCACGGAGAGTGCTCGCCACAGGGGCCTCGCCTGTCCGCACCGACGACACCACTGGCGTTCCCGAGATTCGGAGTTCAGCCCTCTCCGCGCACACGCATCGCGGGATGCACCCTCGTAACGAACGCTGATCACGCGGCTACGGGCGGTCGCACTGGATGCGCATGCCGGTCATCCTGTGGGCTGGCCGATCTGGTCGCGTTCCAGTACAGAGCGCAACTCCGAGAGGATCTGTGCGGCGGCCAGTCCCGAGGAGCCGCCCAGGACGTCTGCCGTCAGCTCGGCCAGAGTTTTGGTGAAGGTCGCCTCCGCCGCCTCGACGAGTTGCAGGCCTCCGGCGGTCAGGTCCAGCAGTGACGAGCGGCGATCAGATGGATTGGTTCGCCGTACGACCCATGCCTGCTTCTCCAGGCGGTCGATACCCTTGCTGGTCGCGCCAATCCCGATGGCGAATTCGGTGGCGAGGTCCGCGACCCGGGAGCCGGGGTGGTCGCGCAGGAAGCGCAGGGATTCGAACTGCGAGGCGACGATCCCGTGCCGCTCACGAAGGCGGTCGTTCAGCGCGTTGTAGAGGCGCGTCTCGCAGCGGACGAGATCGGCGAAGAAGCCCGGGAGGTCGATCGGGCCAGGGCTTGACTTAGATGCCATGGCATATACTCTAATCTACATTCCTAGGCATATAGTTCTTTGGCATGCACTTTCGATGGAGGCGGCAATGAGCAGGCAGCAGCGCGCGGAGATCGACGCGATGGTCCGACGACCGCAGCCAAAGGCCCCTCAGTCGGTGGAGGAGATCCGCGCCGGGTTCAGGGCGATGATGGGGGAAATGATCGTCCCGGCCGGGATCCGCACCCGGACTGCGACGCTCGGCGATCGCCCCGCGGTGCTCGTCGAGCCGCTCGGCACGCCGAAGGCCGGGACGATCCTCTACTTTCACGGCGGGTCTTACGTGGTCGGTTCACCGGAGACGGCGATGTCGCTGACGGGGAACCTGGTGACCAAAACAGGGTTCAGGGCGTTCTCCCTGGATTACCGGCTCGCCCCTGAGTTTCCCTTCCCGGCCGCGATCGAGGATGGAGTGAGTGCCTACCGCGCACTTCTCGACAGCGGCGAAGACCCTTCGGCGATCGCGTTCGCCGGGGACTCCGCCGGTGGTGGCCTCACCGTCACCACCTGCCTCGCCGCCCGCGACGCAGGCCTGCCTATGCCCGCCGCAATCGTGGCGTTCTCCCCCGGACTCGACATGACCCGGACAGGCGAGAGCATGGACACCAAGGCGGGCATCGACCCGTTCTTCACGCGTGAGGGCCTGGAACACACCGGGGCCATGTACCTTGCGGGACAGGAACCGCATCAGCCCATGCTCAGCCCCGCCACCCTCGCCGACCTGACCGGCTTCCCTCCGATGCTTCTGCAGGCGGGCACCAACGAAATACTCCTGGACGACTCCACACGCATGGCCACGCGCGCATGGGAAGCCGGAGTGGACGTCATCCTGGACATCACCGCTGGCGTTCCACATGTCTTCCAGGCGTTCGCAGGCGCCCTGGACGAAGCCGACGAGGCACTGGACCGCGCCGCTCTCTTTCTCAGCCAGCACATCCGCACCAAGGGCACGGCACGCACGTCGGCGGGCTGAAACTCCGCAGGCGGTCTCATACGGACCACGGTCCGAACCCCAGGCCCCGTCTCGCGCGTTCCTGTTCCTGGCGGCCGGCACGCCACCTCGCTCCGAGGGCCGTTCAAGACGAACCCGAGGAGGAAGGTCCGGCCTCACCGCACGGCACGGTCCTCAACATCATCGGCATCCACCTCTACCCGCAGCGGCCCCACGGGACGGTGCTGCTCGGGCTGCGTCACCCCAACTCCGCGTTCAGACCGTCCACCTGGCACGTTTTGCCTGTACCGGTGATCTCTACAGCTCCTGGTCGAGGGAACGGCAGGACATCCCAACCCATCGGCCACCCTTGCGCGTTGAGGTCCGGGATCTCCGCTTCAATCTGCCGCGGCACACGATGCAGCCACCAGCGCAAACCCCGGTCGCCCTGACCCGGCCAACCTACCGTGGAGCTCCGGAAACGCTCATCGATCCCGTCGAGTTCAGGCTGTCGAATGGCACGGACCCGAGGCGGCAAGAGCCGCCAGATCCTGGCCAGGGCTGTACGACACTCCAGGTCGTTGGCAAGCTCCGGCGCCGACCACCCGTACCCCTCCTCCACATCCGCGACCAGCGCGCCCCACGCCTCGAAGAGAGAGTTCAGGGTCCAAGCAGGGCCGAGCGCAGAGCGGACCGCGGTATGTACGGCCGCGTACTCATCAACCGTCAGCCGTACCTCATCAGCCATCTCCGGGGATACACGATCCATGCATCCACTCTCCCAAGGCGCCAGACGACTGGGCCATCGTCCTCAGCCATCGCGAGTACGACCTTTCGGTTGCCGGCCTCACTGAGTTGGGCAGAACCATCACGGAATCGCGTCCTGACCGATTTCACAGATCCTCATCACTTCCCGAGCCGGATGAGGGCGGGCCTGCGCAGGGGGCTGCCCAGCGGCCGTGAGGATGTCCTCGCGCTGCCGCTCCGGTGACGAGGTCGCCGCCTTCATCCGCGACAGTCGGCGCACGCCGAGCAGGCACTTACCGCATCCGTCGTAGGGCCGTTCGACCTCATCCAGGTTCGTGTCGTGCATCGCCTCTCCTCGTCGCGCGCAGCGTAAGGAGGATCGACGGCCACCCCTAAGACGATCTTGCTTCGTCCCAGGTCACCCCAGGAAGCTCAACCGAACCTGACGGTGGTTGTTATCAACGTTGGTATCCACCAGACACACCGACTGCCACGTCCCCAGTTCGAGCCCGCCCCCCACCACCGGCAGCGTCGCGTGCGGTGGCACCAGGGCCGGGAGGACGTGGTCGCGGCCGTGGCCCGGGGAGCCGTGGCGGTGCTGCCAGCGGTTGTCGGCGGGGAGGAGGGTGTGCAGGGCGGCGAGGAGGTCGTCGTCGCTGCCCGCGCCGGTCTCGATGACGGCGATGCCCGCCGTGGCGTGCGGGACGAAGATGTTGAGGAGGCCGTCGCGGTCCCCGGCGACCTCGCGCAGGAAGGACTCGCAGTCGCGGGTGAGGTCGACGATCCGCTCGGTGGAGCCGGTGGTGACGTTCAGGACGCGTGTCGTGAAGGCATCGGGCATGGGGCCATTGTCGCCCACGCGTCCCGCGCGTGCCGCACGCCGTGCGACCGACAGGTGACACAGAAGGTCCAGCCGGTGAGACGCCATTGACCGCGTGTCGACAACCTGGCTACGTTCTGCGGCATGTTGCGTTCAGTCCTGCTCACCACGCGCGGTCACATCGACCTGCTGCGGGTGGCCTCCGCCGCGTGTCGTCGCGGCCACTGACGCCTTCCCCGCGCTTCTTTCTCGCACGTCCCCCTTCTTTTCCGTTCTCGCTCCGGCATGCACGCGCGCCGGCGTGCCGCTGACGCACGCCCGCTGACGCCGGGGCGCACCCTCCCCTGCCGTGGAGTGCCATGAGCATCAGTCATGCCCCGCCGCCCGAGTCGCCGGCCACCGGCCTGCCCGAGAAGACGGGCACGCCGGACACGCCGGACGCCGGTCCCGAACTCGTCCCGCTCGTCCCGTCCTCCACCCGCCGCACCCGCGTCCCGCGCTGGCTGCGCCGCACCTCCGGCCCCCTGCTGCTGCTCGCGCTGTGGCAACTCCTCAGCTCCACAGGGGTGTTGACGGCCGATGTGCTCGCGTCGCCGGGCACGATCGCGCGGGTCGGTCGCGATCTCATCGCCGACGGGTCGCTCCCTTCCGCGATGGGCGTCTCCCTGCAACGCGTCGCCGTCGGGCTGCTGTTCGGCCTGGTGGTCGGCACCGGACTCGCGCTCGTGTCCGGGCTCTTCCGGGTCGGCGAGGACCTCGTCGACGCCAGTGTGCAGATGCTGCGGACCGTGCCGTTCGTCGGGCTGATCCCGCTGTTCATCATCTGGTTCGGCATCGGTGAGGCACCGAAGATCGCCATCATCACGCTGGGCGTCTCGTTCCCGCTGTATCTGAACATCTACGCCGGTATCCGTGGCGTGGACTCCCAACTCATCGAGGCCGGAGAGTCGTTGGGGCTCGGTCGATGGGGTCTCGTACGACACGTCGTGCTGCCGGGCGCACTGCCCGGCGCCATGACCGGCCTGCGCTACTCGCTCGGTATCGCCTGGCTCGCGCTGGTCTTCGCCGAGCAGGTCAACGCCGACTCCGGCATCGGGTTCCTGATGGTGCAGGCACGGGACTTCCTGCGCACCGACGTCATCGTCGTCTGCCTGATCGTCTACGCGTTCCTCGGCCTGCTCGCCGACTTCGTCGTCCGTTCCCTCGAAAGGCTGTTGCTGCAATGGCGACCGACGTTCACCGGCCGGTGACCCCTGCCGTACCGACGGGTTCCGCCGTTCACGTCGAGGGGCTCACCCGCTCCTTCGACGGGCGTGCCGTCATCGACGACCTCCGACTCGACGTGCGGCCCGGTGAGTTCGTCGCCCTACTCGGGCGGAGCGGCTGCGGCAAGTCGACGCTGCTGCGCATCCTCGCGGGGCTCGACCGGGACATCGAGGGCACCGTCCTCGTACCGCGCCGCAAGGCCGTCGCGTTCCAGTCGCCGCGACTGATGCCGTGGAAGAAGGTGTGGCGCAATGTGCTCCTCGGGCTTCCGGGCAAGCCCGAACGGGACGTCGCGGAGCGGGCGTTGGACGAGGTGGGGCTCTCGCACCGGGCGAGCGCCTGGCCCAAGACACTCTCCGGCGGCGAGGCCCAGCGCGCCTCGCTCGCCCGCGCCCTGGTACGCGAACCCGATCTCCTGCTGCTCGACGAGCCGTTCGGCGCACTCGACGCGCTGACCCGCATCAAGGCGCAGCGGCTGGTCGGCGAGCTGTGGCAGCGGCGGGGCTGCGCCGTGCTGCTGGTCACGCACGACGTGGAGGAGGCGGTGCTCCTCGCCGACCGGGTGCTCGTGATGGACGGCGGCGTGATCGCGTACGAGACCCGCGTCGATCTGGAGCGGCCGCGCGATCTCACCGACCCGCGCTTCGCCGAACTGCGCGCGGAACTGCTGCGGCGCCTGGGCGTCGACGACACCGCTCCCAGCGAGGCCGAGAAGCAGCCCGCCGCCTAGAGCCACCCGCCACCCCACCGCCGCTCCCCCACCACCCTCCCCTGAACGGACTTGACATGCGACGCCCCCTCCTGCCCGCCCTGCTCACCCCCCTCGCCCTGCTCCTCGCCGCCTGCTCCGGCGCCTCCTCCGCCAGTACGACCACCGGCGGCGACACCGACGGGAAGGGATCGCTCACCCTCAACGTCGGTGACCAGAAGGGCGGTTCGGAAGCGGTGCTGCGGGCCGCCGGTGAACTCGACGACCTCGACTACAAGATCCGCTGGTCGACGTTCACGTCCGGTCCACCGCTCCTCGAAGCCGTCAACGCGAAGGCCGTCGACATCGGCGGCGTCGGCAACACCCCGCCCGTCTTCGCGGCCGGCGCCGGATCGAAGATCAAGGTCGTCGCGGCGAGCCACGGCACGGCGAAGGGCGACACGATCCTCGTCCCGAACGACTCCGCGCTCCGCAAGCCCGCCGAACTGAAGGGCAAGGCGATCGCCGTCGCCCAGGGCTCGTCGGCGCACTACCAGCTCGTCGCGTCCCTGAAGAAGGCCGGGCTCGGGCTCGATGACGTCAAGGTCAAGTACCTCCAACCGGCCGACGCGCTGGCCGCGTTCACCAGCGGCAAGGTCGACGCGTGGGCGGTCTGGGACCCCTACACCTCGCAGGTGCTGCGCGCCGATCAGGGCCGGGTGCTGACCGACGGCGACGGGCTCACCAACGGGCTCGCCTTCCAGGTCGCCGCACCCGCCGCCCTCGCCGACAAGAAGAAGTCCGCCGCGATCAAGGACTATCTGGACCGGCTGCGGCGCGCGCAGAACTGGGTCTACAAGCACCCCGACCAGTGGGCGAAGGTGTGGGCCAAGGAGACCGGACTGCCGTACGAGGTCGCGCTGGACGCCGTGAAGCGCACCAACGGCACCCGGGTGACCGTCGCCGTCGACAAGGCGGTGATCGCCTCCGAGCAGCAGATCGCCGACACGTTCTCCCAGCTCAAGCTGATCCCGCGCAAGGTCGACTTCTCGACGTTCGTCGACACGCGCTTCAACGGCGAGCTGCCGCCGTCCTCCACCGCACCGCGCACCTACGGCAAGGAGTCATGACCCCATGACCGTCTCTCTGCACTGGTTCCTGCCGACCGGCGGCGACGGCCGCACCCTCGTGGACCGGCACGCCTTCTCCGCGGGCGCGCTGGAACGTACGCCCGGCGGCGCGATCGCCGGAGTACGCGCGCCGAGCCTCGACTACCTCGTCCAGATAGCCAAGGCGGCCGAGCAGTTGGGCTTCGAAGCGGTGCTGACGCCGACCGGCACGTGGTGCGAGGACGCGTGGCTGACGACGGTCGCGCTCGCCCAGCACACCGAGCGGCTGAAGTTCCTCGTGGCGTTCCGGCCCGGCGTGATCTCGCCGGTGCTCGCCGCGCAGATGGCCTCGACGTACCAACGCCTCACGAACGGGCGGCTGTTGCTCAACGTCGTCACCGGAGGCGACTCGACCGAGCAGCGGCGCTACGGCGACCACCTCGACCACGACCGCCGCTACGCCCGCACCGACGAGTTCCTCTCGGTCGTGCGCGGCGTGTGGGGCGGGACGGCGCGGAGCCCGTACGACTTCTCCGGTGAGCATTACCAGGTCGACGCCGGGTTCTCGGCGCTGCCGCCGGACCCGCTGCCGCAGATCTTCTTCGGGGGTTCGTCGGCCGCGGCCGGGCCGGTCGCGGCGCGGCACACGGACGTCTATCTGACGTGGGGCGAGCCGCCGCAGCAGGTCAAGGAGAAGATCGACTGGATCCGGTCGCTCGCCGAGCGGGAGGGCCGCACCGTCCGGTTCGGGATCCGGCTGCACACGATCTCCCGCGACTCGTCGCGGGAGGCATGGGCGACGGCGGACCGGCTGCTCGACGACCTCTCCCCCGAGACCGTCGCCGCGGCGCAGGCCGCGCTCGGGCGCAGCGAGTCCGTGGGGCAGCAGCGGATGCTCGCGCTGCACGGCGGCAAGCGCGAGGGGCTGGAGATCTCGCCCAATCTGTGGGCGGGCGTGGGCCTGGTGCGCGGCGGGGCCGGTACGGCGCTGGTCGGCAGCCACGCGGAGGTCGCGGACCGGATCGAGGAGTACCACGCGCTCGGCGTGGAGCACTTCGTGCTCTCCGGCTATCCGCATCTGGAAGAGGCGTACTGGTTCGGGGAGGGCGTGATCCCGGAACTGGCGGCGCGCGGACTGCTGAAGTCCGTCGCCCCTCAGGGGGGTGCGCCGCTGCTGAGCGCGAGCGGGCGCTGAGCCAGGCACGGCGTACGGGAAGATCTCGGGCCCCGGTCGAGTTGGTAGAAACGTGAACGACATCGGGGTACGAGACACCGCCGCCGCGACGGACGCGGGGCAGCACCGGTCGGTGGCCGTAGTGGTCATCGGCGCCGGTCAGGCCGGTCTGTCCGCCGCCCACCATCTGCGGCGGTCCGGATTCGAGCCGGAGCGCGACTTCGTCGTTCTCGACCACGCACCCCGGCCGGGCGGCGCCTGGCAGTTCCGCTGGCCGTCCCTGACCTACGGCAAGGTTCACGGCATGCATGCGTTGCCGGGCATGGAACTCACCGGCGCCGACCCGGCCCGTCCCTCCTCGGAGGTCATCGCCGAGTACTTCACCGCGTACGAGGAGACCTTCGATCTGCGCGTACGGCGCCCCGTCGACGTACGGGCCGTACGGGAAGGGCAGGACGGGCGGCTGCGCGTCGAGACGTCGGACGGGGTGTGGTCGACCCGTGCCCTGATCAACGCGACGGGCACCTGGGACCGGCCGTTCTGGCCGCGCTACCCGGGCCAGGAATCGTTCCGCGGGCGGCAGTTGCACACCGCGCAGTACCCGGGGCCCAAGGAGTTCGCCGGGCAGCGGGTCGTCGTGGTGGGCGGTGGCGCGTCCGGTACGCAGCACCTGATGGAGATCGCTCCGTACGCGGCCGCGACGACCTGGGTGACGCGCCGGCCGCCGATCTTCCGCGAGGGGCCGTTCACCGAGGACTGGGGCCGGTCGGCCGTCGCGATGGTGGAGGAGCGGGTGCGGGAGGGGCTGACGCCGCTGAGTGTCGTCTCGGTGACCGGGCTCGCGGTGAACGACGCGATCCGCGCGGCCCGCGCGCACGGGGTCCTGGACCGTCTCCCGATGTTCGACCGGATCACGCCGACGGGTGTGGCCTGGGACGACGGGCGCACGGTCGAGGCCGATGTGATCCTGTGGGCCACCGGCTTCCGGGCGGCGATCGACCATCTGGCGCCGCTCAGGCTGCGCGAGCCGGGCGGCGGCATCCGGATGGAGGGCACGCGCGCGGCGCTCGATCCCCGGGTGCATCTGGTGGGGTACGGCCCATCGGCGAGCACCATCGGCGCGAACCGGGCCGGGCGGGCCGCGGTGCGGGAGATTCGGCGGCTGCTGGCCGGGGAGCCGGTGTCCGTCCCCGCGGTGTGAGACAGGCCCGGACAGTGCGCGGGCGCGACGTCCGGCGCCGCGCCCGTGAGGTCGTCCGGGTCAGCCCGACTTCTCCGCCTTGGCCTGGTTCTTGTTGAACTCCGCGACGTTCCGCTGCTGCTCGTCGAAGTCCGCGGTGAAGCGGGTGTCGCCCGGCTTGACCGTGACGAAGTACAGCCAGTCCCCCTGCGCCGGGCTGATGGCCGCCTTCAGCGCCTGCTCGCCCGGGTTGCCGATGGGAGAGGGGGGCAGCCCCATGCGCGCGTACGTGTTGTACGGACTCTGGAGCTTGGTGTCCTTGTCGCTGGTGGCGAGCGTGGAGCGGCCGAGCGCGTAGTTGATGGTGGAGTCCATCTGGAGCGGCATGCCGTGGTCGAGCCGGTTGAGGATGACGCGGGCGACCTTGGCCATGTCCTGTGCGTTGTCCGCCTCGGCCTCGACGATGCTCGCGATGGTGACCGTCTGGTACAGGTTCATCGCGTCGTGGTCGGCGCCCGCCGTGGTGTTCGGGCCGCCGTACTTCTTGTTGGCCGTGTTCACCATGTACGCCAGGACGGACTGCGGTGTCGACTTGTCGGTCAGCGGATACGTCGCCGGGAAGAGGTACCCCTCGGGATTGCCACCCGCGTCACTCGGAAGCTTGAGGCCCGCCTTGGGCACGGCCTTCTTCGTGCTGCCCGCAGGCAGTTCGAGCGCCTTGTCCACGGCGGCGTAGATCTGGCCCGAGCGCCACCCTTCCGGGATGGTCAGTGCTGTGGGCCGCCCTTCGTCGCCGCCTGCGAGGGCCAGTGGCACCGCGACGGCGGTGGCCGCCACGACGGCCCCGGTCGCCATCAGGGCGACGCGCCCGCGGCGCGTGAGTCGGATGGTGCTCCGTCGCGGAGTCTCGTTCAGCATGCGGGAACGGTAACCCGCACATCAGGGCATTCCCGGCATATCTTCATGTCGGAGACTCGCACCGGCCCCGGGTGGGCCAGCGCCCCGCACGGCGTGTGCGGTCCGGGCCCGCTCACGCGGTCACGCGGCCGGCTCCAGCTGGGCGTCGCGCTGGACGAGCGCCGCGTACCGACCGTCCTGGGCGAGGAGCTCCTCGTGGGTACCGCGCTCGGCGATCCGCCCGGAGTCCAGGACCACTATCTGGTCGGCTCCCCGGATGGTGGAGAGGCGGTGCGCGATGGTGAGCGTGGTGCGATCGGCCGAGAGCGCGTCGATGGCTTCCTGGACGGCCCGCTCGGTGCGGGTGTCGAGGGCGCTGGTCGCCTCGTCCAGGATGAGGATCGGCGGATCGCGCAGGATGGTCCTGGCGATCGCCAGGCGCTGCTTCTCACCGCCGGAGAACCGGTGGCCGCGCTCGCCGACCACGGTGTCGTACCCGTCGGGCAGGGCGGCTATGTGCTCGTGGATCTGGGCGGCCCTGGCAGCGGCGTGCAGCTCCTCGTCGGTGGCGTCGGGCTTGGCGAACCGGAGGTTCTCGGCGACCGAGGCGTGGAACAGGTACGTCTCCTGCGAGACGACCCCGACGGCGCGGGCCAAAGTGTCGAAGTCCAGGTCGCGCACATCGACCCCGTCGACCGTGACGCGGCCGCCCGTGACGTCGTACAGCCGCGGTACCAGGTAGCTGAGCGTGGACTTGCCGGAGCCGGTGGAGCCGACGACGGCGAGGGAGCCGCCGGCGGGGACGGTGAGGTCGATACCGTCGAGGATGGGCCGCTGCCGCTGGTCCGCGGCGTCGTAGCGGAACTCGACGTCCTCGAAGCGGACCTCGCCCTTGATGGTGTCGAGCCGGACCGGGTTCTCCCGCTCGGTGATGTCGACGGGCAGGTCGAGGTACTCGAAGATGCGCTGGAACAGGGCGAGCGAGGTCTGGATCTGGACGCCGGTCTGCAACAGGCTCACGGTCGGCCGGAACAGGCCCTGCTGGAGCGAGACGAAGGCGACCAGCGTGCCGATGGAGACGCTCGGGCCGCCCATCTGGAAGGCGATGCCGGCCGCCCAGTAGATGACGGCCGGCATCGCGGCCATGACGATGCTGATGACCGCCATGCGCCAGCGCCCCGCCATGTTCGACCGGACTTCCAGGCCGACCAGTTCGTCGGACTCGTCGGCGAACGCCTTGGTCAGGGAGTCGGCGCGGCCCATGGTGCGGCCGAGCAGGATGCCGCTGACGGACAGCGACTCGGTGACGGTGGCGGCCATCGCGGCCATCTGCTTCTGGCGCTGCGTGGCGATCTTCTTGCGCTCGCGCCCGACGCGGCGGGCGATCCACACGAAGACCGGCAGCAGAAGGAGGGAGACGACCGTCAGGCGCCAGTCGAGAGCGACCATGGCGACGATCGTGGCGATGACGCTCGTCAGGTTCGAGACGAGGGACGTCGCGGTGGAGGTCACGGTCGCCTGCATGCCGCCGATGTCGTTGGCGATGCGGGACTGGACCTCGCCGGTGCGGGTCTTGGTGAAGAAGGCGAGCGACATGCTCTGCAGGCGTCCGTACACCGCGGTGCGCAGGTCGTGCATGACGCGCTGGCCGACGGTCGTCGAGATCAGGGTCTGCAGGACGCCGAAGACGCTGGTGACGACGGCGCTGACGATCATGCCGAGGGCGAGCAGGCTGAGCAGCCCGGTGCGGCCCTCGGGGATGGCGACGTCGAGGATCTCCTTGAGCAGGAACGGCGTCGCGACCGTGACCAGCGAGGAGGCGGCGACGAGCAGCCCGACGAGGGCGAGCCGACCGCGGTAGGGGCGGAAGAGGGACAGGATGCGGCGGATCTGCCGCGGCTGGCCCAATGTCGTGGCATCGGGGGGCGGCGTCCAGTTGATTTCGTCGCGGGGCATGGGCCTCCTAGGCAGGAAAAGGGTACGTCGCGAGCCCGGCGGACAGCAGCCGAGCTCGACTCGAGGAGCATAGCTCATTGTTACCTATACTCACAATGCACGTGGTCCTGATATTGTTCCCCGCATGAGTACCCCGGACGCCGACGGCTTCCTCGCCGAGCAGTTGCTGCGGCTCACCCGCCGCTTGCAGCGCATCCAGAAGCGCCAGCTGGAGCCGGTCGGGATCACGCCCGCGCAGTCCCGGCTGCTGCGCACGCTGGTGCACTACGAGACACCGCCGCGGATGGCCGATCTCGCGCAGCGCCTGGAGGTGGTGCCCCGCGCGGTGACCAGCACCGTCGACGGTCTGGAGGCGGGTGATCTGGTGCGCCGGGTGCCCGACCCGACCAACCGCCGCGTCATCCGGATCGAGCTGACCGAGAAGGGCCGCGCCGCTCTGCGGGAGCTGCGCAGCGCGCGCCGCGCGGCGGCAGAGGAGATCCTGGCACCGTTGGACGCGGAGCAGCGCGCGCAGCTGACGGTGCTGCTGAACGCGCTGTACGAGACCCCCCGCACCCCGGAGTGCTGACCGCGAGCAAGGAGAGGCCATGCCGCTGCTGGAGCCGAAGCCGCAAGCCCTGCGTCCCGCGTCCCGCCCCTCGGGCCCGGCGCCCGACCGGGTCACGGACCGGCAGGCAGGCGGCACCGCCGAGCCGCTGCGCTCCGAGCTGACGGAGCTGCTGGGCGCGGACAAGGTCCTCACCAAGATCTCGGATCTGGTCCGGTACGCCTCGGACGCGAGCCCGTACCGGTTCGTGCCGCAGGTCGTGGTGGTCGCCGAGGACATCGACGATGTGTCGGCCGTGCTGTCGTACGCGCACGGCAAGGGCCGCGAGGTCGTCTTCCGCGCGGCGGGCACCTCGTTGAACGGGCAGGCGCAGGGCGAGGACATCCTGGTCGACGTCCGCAAGTTCTGGTCGGGCGTCGAGGTGCTCGGCGACGGCGAGCGGGCCCGGATCGGCCCCGGCACGACGATCGTGCGGGCCAACGCGACGCTGGCCCGGCACGGCCGGGTGCTCGGTCCGGACCCGGCGAGCGCGATCGCCTGCACCATCGGCGGGGTCGTGGCGAACAACGCGTCGGGGATGACGGCCGGCACCACGCGCAACTCGTACCGCACGCTCGCCTCGCTGACCTTCGTGCTGCCGTCGGGCACGGTCGTGGACACGGCGGATCCGGACGCGGACGCGCAGTTGGCGCACGCCGAACCGAAGCTCTGCGAGGGGCTGTCAGCGATCAAGCGGGAGATCGAGGCGGACGCGGAGCTCAGCCGCCGGATCCGCGCCAAGTACGAGATCAAGAACACGAACGGCTACCGGCTCGACGCGTTCCTCGACGGTGCGACGCCGGTGGAGATCCTGCGCGGCCTGATGGTCGGCTCGGAGGGCACCTTCGGGTTCATCTCCGAAGTCGTCTTCGACACGCTGCCGTTGGACCGGAAGGTGTCGACGGCGCTGCTGTTCTTCCCGACCCTCACGGCGGCCGCCGCGGCGGTGCCCGTCTTCAACGCGGCGGGGGCGCTGGCCGTAGAGCTGATGGACGGCAATACGCTGCGTGCTTCGGTCAGTGTGCAGGGGGTGCCGCGGGACTGGGCCGACCTGCCGAAGGAGACGACGGCGCTGCTCGTCGAGTTCCGCGCGCCGGACGAGGAGGCGCAGGCCGCTTATGAGGAGGCGGCGTCGCAGGCCCTCGAAGGGCTGGACCTGGTCGCGCCGGTCGCCTCGGTGACGAACGCGTTCACGCGGGACCCGAAGGCGATCGCGGGCTACTGGAAGGCGCGCAAGGCGTTCGTGACGGCGGTCGGCGGTTCGCGGCCGTCGGGGACCACGCTGATCACGGAGGACTTCGCGGTGCCGCCGTCGCGCCTGGCGGAGGCGTGCGAGGCGCTCCTCGAGCTTCAGACGCGGCACGGGTTCGACGCCGCGGTGGCCGGTCACGCGGCGCACGGGAACCTGCACTTCCTGCTCGCGTTCGACGCGGCGGAGCCGACGGACGTCGACCGGTACGCGGCGTTCATGGACGACTTCTGCCGACTGACGGTGGAGCGGTTCGACGGCTCCCTGAAGGCGGAGCACGCGACGGGCCGCAACATCGCGCCGTTCCTGGAGCTCGAATGGGGGCCCAGGGCCACCGAGTTGATGTGGCGTACGAAGCAGGTCATCGACCCGGACGGGGTCCTCGCGCCGCGTATCGTGCTCGACCGCGACCCGAAGGCGCATCTGCGCGGCCTGAAGACCATCCCCAAGGTCGAGGCGATCGCGGACCCGTGCATCGAGTGCGGCTTCTGTGAGCCCACGTGCCCCAGCGAGGACGTGACGACGACCCCGCGCCAGCGGATCGTGCTGCGGCGGGAGATGATGCGCCAGCCCTCGGGTTCGCCGGTCGAGGACGCGCTGATCGACGCGTACGGGTACGACGCGGTGGACACCTGCGCCGGGGACTCCACGTGCAAGCTGGCCTGCCCGGTCGGCATCGACACGGGTGCGTTCATGAAGAGTTTCCGGCACGCGCGGCACACGCCCCGGGAGGAGAAGGTCGCGGCGCTCGCCGCGAAGAACTTCAAGGCCGTCGAGGCGTCCGCGCGGCTCGCCGTGGCGGCCGCCGACAAGATCAGTGACCGGCTGCTGACCCGGGTGACGACCGCGGCGCGCAAGGCGGTCCGGCCGGATCTGGTACCGGAGTGGCTGCCGGAGATTCCGGGCGCCGCCGCCCGTGCGCTGCCCCGTACCGAGCGGGTGGGGGCCACTGCCGTCTACTACCCGGCGTGCGTCAATCGCATCTTCGGGACGCCCGGCGACCTGTCGCTCCCGCAGGCCGTCGTCGCGGTGTCCGCGCGCGCGGGACGACCGGTGTGGATCCCGAAGGACGTCGCGGGGACGTGCTGCGCCACGATCTGGCACTCCAAGGGCTACGACGACGGCAACAAGGTGATGGCGAACCGGATCGTGGAAGCGGCCTGGGGCTGGACGGCGGGTGGCCGGCTCCCGCTCGTCGTGGACGCGTCGTCGTGCACGCTGGGCATCGCGCACGAGGTGGTTCCGTATCTCACCGACGACAACAGGGAGTTGCACAAGGAGCTGACGATCGTGGACTCCCTGGTGTGGGCCGCCGAGGAATTGCTGCCGCACCTCACGGTGGAGCGCACGATCGGCTCCGCCGTCCTCCATCCGACCTGTTCCATGGAACACCTGGGTGATGTCGCGCAGTTGAGGGCGCTCGCCGAGGCGTGCGCCGACGAGGTGGTCGTCCCGGACGACGCGGGCTGCTGCGCCTTCGCGGGCGACCGGGGCATGCTCCACAAGGAGTTGACCGAGTCCGCGACCCGCAAGGAAGCCGTGGAGGTCACGTCCCGCGCCTACGACGCGCACCTGTCGGCCAACCGGATGTGCGAGGTCGGCATGGACCACGCGACGGGCCGCTCGTACTACTCCGTCCTCGTGGAGCTGGAGCGGGCGACGCGCCCCGCCCGCTGACCGGCGCACTTCAAGGGCCGGTAAAGAAGTCCAACTCCTCGGCCCCTTCAGTCCCTTGCGTCCAACTGTCATCACCTCCAAGGTGGCTGCCGTTTGCCCGGCACCGCACCCACCACCTTGGAGGTTCGATGCACGACAACGACGACCGGACGCAGCATCCCGGCCCGGAGAACCCCGAGCCGTCCGACGGCGGTCACTCGCGGCGTGATGTCCTGCGCACCGCGGGCGTCGCGGGCGCGGGACTCGGCATCGCCGCGTTCGGTTCCCCCACGGCTCAGGCAGCGCAAGCTGACACCTCGTCCGGTGCCGTCGCGGCCGCGCCGGAGCGGCAGGGCGCGACGATGGCCGGAGTGCCCTTCGAGCGGCGCTCCACGGTACGCGTCGGGATCATCGGGCTCGGCAACCGCGGCGGAAGCATGATCGACCTGTTCCTCGCCATGCCGGGGGTCCTCATCGTGGCGCTGTGCGACCCGGTGAAGGACAAGACGGAGCGTGCGGCGGCCAAGGTGACGGCCGCGGGCCAGCCGGCTCCGGCGACGTACACCAAGGGCGATCACGACTTCGAGAACCTGTGCAAGCGCGGCGATCTCGACTTCGTGTACGCGGCGACGCCGTGGGACTGGCACTTCGAGATGGCGAAGACGGCGATGCTCAACGGCAAGCATGTCGGCGTCGAGTGTCCGATCGCGCTCCAGCTCGACCAGTTGTGGGAGCTGGTGGATCTCTCGGAGCGCACACGCAGACACTGCATGCAGTTGGAGAACTGCTGCTACGGCCGCAACGAGATGCGGGTCCTGCGCATGGCGCACGCGGGCAAGTTCGGCCAACTCCTGCACGGGGCGGGGGCGTACAACCATGATCTGCGCGGCCTGATGTTCGACCCCGACTACTACGAGGGTCCGTGGCGGCGGCTGTGGCACACGCGGCTGCGCGGGGATCTGTACCCCAATCACGGGTTCGGTCCGGTCGCCAACTACATGGACATCAACCGCGGCGATCGCGTCACCCACATCTCCAGCTTCGGCACGCCCTCGCTCGGTCTGGCCGAGTACCGAGCGGCCAACATGCCCAAGGACGACCCGAGTTGGAAGGAGACCTATGTCGAGTCGGACCGGACGATCAGTCTCGTCCAGACGGCGAAGGGCCGGGTGATCCGTCTGGAACACGACGTCAGCACCCCGCACCCGTACTCCCGCATCAATCAACTGGGCGGCACCAAGGGCGTGTTCGAGGACTATCCGGCACGCATCTATCTCGAACCCGACCAGACGAACGACGCGTGGGGCGACTTCGCGCGGTACGCCGACTGGGACCACTGGCTGTGGAAGGAGCACGCCGATCCGCCGGGTGGCCACGGCGGCATGGACTACATCATGGTGTACCGCCTCATGCAGACGATGCGACTCGGTCTCGTACCGGACTTCGACGTGTACGACGCCGCGACCTGGACGTCTCCGGTGCCGCTGAGCCATCTGTCGATCAAGGCGAACGGCGCGCCGCAGCAGATCCCGGACTTCACTCGCGGTGAATGGCGCAGGAAGCGCGGCGGTGTCGACTCGGAGAAGCCCGCCGAGTGAGTCCCGCTCAGGGGCGTGACTCCTGAGGGGTGCGGGGCCCGGCCGTGCCGGGCCCCGCGGCCGCTCAGCAGCGCGTACGGTCGATCGTCAACGTACCTTGTTCGGTGCGGAGTTCGCGGTCGTAGCAGCGTCCGGGGCCGTGCACACGGTAGCGCTCCCCCGTGACACCGACGGCATGGCGTTCCTCGCGCGGGGCGCTCGACGTGTAGGTCGCGTCGCCGGTGTACGTGTCGTCGCGGACGGTCCAGGCACCGCCGGTGCTCGTCGCGTCCCGGTCGCCGAGGGCGATCACGGTGCGCAGCCGGTCGTCCGCGCCGAGCGTCGTGGTGCCGTCCATGGTGTACGTGCGATGGGTGCGGGTGGTGCGCCCGTCGACGCGGACGCTCTCGCGGTCGGTCCACGTGGCCGTGAGCGCGTCGGTGTTCTCGCCGTCGGTCCACTGGTGCACGGAGGTGGTGGCGAGGGTGCGGCTGACGGTGGTGGCGACGCGGCCGTGCGAGGTGTTCACGTAGCCGCTGACGCTGAGGCTGTGCCCGCCGTCCGTGTCGAGGCGGTGCCGCTCCTCACCCGAACCGGGTGTGTAGAGCGAGGAGTTGGAGAGTTCTCCGACCCGGTGGTCGGTGAGCGCGCCGGTGACGTGGGAGCGGCCGGCGTCCTGCCAGGCCAGGATGTTCACCGGGGTGCTCCAGCCGCTCTGCCCCTGTGGGACGCCGACGACGGACACCTCGACGCGGTGCGGCCGGCCGTCGTTGAGCAGTCCCGCGAACGGCGTGAGGTCGTACTCGATGGGCTTGATGTCGAAGGCGCGCGGGCCGGGAATCACGTACCAGAGGAAGGGGTTGGACCAACCGCCGGTCCACACGGTCGGGAACGGGGCGGCGATTCCCGCGAGTTGACCGTCGACCGTGATCTGTACCTCGCGGTAGGGCCCGGGGTCCGCCTTGCAGGAGTACGGGGCGGCGGTGGGGACGGTCAGGTACCAGTACTCCTCGCAGCCGCCGCCGGAGCCGGTGGCGTACACCTCGGCGACGATGCGTTCGCTGTTGCGGGGCGTGGTCACGGTGTTGTCCGCGGCACGGGTCAGCACCCGATCGGGCGCGTGCGCGGCGGGAGTCGACCGGTCGGCGGCGTAGAAGGTGAGGGTCGCCTTGACGTCGATGACGCCGGTGTAGGTGTCGTTGACGACGTTGCCGATGAGCATCTCGACGGGCTGTTCGGTGCGCAGGGTGTCGCTGTAGCGGGTGACGTCCTTCGCGACGTTCCAGGCGATGCCGTCCGGGGAGGGCTCGGGGGTCGAGGTGCGCAGGATCTCGACGCCGCCGATGTGGAGATAGCCGAGGCGGTCGAACTGGCGTCCCTTCACGGCGCCTTCGAGTCGCAGCACCACCTTGCTCCAGCGGTCCCCACAGCCCTTCGGCGGGGTGTAACTCCCCTTGTAGGGAGTGAAGTCGCGGAACTGCGCCGCGGCGAGGGTGACGTCGCAGGCCTTGGTCCGGGGCTTCTCGACGGGCGGGGTCGCGGTGATCGGGTCGTGCCAGTCGGTGCCGAACTCGGCGGGCACGTCGGCCTGTTGGGCGCTCGCCGGCGATCCGGCGAGGAGGGGGCCCGCCGTGAGGATCACCCCGACGAGCATGGACATGACGCGTCTTCTCATGGGCGGTGTTCTACGGTGTGCCGGCGCGCCGCGCAATGGCGTCCCTCTCGACCGGCACCCGCGACACCAGTACGCTCCCGGCGCACCGGGGGAAGGCAGGGGCCATGGGTGTGGATGCCGAGCGGGAGAACGGGGCGCCGCTCGCGCCCACGGCCTGGCGGCCGCTGCTGTGCGGCGCCGTCGGACACGCTCTGGCGCTGACCCTCCTCTCGGCCCGATACGGCTACCACCGCGACGAGTTGTACTTCCGCGCGGCCGCGCACCACCTCTCCTGGGGGTACGTGGATCAGCCGCCGCTCACTCCCCTGCTGGCCCGCGTCTCGACCGCCGTGTTCGGCGACAGCCTGGTCGGACTGCGGGTGTGCGCGACGCTCGCGATCACCGCGGCCGTGGTCGTCGTCGCTCTGATCGCGCGGGAGCTGGGCGGCGGGCGTGGGCCCCAACTCCTGGCGGCCGGGCTCGCGGCGGTCGGCGGTCAGGTCCTCGCGGTCGGGCACATGGTGAGCACGGCGACGTTCGACCTGCTGGTGTGGGTGACGGTGAGCTGGCTCGTGCTGCGTGTGCTGCGGACCGGGGACGGCCGGTGGTGGCTCGCGGTGGGCGCGGTCACGGGGATCGGCGTGCAGAACAAGTACCTGGTCCTGCTGCTCGTCGTCGTACTGCTCACGGCGATCGGGGCGGTGGGGCCGCGCGGCGTGCTGCGCGGCGGCTGGTTCGTCGCCGGATGCGCGACGGCGCTCGCGCTGGCCTCGCCCACTCTGGCGTGGCAGGCCGCGCACGACTGGCCGCAGCTCACGGTGGCGCGCGGCATCAGCGAGGACGACGGCGCGGAGAACCGCGCACTGCTCGTCCCGGAGCAACTCGTCTATCTCTCACCGCTGTTCGTCCCCATGTGGATCGCCGGATGGCGTCGGCTGTGGCGGGCGACGGACATGCGGTGGGCGCGGGCGTTCGCGGTCGCGTATCCACTCTTGTGCGGGATCGTGCTCGCGCTCGGCGGCAAGGGGTACTACACGGTGCCGCTGCTCGTCGTCCTGCTCGCGGCGGGGTGCGAGCCGACACTGCGGTGGGCCGGGGCGGGTCGGGTGCGGGTGCGGGTGCGGCGCGCGCTGCTGGTGGGCGCCGTCGTCGTGTCCGCCGCGATCTGCGCCGTGATCGCGCTGCCCGTGCTGCCGCCCGGCGATCTCGCCGCCCCGATGGCCGCCAACAAGGAGCAGGGCGAGCAACTCGGCTGGCCCGAACTGGCCGACGCGGCGCGGGACGGCTGGGCACGTATCCCCGGGGAACGGCGGGCCACGTCCGTACTGTTCACCGGCAACTACGGTGAGGCGGGCGCTCTGGACCGGTACGGCCCGGCGCGTGGGCTGCCCGCTCCGTACTCGGGCCACATGAGCTACGCCGACTGGGGCCCGCCGCCGGACACGGCGGACGGACCCGTCCTGCTCGTCCGTCAGGCCGACGCCTCCGGCATCGAGCGGTTCTTCACCGGCTGCCGCACCGTCACCCGCGTCGACAACGGACACGACATCGACAACGAGGAACAGGACGCGGCGATCGTGCTGTGCGAGGGCCCGGCACGGAGGTGGTCGGCGTTGTGGCCGTCACTGCGGCACGCGTACTGAACGGGTGAGCGGGTGCGCGAACAGCGCACTGGGCGGTCGGACCGAACAAGCCGACCATGCCGGCCGGGTCGGCCGGGTCGGCCGGGTCGGCCGGGTCGGCCAGGTCGGCCAGGTCGGCCAGGTCGGCCAGGTCGGCCAGGTCGGCCGTGCCGGTCAGGTCAGGTCAGGTCAGGTCAGGTCAGGTCAGCACGTCATGTCAGGCCGATCAGGCCTTGAGGTCGGCCTTGTCGCCCATCACGACGACCGGGTGCTGCTTCGGGTCGAGCGTCGTGAGCAGGTACTCCATGTTCGCCTTCGACTGGCTCACGCAGGCGGACGTGCCACTGCCGTGGTCCATGTGCAGCCAGATGCTGCCGCCCTTGGACTGGCCCTCGGGTCGGGTGGGGTCGCTCGGCGAGGTGCCCTTGACCCGGTTGTAGTCGATGGCGATGACGTAGTCGAAGTCGTTCCAGTGCGACTTCGCCCAGTAGTGCGGCGCCTGGAACGCCGCCGACTGCGTGTACGGGAGCTTGGACCCCGGGTCGGCGAGGACACCGCCCGCGTCGCTGAGCGTGAACACGCCGACGGGGCTGCGCTTGTCGCCCTCGCGGTGCTCGGTCGTCCAGCCCTTCTTGCCGTTGTGCCCGGACCAGCTGCGCTGCTTCTTCCAGGTGTCGCCGGACTTGGTGAACAGCGCGATCGTCGAGTCCGCCGAGTTCTTCCCGTCGCCGTAGACCGCGACGACCTGCCGCGCGCCGGCCGGGATCTGCTTCTGGTAGCGGTCGCCCACACTGGGGATGCGCTTGAGGTCGACGGTGCGCGCCTCGTCGTTGCGTGCGCCGTCCGCCGAACTGCGCGCGCCCGATGAGGTGTCCTGTCCGCTTCCTCCGTCGTCGGCGCCGCATGCCGCCACCGTCGTCAGAAGAAGGCCACAGGCCGCCGCGGCGACCCCTGCTCGTACCGCACCCGCATTACGCATGCGTTCCATGGTCGCACCACCCGTCGCGTGCTCCGGGGCCGGGCCCGCCGCCCGCCGTCGATCAGGGCCGAATCTTTGCTCCGCACCGGAAAACCGTTTGCCTCCCCTCCCTCCGGGGCGCGAACCTTTCACGGTTTGCTCCGCCGAATCTCCCCCTCCAGATCCCCCACTTCGGTTCCCCTTTTCGAGCCCTGGGACGTCATGCAGATCTCCGACCTTCCGTACCCCGACCCGGGCGTGCCCGACGCGCGCTCCGGCCCCCGGTTCCTGCTCTGGCTCGGCCGGAACCAGCTCCGTGGCCAGCTCAAGTCACTCGCCTGGGGCCTGCTCCACTTCGGCTCCGTGGCGGGCCTTCCGTACGGCGTCGGCTACGCCGTCCAGGCCGTGGTCGACGGCTCCGGCTCCGGACTCGCGACGGCGGGCGGCCTCATCGTGCTGCTCGGCGTCGCCATCGCCCTCGGCGACACGATGCTGCACCGCTCGGCAGTCACGAACTGGATCACGGCGGCGGCCCGGGTCCAGCAGCTCCTCGCCCGCAAGGCCGCCTCGCTCGGCGCCGCCCTGACCCGGCGGGTCGCCGCGGGCGAGGTGGTGGCCGTGTCCACCGGCGACGTCGAGAAGATCGGCTGGTTCGTCGAGGCGCTGTCCCGCTTCGCAGCCGCCGCGCTCACCGTCGTCCTGGTCTGCGTGAGCCTCGTGATCTACCAGCCCGCGCTCGGCGTCGTCGTCGCGATCGGCATGCCGGTGCTCGCCCTCGCCGTGCTTCCGCTGCTCCCCCGCGCCACCCGGCGCGCGGACCAGCAGCGGGAGAAGGCGGGCCGGGCCACCGAGCTCGCCTCCGACACCGTCGCCGGACTGCGGGTGCTGCGCGGCATCGGCGGTGAGGAACTCTTCCTCGACCGCTACCGCCGCGCCTCGCAGGAGGTCCGCCGTGCCGCCGTGCGCAGCGCCCGCATGTGGTCGCTGATCTCCGCGGTCCAGGTCCTCCTTCCCGGCCTGCTCCTGATCGTGATCGTCTGGTACGGCGTCCATCTCGCCCGCGAGGGCCGGATCACCGTCGGCGAGCTGGTCACCATCTACAGCGCGGTGATGATTCTCAACTACCCGCTGCGGCACTTCGAGGAGATCGCCATGGCGTACTCCTTCTCGCGCCCGTCGGCGCAGCGCGCGGCCAGGGTGCTGGCCCTGCGCCGGGTCACCGAGCCGGCGGGCGGGCTGCGGGACGCGCCCGCGCCGACCGGCGATCTGTACGACCCGGCGACGGGGGTGCTCGCCCCGGCGGGCCTGCTCACCGCGGTGGTGTGCGGCGACCCGGACCTGGCGGGCCGGCTCGCCGACCGGCTCGGCGGGCACGCCGCGTCGGCCGGTGACGGCGGCGAGAAGCCGCAACCGTCGGTGCTCCTCGGCGGGGTGCCGCTGGACGAGCTGCCGCTGGGCGTGGCGCGTACCGCGGTGCTGGTCCAGGACAAGGACCCGGTGCTGCTCTCGGGCACGCTCGCCGAGCTGCTCGACGTGCCCTCCGACGGATCCGTACCGCCCGAGGAGGCCTTGGCCGCGGCGCAGTGCACCGATGTCCTCGACGCGCTCACCCAGGCGTCCCTGGACGACGACCCGATGAGCGCCCGGATCACCGAGCGCGGCCGGTCCCTGTCCGGTGGCCAGCGCCAGCGCCTGGCCCTGGCACGCTCCCTGGTCGCCGCGCCGGAGGCGCTGGTGCTCGACGAGCCGACGTCCGCCGTCGACTCGCACACCGAGGCCCGGATCGCCCAGGGCGTACGGGCCCTGCGCCACGGCCGCACGACGGTGGTCCTCACCTCGTCGCCGCTGGTGCTCGACCGCGCCGACCGCGTGGTGTTCGTGTACGAGGGCGAGGTCGCCGCCGTCGGTGAACACCGGGAGCTGGTGCGCACCGAACCCCGGTACCGCGCCGTGGTCACGCGCGAGACAGACGAGGAGACGGCCACGGGGCCGGCCCTCGAGTCCGAGATCGAGATCGACATGGAGGAGACGGCATGATCGGCGTAGCGCCCCCGGCCTACGACCCGGCGGCCCCCACCACCGCGCACACCCTGCCGATCGGCGCCCCGGCGACGGTCCGCGCCTATGTGGTCGAGCTGTACCGGCGCCACCGGCGCGCCTTCCTGCTGCTGATCGGCGTGAACACGGTCTCGGTCGTCGCCTCGATGGTCGGCCCGTACCTGCTCGGCGGTCTCGTCCAGGACGTCTCGGACGGCGCCGACGCGCTGCGCGACCTGCATCTGGGCAGCACCATCGGCTTGTTCGTGCTCGCCCTGGTGATCCAGGCCGTGTTCGTACGGCAGGTGCGGCTGCGCGGGGCGATGCTCGGCGAGCGGATGCTGGCGGATCTGCGCGAGGACTTCCTGGTGCGCTCCGTCGGGCTTCCGCCGGGCGTCCTGGAGCGGGCCGGCACGGGCGACCTGCTGTCCCGGATCACCACGGACATCGACCGGCTCGCGAACGCCATGCGCGAGGCCGTGCCCCAGCTGTCCATCGGCGTCGTGTGGGCGGGGCTGCTGATCGGCGGGCTCGCGGTGACGGCGCCGCCGCTGGCCCCCGCGATCCTCGTCGCCGTCCCGGTCCTCGTCGTGGGCTGCCGCTGGTACTTCAAGCGGGCCCCGTCGGCGTACCGCTCGGAGGCCGCCGGGTACGCGGCGGTCGCGGCGGCCCTCGCCGAGACCGTGGACGCGGGACGAACCGTGGAGTCGCACCGACTCGGCGACCGTCGTGTGGAGCTGTCGGAGCGGCGCGTCTTCGAGTGGACGCAATGGGAGCGCTACACGCTCTACCTGCGCTCGGTCCTCTTTCCGGTGATCAACGCCGTGCACGTCCTGGTCCTGCTGTCCGTCCTCCTGATCGGCGGCGTCTTCGTCCTCCAGGGCTGGATCGGCGTCGGTCAGCTGACCACGGCGGCGCTGATCGCGCAGATGCTCGTGGACCCGGTGGGCCTGATCCTGCGCTGGTACGACGAGTTGCAGGTCGCCCAGGTGTCCCTGGCCCGTCTGGTCGGCGTCCGGGACATCGAGCCGGACGCGGGCGACGCGTCGGTGCGGCCCGACGGCCGTGACGTCCACGCGGACGAGGTGCACTTCGGTTACCGGGAGGGCGTCGACGTGCTGCGCGAGGTCTCCCTGGAGGTCGCGCCGGGCACCCGGCTCGCCCTGGTCGGCCCGTCCGGTGCGGGCAAGTCGACGCTCGGCCGGCTGCTCGCCGGGATCTACGCGCCACGGACCGGACAGGTCACGCTCGGCGGGGCGGAGCTGTCCCGGATGCAGGCCGAGCGGGTGCGGTCCCACGTGGCCCTCGTCAACCAGGAGCACCACGTCTTCGTGGGCTCCCTGCGCGACAACCTGCGGCTCGCCCGCTCCGGCGCCGAGGACGGCGAGCTGTGGGCGGCGCTCGGCGCGGTCGACGCCGACGGCTGGGCGCGCGGCCTGGACGACGGCCTCGACACGGAGGTCGGCTCGGGCGGGGTGGCGCTCACCCCGGCGCAGGCCCAGCAGATCGCCCTGGCCCGGCTGGTCCTCGCCGATCCGCACACGCTGGTCCTGGACGAGGCGACGTCGCTGCTCGATCCGCGCTCGGCGCGGAACCTGGAGCGCTCGCTCGCCCGCGTCCTGGACGGCCGTACGGTCGTGGCGATCGCCCACCGGCTGCACACCGCCCACGACGCGGACGTGATCGCCGTGGTCGAGGAGGGCCGTATCCGGGAGCTCGGCAGCCACGACGATCTGGTCGCGGCCGACGGGGCGTACGCGGCGCTGTGGCGCTCCTGGCACGGATAGCCGCACCGGCGGGGTGTGGGGCGCGGCCGGGCTCAGATGAAGTTGAGCGCGGCCGCGCACCCCACGCCGCCGAGCAGCATGAAGGCCGGCATGAGCACCTTCAGCTCGATCCAGCTTCCGGCCCGGAACCGCATGACCTTGGGCGGTCCGATCGGGTACCAGCGCTTGCGGCCGATCGGGATGGGCCACAGGACCGGGCAGCCGGAGACGGTGAGCGCGTCGCCGATGTCGTGGACCAGGGCGCCGAGCACGATGGGCAGGCCCAGCCACAGGTACTCCTGGCCGGGGTCGGTGAAGAGCCAGTCCGCGCCGTTGCCCGGCTTGTCCAGGACGCCCGCGAGGATCCAGGCGCTCGTCGCCGCGAGCAGCCAGACGAGGACGTCGCTGCTGGAGCCGCGGGCGGCCCGCCACAGCAGCCCTTCGATCGCGAGGACCAGGTGGACGAAGAGGATCGCGAGGACGGTCCACCGGCCGCCGGTGATCGCCGCCACCGAGGTGCCCGCACCGATGAGGACGGCCCACAGCCACGTATGGGTGAGTGTGCGGTGGCCGCCCGAGCGACGCGGGTCGCCCGGTTTGCGGGTGGCCTTGTAGACGGCGTACGAGAGTTTGTCGACGATCTCGCACAGGCCGCGGGAGAGCGGTCCGAAGGCGCGCGAGATGGTCGCCGCCTTGTGGTCGAGGTCGGGGGCGAGGGCGGCTCCCGCGCAGATCAGTGCGCCGACGAGGACGACGGGCCATGGCATCGAATGCCCCGCGGCGGCCGCGGCCGCCCCCACCCCCAGCCAGGCCGCCGCTCCTGACAGTGAGTGTGCCGGTCCCATCATGGCTGTGTTCCGCCCCTGCTTCTGTTGTGTCGATCGTGGTGCCGACAGCGTGCGATGTACCGACATGTCCCGTGGTGCGAGGCCGAGTTGGCCCGCGCGAGCTGCCCGCGTGCGGACGCCAGGTCGGCGACCCAGCGTAACCTTCGTGATCTTCGTACGGGCATCCGATTGCCGGATCGGGTGGGAAGACAGGCAAGATGGTGACGTGACCCTTATCGATCAGCTCCCGAAGACCGCCGACCCGGACGCCCTCTACGACGCCTTCGAGTCGTGGGTCGAGGAACGGGGTCTGACCCTCTATCCCCACCAGGAGGAGGCGCTGATCGAGGTGGTGTCGGGGGCGAACGTGATCGTCTCGACGCCCACCGGCTCCGGCAAGTCCATGATCGCGGCGGCGGCGCACTTCGCGGCGCTCGCCCGTGACGAGGTCACCTTCTACACGGCGCCCATCAAGGCGCTGGTCTCCGAGAAGTTCTTCGAGCTGTGCAAGATCTTCGGCACGGAGAACGTGGGCATGCTGACCGGCGACGCGTCCGTGAACTCGGACGCCCCCGTGATCTGCTGCACCGCCGAGGTGCTCGCGTCCATCGCCCTGCGCGACGGCGCCCAGGCCGACATCGGCCAGGTCGTCATGGACGAGTTCCACTTCTACGCGGAGGCAGACCGCGGCTGGGCCTGGCAGATCCCGATCCTCGAGCTGCCGCAGGCGCAGTTCATCCTGATGTCGGCGACGCTCGGCGACGTCGCGATGTTCGAGAAGGACCTGACCCGGCGCACGGGCCGCCCCACGTCGGTGGTCCGCTCGGCGACCCGCCCCGTCCCGCTCTCCTACGAGTACCGGCTCACCCCGCTGACGGAGACGCTGACCGAGCTGCTCGACACGCGGCAGGCGCCCGTCTACATCGTGCACTTCACGCAGGCGCAGGCGGTCGAGCGCGCGCAGGCGCTGATGAGCATCAACATGTGCACGCGCGAGGAGAAGGACAAGATCGCCGAGCTGATCGGCAACTTCCGGTTCACCACCAAGTTCGGCCGCAACCTGTCCCGTTACGTACGGCACGGCATCGGCGTGCACCACGCCGGCATGCTGCCCAAGTACCGGCGCCTCGTCGAGAAGCTGGCCCAGGCGGGCCTGTTGAAGGTGATCTGCGGCACCGACACGCTCGGCGTCGGCGTCAACGTGCCCATCCGCACGGTGCTGTTCACCGCCCTCACCAAGTACGACGGCACCCGTGTCCGTACGCTGCGCGCCCGTGAGTTCCACCAGATCGCGGGCCGCGCGGGCCGCGCGGGCTTCGACACCGCGGGCTTCGTGGTGGCGCAGGCGCCCGAGCACGTGATCGAGAACGAGAAGGCCCTCACGAAGGCCGGGGACGACCCCAAGAAGCGCCGCAAGGTGGTCCGCAAGAAGGCTCCGGAGGGCTTCGTCGGGTGGACGGAGGGCACCTTCGAGAAGCTCATCGCTTCGGACCCCGAACCGCTCACCTCGCGCTTCCGCGTCACCCACACGATGCTTCTGTCGGTCATCGCGCGCCCGGGCAACGCCTTCGACGCGATGCGGCACCTGCTGGAGGACAACCACGAGCCGCGCAAGCAGCAGCTCCGCCACATCCGCAGGGCCATCGCGATCTACCGCTCGCTGCTGGACGGCGGCATCGTCGAGAAGCTGGACACGCCGGACCCGACGGGCCGCATCGTGCGCCTCACGGTCGACCTCCAGCAGGACTTCGCGCTGAACCAGCCGCTGTCCACGTTCGCCCTCGCCTCGTTCGATCTGCTCGACAAGGAGTCGCCGTCGTACGCGCTCGACATGGTGTCGGTCGTGGAGTCCACGCTCGACGACCCGCGGCAGATCCTGCACGCCCAGCAGAACAAGGCCCGCGGTGAGGCCGTCGCGCTGATGAAGGCGGACGGGGTCGAGTACGAGGAGCGCATGGAGCGCCTCCAGGACATCTCGTACCCGAAGCCGCTCGACGAGCTGCTCTTCCACGCCTACGACGTGTACCGAAAGAGCCACCCGTGGGTCGGCGACCACCCGCTGTCGCCGAAGTCCGTGATCCGTGACATGTACGAACGGGCCATGACCTTCACCGAGTTCGTCTCCTACTACGAGCTCGCGCGCACCGAGGGCATCGTCCTGCGCTACCTGGCGAGCGCGTACAAGACGCTCGACCACACCGTGCCCGACGACCTCAAGTCGGAGGACCTGGAGGATCTGATCGCCTGGCTCGGCGAGATGGTGCGCCAGGTCGACTCCAGTCTCCTGGACGAGTGGGAGCAGCTCGCCAACCCCGAGGTGATGACCGCCGAGGAGGCCCAGGAGAAGGCCGACCAGGTCAAGCCGGTCACCGCGAACTCCCGCGCGTTCCGCGTCCTGGTCCGCAACGCCATGTTCCGCCGCGTCGAGCTGGCCGCCCTGGACAATGTCGACGAGCTCGGCGAGATGGACGGGGAGTCGGGCTGGGACGCCGACGCCTGGGGCGAGGCCATGGACGCGTACTGGGACGAGTACGAGGACCTCGGCACCGGACCGGACGCGCGCGGCCCGAAGCTGCTCATGATCGAGGAGGATCCGGAGCACGGCCTGTGGAAGGTGCGCCAGACGTTCGCCGATCCGAACGGCGACCACGACTGGGGCATCAGCGCCGAGGTCGACCTCGCCGCCTCCGACGCCGAGGGCCGTGCCGTCGTGCGGGTCACGAACGTCGGTCAGTTGTAGATTCCGGGCCGGCCGGACGATCGGGTCCGGCCGCGTCCACGCGCCGGTGTCCTCCGGTCGCCCACACGAGAGAGATCCACGCATGACGAATCCTGCTGAGCGGCTCGTCGACCTGCTCGACCTGGAGCGGATCGAGGTCAACATCTTCCGCGGCCTCAGCCCGGACGAGTCCTTGCAGCGCGTCTTCGGGGGCCAGGTCGCGGGCCAGGCCCTGGTCGCGGCCGGCCGTACCACGGACGGCGACCGCCCCGTGCACTCGCTGCACGCGTACTTCCTGCGCCCGGGCCGTCCGGGCGTGCCCATCGTGTACCAGGTCGAACGGGTCCGCGACGGTCGCTCGTTCACCACGCGGCGGGTCACCGCCGTGCAGCAGGGTCGCACGATCTTCAATCTCACCGCTTCCTTCCACAAGCCCGAAGAGGGGGCCTTCGAGCACCAGTTGCCGCCGGCCCGCGAGGTTCCTGATCCGGAATCCCTGCCGACGATCGCCGAGGAGATCAAGGGCCATCTGGGCGCGCTGCCCGACGCGTTGGAGCGCATGGCGCGACGTCAGCCCTTCGACATCCGCTACGTGGACCGACTGCGCTGGACCCCCGAGGAGGTCGAGTCGGCCGAGCCGCGCAGCGCCGTATGGATGCGTGCCGTGAGTCCGCTCGGCGACGATCCGCTCGTGCACACGTGCGCGCTGACGTACGCGAGCGACATGACGCTGCTCGACGCGGTGCGTCTGCCGATCGAACCGCTGTGGGGCCCGCGCGGTTTCGACATGGCCTCGCTCGACCACGCCATGTGGTTCCACCGTCCTTTCCGTGCCGATGAGTGGTTCCTCTACGACCAGGAGTCGCCGATCGCCACGGGCGGTCGGGGGTTGGCCCGTGGCCGTATCTACGACATCGAGGGGCGTCTGCTGGTGTCGGTGGTGCAGGAGGGGCTGTTCCGGAAGCTCGAAGGATGAGCGGCACGGTGGACGAGCGTGACGCGCTGCTCGCCGAGGCCGTACGGCTGCGGGAGACCGGGCACCGCGAGGAGGCTCGCGAGCGGCTCCTCGCGCTCCGCACCCGCTTCCCCGACGACGCCCGTGTCGCTTACCAGACGGCGTGGGTCCACGACACGCTCGGCCTGGAAGCGGCCGCCGTGCCGCACTATGTCGCCGCGCTGGCGGGCACCGAACTGTCGGAGGACGACCGGCGCGGCGCCCTTCTCGGTCTCGGCAGCACCTACCGCACCCTCGGCCGTTTCGCCGAGGCCGTGGCGACCCTGAGCGACGCGACCGTCGAGTTCCCGGACGACAACGCGCTCAGGACGTTCCTGGCGATGGCCCTGTACAACGCGGGCCGCGCGCACGACGGGATGCGCCTGCTCCTGTCGGTCCTGGCCGAGACCAGCGCCGACCCGGACATCGTGGGGTACCGCGCGGCGATCGAGCACTACGCCAAGGACCTGGACGCCGTCGAGCCCACCGCGTAGCCCCGCGCCACGCACCGCCCGGGCCGTCAGCCGCGTCTGCCGAGCAGGCGGCCCCACAGGCTCCTCGCGGGTTCGACGGGTTCGACGGGTTCGACGGGTTTGGCGAGTTTGGCGGGTTTGGCGTCGGTCCGAGTGGCCGGTTCGGTCGCGGTTTCGGGGTGCGGGCCGGGCTCAGGTGCGAGTGGGGGTGATTCGGGGCGCGGTGCCGGGCGCAGTCGGCGTGCCGCCGCCAGGCTCAGCAGCAGGTTCGCCCGCAGCCAGCTGACCTCGTCCGGGTCCTCGGCGATCAGGATGCGCTCCACCGCGCGGGCCGTGGGTGAGCCGGGTGCCCCGTACCAGGACTCCTCGGGTCGCAGCCGGTGCAAGTAACCGCGCTCGTAAGGGCTCTCGACGAGTTCGGCGATCTGTGTCGGGTCCAGGAGGGTGGTGATCGCGGCGGCCCGCTCCCACGGATCGCGACTGAGCCCGAGCAGGCAGCCGGCGTGGCGGGCCCGCCAGGTGCGTGGACGCAGGTCCTGCCCGGCGTCGAGCCGGGCCCGCACCTTGGCCGGCGCGCGGCCCGTCAGGAGCGGGGCGTTGATCTCCGACTCCGCGAACTCCCGCAGTTCCTGGGCGAGATAGAGCCAGACCAGGGACCTGTACCGGTTCAGATAGAACTTGACCGGAGTCAGTATCCCGGCACGGGCGAGCCGGGTGAAGCGGGTCGCCGCGATGCCCATGAGCGCGGCGCCCTCGGCGGTGCCGACCACCCGCACCTGGTCGCGCAGGGTGTCCGGGAAGCCTTCGGCCTCGCGGATCCGGTCGATCTCCTCACGCGGGACGCGGCGCCTGCCGCCGTCCTCGGCCGCGACGGTGCGAATGCGGCCCAGCCGCACGGCCAGCTCGAACTCGCCCCGCTTGAGACCCAGTTCACGGGCCGCACCGCCCTGGGGCCTGGTCATGATGTCGCCTTGCACGATGGTTCTCCCCCGTCGATCACTGACGCGCAGTCACTCTCCGTGACCGCTCGGGAGAACCGTAGCCCTATCCGCCGCGCCCCGTCGGGGCCTGTGGATAACTTCGCCCCGCCCTGAAGATCCGCAGGTCAGAGGGGCAGCGCGACGGACGGGCAGCGCGACGGAGGGGCAGTGCGTCAGAGGTCGGTCGCCGAGGTGCGCTCCGGCTGGCGGGCTCCGACGCCGAGGTGCTCACCGACCCGGTTGACCAGCAGCGTCATCTCGTACGCGATCTGGCCGATGTCGGCCTCGGCCGAGCTGAGGACGCACAGGCAGCTGCCGTCGCCCGCCGCGGTCACGAAGAGCACCGCCTCGTCGAACTCGACCATCGTCTGGCGCACCCCACCCGCGCCGAAGTGCCGCCCCGACCCCTTGGCCAGGCTGTGCAGTCCGGAGGAGACCGCGGCGAGGTGCTCGGCGTCCTCGCGGCGCAGGCCCGTGCTCGCCCCGGTCACCAGGCCGTCGTTGGACAGCACCAGAGCGTGCCGCACGTGCTCGACGCGCTGCGTCAGGTCGTCCAGCAGCCAGTCGAGTCCTCTGCTCTGCCCCATGATCCTTCATCCCCGCTTCCTGTTGCTCCCCGCCCCGGAAAGGATCGCTCCCCTGCCCGGAGGATCTGACTCGCAAGCCTTCCCCACACGTGGCGTCCGGGCAAGCAGGATGGACCCATGGCACACAAGATGACCGATGAGGAATGGCGGGCCTTCGTCTCCGAGGGGACCCGCACCGCCAAGCTGTCCACCGTGCGGGCCGACGGGAGCCCGCACATCGCGCCCGTCTGGTTCGTCCTGGACGGCCCCGACATCGTGTTCAACACCGGTAAGGACACGGTCAAGGGCCGCAACCTCGCCCGCGACGGGCGCGTGGCGCTGTGCGTCGACGACGAGCGGCCGCCCTTCTCGTTCGTGACGATCCAGGGCCGCGCCGAACTGAGCGAGGACCCGGCCGAGTTGCTGGATTCGGCCACCCGGATCGGCGGCCGCTACATGGGAGCGGACCGCGCCGAGGAGTTCGGCCGGCGCAATGCCGTGCCGGGCGAACTCGTCGTCCGCGTACGGGTCGAGAAGGTCGTGGCCATGGGTGACGTGGCCGACTGAGGCCGGGCGCGTCAGCCGACCGAGTCGAGCAGCCGGGCGGTGTACATCCGCCCGGCGTACTCGACCAGCCTGATCAGCACCTCCTTTCCCGAATCCTTGTCGCGGGCGTCGCACAGCACCACAGGGGTCCCTCGGTCGAGGTCGAGGGCGCGTGCCACTTCGTGCGCTCCGTACGCCCTGGCGCCCGTGAAGCAGTTGACCGCCACGACGAACGGGATGCGCCGGTGCTCGAAGTAGTCCACGGCGGGGAAGCAGTCCTCCAGCCGTCGGGTGTCCGCGAGGACGACGGCGCCGAGCGACCCCTGCGACAGTTCGTCCCACAGGAACCAGAAGCGGTCCTGGCCCGGTGTTCCGAACAGGTAGAGCGACAGACCCGACCTGATGGTGATGCGGCCGAAGTCCATGGCGACGGTCGTGGTCGTCTTGCGTTCCACGGCGGCCGTGTCGTCCACGGACTGGCCCAGCTCGCTGAGCTGTTCCTCGGTACGCAGCGGCCGGATCTCGCTGACGGCGCCGACCAGGGTGGTCTTGCCCACCCCGAACCCGCCCGCGACCAGAATCTTCAACGCCATGGCTGCGGTGCCGTCGGCGGTGCCTTCAGAGTGCTCGGAGGCCATCGATGACTTCTCTCAGGATCTTCTCGTCCGGTAGCTGTGCGGGCGGCACCGGCCTGCTGACCTTGACGCAGCCCAGTTCCGACAGGTCGCCGAGCAGCACCCGGACCACGCCCACGGGCAGGTCGGTGCCGGCGGCGAGTTCGGCGACCGTCTGGGTCTCGAGGCGGCACAGTTCGATGATCGACCGGTGCTCGGGGCCCAGGGCGGTGTCATCGTGTGCGGCGGGCGCCGCGGTGTCGAGGGACACGAGGGCGATCAGGTCGAAGTGCGCTCCCTGAGGGCCCGCCGTGGTGCGTCCGCCGGTCATCGCGTACGGGCGGACCAGGGGACCGGCCTCGTGGTCGAACCACTGGCTGCCCTGGTCCTCGGGGCTGACGTGCTCCTCGTCGCCTCTGTAGTCGCCGGTCCGGTACGCGTCGCCTTCGTCAGCGTGCGTGTCCCGGTACCGGTACGTTTCTGCGAACCTGTCGTCATTCATGCCGCTGACCGTTCCGTCAGCCTGCCGTGGGCGGGTGCCCGGCGAACCTCGACGGCGTGTAGAGGTGCTCACCGACCCTCTTCACCAGGCGGGCCATCTCGTAGGCGACGAGTCCGATGTCGGCGGTGACGGTGCTCAGGACCGCGAGGCACGAGCCGTCCCCCGCGGCGGCGACGAAGAGGAAGCCGTCGTCCATCTCGACCATGGTCTGCCGGACCGCGCCGGTGCCGAAGTGCCGCCCGGTGCCTTTGGCGAGGCTGTTGAAGCCGGAGGCGACGGCGGCCAGATGCTCGGCGTCCTCGCGGCCGAGGCCGCCGGACGCGCCGACGGCCAGGCCGTCGTTGGACAGGACGACGGCGTGCCGCAGTTCGGTCACGCGCAGCACCAGGTCGTCGAGGAGCCAGTCGAGTTCGCCGGAGCCGTGGGCCGTGCCCGTGGTCGGTTCCTTGATCATGTGCGATCTCCTTCAGTGCTGTCGCTGCCGGGCGGCCGTCCGCCGCCTCTGACCCAGCCGTCCCGGAAGGACGTCATACGGGCCCGGACCTGTTCGGGGGTGCGGTCGCCCTGCTCCGGGACGCGCGAGGATGAAGTCGGTGTCTCGGGGCGCTCGCGCAGTTGGGGCGCGAGGTTGGCCTGGCGTACGCGGCGCGGCAGCCCGTCGCCAGGCGGCTCCTCGTCGCTCTCGTCGGCCGGCGGCCTGCGCAGGCGCAGGGCGGTGACGCCGGGCGGGTGCTCCGCCTCCTCGGGGTCGGGGCCCCGGGAGGGGGCGAGTGCGGGGCGGGGTGTCGGTGCGGGCACGGGGTTGCCGTTCATGTGCGCTGCTTCGGGCTCGGGCACGCGCGCGTAGCGGCGCTCCTCTTCGGACGGTCGGTGCTCGTCGCTCGGCGTCGCCGGGGCGCTGTCCTTGTGGAGCAGCGCCTTGGGCAGCAGGACGACGGCGGTGGTGCCTCCGTAGGGCGACGTACGCAGGTGCACCTTGATCTCGTGGCGGTTGGCGAGCCTGCTCACCACGAAGAGGCCGAGCCGGTCGCTGTCGAACAGGTCGAGGGACTCGGAGTGGTCGATGCGGTTGTTCGCGTCGGCGAGGGTCTCCTTGCCCATGCCCAGGCCGCGGTCCTCGATCTCGATGGCGTAGCCGTTGCCGACCGGCTCGCCGCTGATGCGCACCTTGGTGTGCGGCGGCGAGAACTGGGCGGCGTTCTCGACGAGTTCGGCGAGCAGGTGGGTGAGGTCGGCGACCGCGGTGCCCATGACGTCGGCGTCGGTGAGCTGGCGTACCTCCACGCGCGCGTAGTCCTCGATCTCGGAGACCGCGGCCCGTACGACGTTCGTGAGCGGTACGGGCATGCGCCAGGCGCGCCCCGGTGCGGCTCCGGAGAGGATGATCAGGCTCTCCGCGTGGCGCCGCATGCGGGTGGTGAGGTGGTCGAGCCGGAACAGGTCCCCCAGTTCGTTCGGGTCGTCGGCGCGCCGCTCCATGCTGTCAAGGAGGCCGAGCTGTCGGTGGACGAGCACTTGACTGCGGCGGGCGAGGTTGACGAAGACGCCGGAGATTCCGCTGGCGAGTTCGGCGCGCTCCACGGCGGCCCGCAGGGCGGCCCGGTGCACCGTGGTGAGGGCCTCGGAGACCTGTCCCGTCTCGTCCTCGGCAGGCGGCCCCTGGGGCGCCTCGGCCTGCACGTCGATCTCCTCGCCGGCCCGCAACTTCCGCATGGCCTGCGGAAGTTTGCGGCGAGCGATCGCCAGGGCGGTGTTGCGCAGACTGACGAGTTCGACGACGAGGCCGCGCCCGATGCGGACGGAGATCACCAGCGAGGCGGACACGGCGGCGAGGCCGAGCAGGACGGCCGCTCCCGCGGGGGTGAGCAGCCCGCGGCCGAACGGGTCGGCGCGGTCCGCGGCACTGCGCGCCGCGTCCGTCTCGATGGTGCGCATCCCGTCGCGCACGGTCGCGTGTGCCGTGTCCCAGGTCCCCGCGGACGCCGCCGCGAGGGCCTTGCGGCCCGGTGGTGCGATGAGCGTCCGGTCCTCGACGGCGCGCACGTTGCCGTACGCGCTCCCCTCCACGAGGTGGTTCCAGGCGGCTCGTTCGGGTCCGCGCAGGTCGGTGGCGGCCGTGTCGACGAGAGTCCTGCGGGTGTCGACGGCGCCGGTGAACAGGCGCAGCCGCTCGTCGTCCAGGGTCCCCGCGAGATGGGCGCTGGACAGCAGCGCGTCCTCACGGGAGAGCATCTCCGCGGAGCGGCCGAACTCCAGCAGCACGCGCGCGTCGGAGCCGAGCGCGGAGTCCTGGATGCCGGTCAGCGATCCGCTGACGGCGAAGGCGCTGCCGAGGGTCTTCGTGTACTGCCCGTAGGCGGTGTCCCAGCCGGCACGGCGTTCCAGAACGGCTGTGCGGACGGTCCGCAGTCGTTCGACTCCCGTGACGAAGGTGGTGAGCCGGCCGGCCACGCCGTGCGGCAGGTCCGCGCCGTCCGCGACGGTGTTGTGCCTGCCGAGGCGCAGGCGCTCGACCGCGCGGTCGGTGACGGCGGCGAGCCCTTTGAGGTCGTCACCCCGGCCGGGCGTGGGATCGGTGGCGTAGTCGACGGCCGCGACGCGCTCCTCCTGGAGGGCGGTCACGGCAGCGGCCACGGGCTCGCGCACCGCGACGTCGACGCGCTCCAACTGCCGCAGCCGTGCGACGTCCTGAGCGGTGCTCACGGTGGCGTAGCCCCACAGCGCGAGCAGCGACACGACCGGCACCATGAGGAGCGAGACGATCTTCGCCCGGACGGTGCGCGGGCGAAGGCCGCGCCGACCCGCGCGCGCGGGTGGCGTGGTCCCGGCCGGGGCCGAGTCGTCCAGGGCGTCCTCGTAGGCGGGCGGACCCGCGTGCGCGCGTCGGCCGCGTGTCGGGGACTCGGCTATCTGCGGTGGTCCTGAGCTGGGAGTTCTGCGGGGCGGGCGCATGGCCTCCTCGATCGTTCTGGGGCGGTGACGCGGCAGGTCCGTCGGCCCGTGGCCGTCAACGGGACAGACTCTCCAGTGGCTGCTGGGCCGACGCGGAGGCCTCCCGCTCGTCCGCGGTCGGGGACAGTGCGACGAACGCCGAGGTCAGGAAGAGGTAGGAGCCGAGTCCTACGGCGAGCGGGAAGATGAACTGCATCGCTGTCGCACCCGGCAGGGTGACCGGGGAGGGCGTCACCGTCACGCTGACCGCGATCATCCCGGTGTAGTGCATGCTGCTGACGGCGCCGCCCATGACGAGGGAGGCGCCGGCGACGGCGATCGGCGACTTGATGTTGAGTCCGGCCCACAGGGCGGCCGTCGCCGCGACGACGGCGATCACCACCGACAGGGCGACGAGCACGGGGTCGTAGTGGACCTGGCCGTGCAGGCGCAGCGCCGCCATGCCGAGGTAGTGCATGCTGGCGACGCCGAGGCCGGTGGTGAGGCCGCCGAGGGCGAGTGCGCGACCACGATCACGGCCGTAGCCGACGGCGAACACGCCGGCGCCGACGACGACCACCGCGACGACCAGGCTGAGGATGGTCAGGGGCACGTTGTAGCGGATCTCGGTTCCCGTGACGCCGAAGCCGAGCATCGCCACGAAGTGCATCGTCCAGATGCCCGTGCCGAGGGCGGAAGCGGCGGTGAGGAGCCAGTTGCGGCGGGTGCGCCCCGTGGCGGCCAGGGCCCGCACGGTGCAGCGCAGGCCGAGCGCGGCTCCGATGCAGGCCATCGCGTACGACAGCACGGGGGTAAGCCAGCCGAAGGCGGCGTGGTCCAGGTGTCCCATGGCTCAGGGACGCTAGCCGCGCCGGGGGCGCACTGTAGGGGCGCATTTCAAAAGCTGGTGGAATGTGACAGAGATACACAACAGAACGATCGCGTCAGGGTCGAACGTGTGCACCGCACGCGCATGCGACGCTTTCGGTTCCGATGGGGACCTTTCGACCCGGCGTCCCCCGCACGTGCATCGCCGGCTGTCGGCGGGCTGCGCAATCATGGAGCACATGAGCGATGACGCCACGCGTGTGCAGGAGTTCTTCGCGGCCCGTGCCGCCGACTGGGACTCCCGCTTCCCCGACGACGGTCCGGCCTACGCGGCGGCGGTGGACGCCCTCGGGTTGCGGCCGGGCGGCAGGGTGCTGGACGCGGGCTGCGGCACCGGCCGGGCGCTGCCCGCGCTGAGGACGGCCGTGGGCCCTTCGGGCACGGTGCTGGGAGCCGACCTGACCCCGGCGATGCTGGCGGCCGCGGTGCGGGCCGGCCGGGACCGCGACGGGCACCTGCTGCTCACGGACGTGGCCCGACTGCCGTTGGGCACGGGGGTACTGGACGCGGTGTTCGGCGCGGGCCTCATCTCCCACCTGCCGCAACCGCCGGAGAATCTGCGCGAGTTGGCGCGCGTGGTCCGTCCGGGCGGCCTGCTGGCCCTCTTCCACCCGATCGGCCGGGCGGCGCTCGCGGCGCGTCACGGACGGCAGCTCACCCCGGACGACCTGCGGGCCGAGCACAATCTGCGTCCTCTGCTCGCCGGTGCGGGCTGGCGCGTGACCTCGTACGTCGACGAGGACGAGCGCTTCCTTGCGCTGGCGGAGCGCGCGGGCTGAGCCGCCCCGCTACCCCGCGACGGCCGCCACGAAGGCGTCCGGGTTGTCGAACATGACGTTGTGCCCCGCGTCGGGCACCTCGACTACGTGCACACCGGCGGCCATCAGGTCCTCCCGCCCCGCGAGTTCACCGCTGCGGGCTCCTTGGAGGTAGACCCGCTCGACCTTCAGGTCCTCCAGCATCCGCCGCATCGTGGGTTCGGTGCCGCGCACCAGCCCGGTCGCGCTGCGGTGCAGGGCGAGGGGGTCGGCGAGGCGCATGGTGGCCGCCCACAGCGGGCCGACCTTCGCGAGCACGCGCGCGTGGCCACCACCGGAGACGTAGGCGTCTTCTTCATAGGACGCGATTCCGCTGCTGCCCGCAGGGATGCCCGGATACGGATCGAGGTTGCCCTCCGTGACGACGAGGCGCGAGACGAGGTCGCTCCGGCGGTGCGCGAGCACGATCGCCACGGAGCCGCCCATGCTGTGCCCGATGATCTCCGCCCCGCTCACCCCCGCCGCGTCGAGCGCGGCGGCGAGCGCGTCGGCGTGACGCTCCAGGGTGTAGTCGAAGTCGGCGGGGCGGTCGCTGATGCCGTGACCGGGCAGGTCGACGAACAGCGTGCGGCGACCGGCCAGTTCGGGCCGGGCCGCGATGTGCGCGTGGTACACCGTCGAGGCCGCGCCCAGGCCGTGGACGTAGACGCGGGCCGGCTCGGCGCCTGCTGTCTCGGTCCAGCGGATGTGGCTCCCCTGTGCGTCGAACGGCGTCTGCCGCATGGCGTCCTCCTTGTTCGGTCCCCGGTTCGACTTCGACGCCACAATACATCGCCGCCGCAGTACTACGTAACCGATGCATACCGCTGCCGATGTAGTACGTGATCGATGCATTGCGTAACCGATGTACTACGTGAACGTCGTCATGACCCACAATGGAGTCATGCTCGAACTCGCCATCCTCGGATTCCTCTACGACGCTCCCCTGCACGGCTACGAGTTGCGCAAGCGCATCACCGCACTCACCGGGCACGTGAGGCCGGTCGCCGAGAGCACCCTGTATCCGGCGATCAAGCGCCTGGAGAAGGCGGGGCTTCTCGCGCGCGAGACCCAGCCGGGCACGGTGGCGGCGCCGCGGCACGTCCTGAGCCTCACCGCCGGGGGCCGCGAGGAGCTGCGGCGCAGGCTGCGCGAGCCCGCGCGGCCCGACATCACCGACGAGAACCGCTGGTTCACCGTGCTGGCCTTCCTGCGCCACCTGGAGGCCCCCTCGGAGCAGGCCGACGTCCTGCGCCGCCGGCTCGACTTCCTTGAGGAGCCGGCGAGCTTCTTCTACGAGGGGGAACGCCCGCTGCGCGCTGAAGAGTTGGACGATCCGTTCAGGCGGGGCGTGCTCTCCATCGCGCGCGCCACCAGCCGCGCCGAGCTCACCTGGCTCCGAGCCACCCTCAAGGACCTGGAATCGGACGACTGTTGAGCCGCTCCGCACCGGGACCGTGGCGGCTCTCTTCTGCCACCATGGGCTCAACTCCACGGCACATGAGGGGCGTTGCGGGGACGACGACGGCCGTGGGCGGTCGACAGGGGGACGGTGGCGCATGTTCGACAGAGTCCGCAAGTCATGGAACACCTGGCGCAAGAAGGTCGCGCGGCGCGAGGAGCGACTGCGTGAGGAGGGGCGCTCCGCACGCGAGGCGTCGCACCCGGGTGGCGAGCGGCGCCCGCACAACCTCTTCGAGGCAGCGGCCACCTACATCACTGCGTGCGTGGAGGACGATCAGGAGCGCATCGACGAGGCCGCGGGGTGGGTGGAGCCGAGCGCCCTCGTGTTCGGCGTCAACGAGTTGGCGTGCCGGGCGCTCATCGCCCTCTCGCGGGAGCGGGACGAGCCACCTCGGGTGGTCGCGCGCCGCCTCCTGGGTCTGCCGGCCGCCTGAGTCCTCCGCGCGCGGGTCCGGCCCGGCCCCGCGGCCACACAAAGTGCCCACGGGACGTCGACAAGCTCTCCACGCACGCCGTGCGGACCTGCACAAGGACGGGTTTTCCTGGTCATCGCCCCTGTACGACATCGTCCGTGACTGACTAAGGTCACGCCGACGGAACGAAGCTCAGGGGAGGCTGGCATGGCCGGGACGGACGACGACGTCGCCACCGGGGACGACGCGCTGTACGTACTGACAGCGGTGCTGCTCACTCCAGCGAAGTTCCCCAGCGTGCTCGGCGACGACTATCCGGAGGCGTGTGCCGCGCTCGGGCTCGCCCCGCTCGCGGACGGGTACGGCCTGGTGCTCGGGCAGGACGGGCAAGGTGCGCGCTGGACCGTGGTCGTCGACGACGTGTCGCTGGTCGCGGTGGCCATCGCCTCCTGGGACTGCGGCATGGAGTACGAGCTGTCCCCGAACGAGAACAGCATGGTCGCCGCGCTCCCGGGCTGGCCGCTCGCGCTCGCCGTCTCGGCGCCGGGCGTCCCGGAGCCGCACGACCCGAAGCCCGAGCCCGAGGCGGGCGACGTGTCGCCGCTGAGCCCGCCCGACACGCAGACGTGGGGGCCGGCCCAACGACGCCTGGGAGCGGACGAGATAGCGCTCCAGTGGGCCACGTGGCGCGATCAGATCGACGACTCCCAGTTCGTCGGCGGGCCGGACGGCGAAGCCGCCGAGGCGGGCACGGACGGCGACGCGAGCGACGAGGACGGCAAGGGCGACGCCGACACGCCGAAGGAGAAGGCACCGGACGACCCTCGCGCGGGCATCCGCCGCGTCCTGAGCGAGGCACGCGCCTACCTGGACACTCCCCCGCCGCTGGGCCGTGTGCGCTCCGCCTTCGCCTCGGGCGACGCCCGCACGCTGCGGGCCGACGGCCCCGGCTGGTCGATGGTGGCGCGGACGGACGACATCGCCTTCATCCTGCTCGACGACGAACCGGGCGAAGTGCTTCCGGTCGGTCGGGGCGCCGAACTGCCGAGCCTCCTGGAAGCCCTCGACAAGATGGCCGTGCGCCCGGCCTGAACCGCCGTCACCCCATAGGGCGTCGGCTTCCCATGTGGTTCCGACCCATAGGTGCGCGCGGGCTCCGCCTCCACGATGAGGCCTCTTCCCACACGTAGAGGAGGCCTCTCGATGCGCCTGCCCAGATACGTCCCCCTGGTGGCCACAGCCCTGCTCGCGCTGGCCGCGTCCGGGCCGCAGGCCGCGCAGGCGGACGCTCCGTCCGCCGCGCACTGCGCGCACCAGGAGCACGCGCGCGTGCCGGGCGCCGAGTTCCAGCGGCGGGCCTGCCTGGACGATCTGACGACCGCCGGCCTCGCCGGCACCGCGTACACCGACACCGCGGACCAGGCGGGGCTGACCGCTCAGGGCACCCACCGCGCGTCCGGCGTGCCCGGCGTGCAGATCGACGGCTATTTCCGCGACGACTCGCGCACCAACACCACTCACGGCTGGAACCACGACGCCCAGTTCGTGCTGCGGATGCCCGACCGCTGGAACGGGGGTCTGGTGGTGACCGCGGCGCCGGGCAACCGCAAGCAGTACGCGACCGACGTGGCGATCGCCGACCGGGTCCTCGCCCAGGGATACGCGTACGCCGCCACCGACAAGGGCAACACGGGCCCGAACTTCTACCGTGACGGCGATCGCCCCGGCGACGCCGTCGCCGAGTGGAACGCCCGCACCACGCAGCTCACCCTCGCCGCCAAGAAGGCCGTGGCCCTGCGGTACGGCCATGCGCCCCGGCGGACCTACATGACGGGCATCTCGAACGCGGGCTACTTGACGCGCTGGCAGTTGGAGAACCGTCCGGAGTTGTACGACGGCGGCGTCGACTGGGAGGGCGTGCTGTGGACGGCCGAGGGGCCGAACCTGTTCACTTCCCTGCCGACCGCCGTGGCGTACGGACAGGGCGGCGCCGATGCGGACGACATGTATGCGGCGGGTTTCGCGCGCGGCTCGGAGTTCCTGTGGCCGTATCACCAGAAGGTGTACTGGGGCCTCACGCAGAAGGCGTACCGGGCCGAGTTCGACCCTTCCTATGACCCCGCCTGCCCCGGGGCGTCGACCGGCTCGACGACGGACGAGATTCTCGCCCCCTGCGCCTCGGACGCCGCGTACGACTACGCGGCCCGTCCGGCCCCGGTGCACCGCGCGGTCGCGCGCGTGGCGCTGACCGGGCGCGTCGGCAAGCCGCTGCTCACGCTCCAGGGCGACCTCGACACACTGCTGCCGATCGCCACGGACGCCTCCGTGTACGCCCGGATGACCGATGCCCAGGGGCGCGGCCGCCTGCACCGTACGTACACGATCCAGGGCGGAACACACACCGACGGCCTGTACGACAGCCATCCGGGCCTGCTGCGGCCGATCCTGCCGTGCTACCGGGACGCCTTCGACACGCTCACCCGCTGGGTGGAGAGCGGCACGCGACCGCCCGCGGACCGCACCGTGGGACGGCCCGCGAGCGGCGACGTCGTCAACTCCTGCTCGGTGCGGACTTCTTAGCCCCGCCGAGGCGGCTGTCCGTCGGACCAGGTCGGCCGGATCGGGCCCACGGCGTCAGGCCTCGCACCAGGTCCGTACGATCAGGTCCGTCCCTCAGGTCGATCGGATCAGCTCAGTCGGATCGGACGCGCCGGATCCGCGTCACCGCCCGATCTCCTTGCGCGTGACCCTGCGCAGCCTGCGCCGCTGCGAGGGGTCGAGCATCAGGTACGCCGCGGTGGGCACGCCCAGCACGATGAGCAGGGCCGCCCACCACGGCAGCCAGATCAAGAGGATGATCCCGGCCGCCACGCCTCCCGCAGCGATCTTCGCGTTCTTCGACATGTGTGTGGCCTCCTTCGGGGCGGCTCGCCCTCGGCTGAGTGGAGCGGGCCCGCCTCTGCTGTGAGAAACGGGCCCGTGACGTCCACGGTTCCGGCGCGCGACCCTGAGACGTCCCTGAGATCGCACGCCCGCGCACATCAGATGTCGGCCCGCAGCGGCTCCCCCACTTCATACATGTGCCGCAGGGCCTGGCGGTAGGAGTCGACGAGCCCGGTCTCCACGAAGGGGATGCCGAGATCGCGGCAGTGGGCCTTCACCAGGGGCTGGGCGAGCCTGAGGTGGGGCCGGGGCATGCTCGGGAACAGGTGGTGCTCGATCTGGTAGTTGAGACCGCCGAGGAACCAGTCGGTCAGCAGGCCGCCCTTGATGTTGCGCGAGGTGAGGACCTGGCGCCGCAGGTGGCCCCACTTGTCGCCGTCGGGGTCGGGCATCTCCATGCCCTTGTGGTTGGGCGCGAACGCCATTCCCAGGTGCAGTCCGAACAGGGCCTGGTGGAGTGCCGCGAACACGAGGGCGTGCGACAGCGGCATGGTGAGCAGCAGCAGGGCGACGTAGCCGACGACGTGGGCGACCAGGAAGGCCCCCTCCACCAGGCGCTCGCGTCCGGACTGGCGACGCAGGTCCTGGAAACCGGAGACCTTCAGGGCGAGACCTTCGAGCAGGGTGAGGGGGAAGAAGAGCCATGCTTGATGCCGGGTGAGCCAGCCGCGGAAGCCCACGCGCGTGGCGGCCTGCTCACTGGTGAAGACGAGGACGTCGGCGGCGACGTCGGGGTCCTTCTCGATGTGGTTCGGGTTGGCGTGGTGACGGTTGTGCTTGTCGTTCCACCACGCGTAACTCATGCCCAGCAGCAGGTTGCCGTGGATCAGGCCGATGAGGCGGCTGACGGAGCGGTTGCCGGTGATCTGCGCGTGGCCCGCGTCATGGCCGATGAACGCGGTGCGCGCACAGAGGACGGCGAGGACGGGAGCGAAGGCGAGCACCCACCAGGAAGCGCCGATGAACGCCATCCCTGCGACGACGCCGGCCAGACAGAGGCCGTTGACCACGATGGTGCGCACGTACCAGCCGGTGCGCCGGGCGAGCAGGCCCCGCCCCTTGACGTCGCGCAGCAGTGGCGTGAACTCACTTCCCGCTTCGGGCGGGCGCCGCCGCGCGGCGGCGGCTTCGACGTGGTCCGGTGCGGCTCCGACGGCCAAGGACATGGCGGATCTCCGGTCTGTGGAGGGGCGGGGTCGAGGCGCGGGCTGCACATCGGCCCGGCGTCAAAAAACCTACGGATCAGAGGCCTTGGCGAGCCATGGCGCCACCACCCGAGCACTCCAGGGGGTAACCCCGCCGCAAGAGGGGTGCTAGCTACACCCTTAAGGGTCGGGTGACCCGGATCACTACTTGTAGGCGCCCGCGAGGCGGCTCGATCCGTGTACCCTCGGCGCCTTCAGGGCGAGTAGTCAAATTTGATGAATACGAGGAAGCCGTCATCCCCGAGTACACGCACCCCGCACCCACCCCCTCCGAGACGACCGAACTCTCCCGCTGTTGCGCCGTCTTCGTGCCCGGCGACCCGGCGCGCGCCTCCACCGTCGCCTTCTGGCGCCCCGACGAGGACGAGCCACCTCTGCCCGAGGCGGGCACGCGCGTCGAGCTGCCCCTGGCGCTGCCCGGCGAGGACGGCGTGGAACTGGCGACCGTGCCCGCGGTCACGTTGCCGATGCGGTCCGCGCTGCCGGTGCTCACCCGCGCGCGCGGCGCCGCGCAGGCCGACGCGACGACGGCTTTCTGGGGCACGGCCGCGCTGCTCGCCCTCCAACTCGCTGCGCGCGGGCTCCTGTTGCCCGGCGTCAGCGACGGCGATCACGACGCGTGGCGGGCCGGCCCGCTGCGCCCCGAGGACGTCGAGCGGGTGCGGGAGCTGGCCGCCGCGATGCCGCCCGAGGCGCACGCGGTGCCGCTGGACGGTCACGAGCCGCCGCGGTTGCACACTCCGGAGCGCCTGGTGCGGGCCTTCCTGGACGCGGTGGCCGACTCGCTGCCGCGCTCGCCCGCCGCCACGCTCGCCGCGGGGTCCCCGGCGTTCGCGGCCAGGGCTCCTCAGCGGGTGCCCGAACTCCGGCCCTGGGCGGCCGATGTGGCCGCGGGGCACGACGCGGGCGTACGCATCTCCTTGCGCGTCGAGGTGCCCGGACTCGCGCGGATCACCGAGGACGAGACCCGCCTCCCGTTCCGCGCGGTGCTTCAGATGCACAGCGTCAGCGACCCCACGCTGATCGCGGACGCGGCCGAGGTGTGGGCGGGGACCGGGGCGTCCGGCAAGACCTTCGGGGCGCGGGCCCAGATGGACGCGCTGCTGGCCCTGCGCCGCGCCGCGCGGGCGTGGACGCCGCTGACGCCGCTGCTGTCGGCCACGGTCCCGGACGCGGTCGAGCTCGCCGACGAGGAGATCACCGACCTGCTCGGCGAGGGCGCGCGGGCGCTGTCCGCGGCCGGCGTCGAGGTGCACTGGCCGCGAGAACTGGCGAGGAAGTTCACCGCGCGCGCGGTGATCGGGCCGCCCGACCACGACGGTCCCGACAAACTCGCCTCGGACGCTCCGTCGTTCCTCTCCGCGGACGCCCTGTTGGCCTTCGACTGGCGATTCGCCCTCGGCGGACAGGAGCTGAGCCGCGCCGAGCTGGAGCGCCTCGCCGAGGCCAACCGCCCGGTGGTGCGGCTGCGCGACCAGTGGGTGCTGGTCGATCCGGCCGAGGCCCGGCGCGCCCGCACCCACCAGGACCGCAAGGTCACGCCGGTCGACGCGCTGAGCGCCGTTCTGACGGGCTCCACCGAGATCGACGGTCGCCGGGTCGAGGTGCGCCCCACGGGCTGGCTGGCGGGGCTCAGGGACCGTCTCGCGGACCCCGAGGGCCAGGAGCCGGTCGGGCAGCCCGCCGCCCTCGCCGCCGACCTGCGCGACTACCAGCTGCGCGGCCTGAGCTGGCTCGCCCGGATGACCTCCCTGGGCCTCGGCGCCTGCCTCGCCGACGACATGGGCCTCGGCAAGACCATCACACTGATCGCGCTGCACCTGCACCGGCAGGAGGCACCCCAGACCGCCGGCCCGACGCTCGTGGTGTGCCCGACGTCCCTCATGGGCAACTGGCAGCGCGAGATCGAGAAGTTCGCGCCCGGCACCCCGGTGCGCCGCTTCCACGGAGGACGCCGCTCCCTGGCGGACGTGGCCGACGGCGAGTTCGTGCTGACCACGTACGGCACCATGCGCCTGGACGCCGCCCAGCTGAACTCCGTGGCCTGGGGGATGGTGGTCACCGACGAGGCGCAGCACGTGAAGAACCCCTTCTCGGCGACGGCCAAGGAACTGCGCACCATCGGCGCCCGCGCGCGCGTGGCACTCACCGGCACGCCCGTGGAGAACAACCTCTCCGAGCTCTGGGCGATCCTCGACTGGACCACACCGGGGCTGCTCGGCAAGCTCGGCACGTTCCGCACGCGCTACGCCCAGGCCGTCGAGGGCGGTACGGATCCGGCGGCCGCGCAGCGCCTCGCCAAGCTCGTGGGTCCTTTCCTGTTGCGCCGCCGCAAGTCGGATCCGGGCATCGCTCCCGAGTTGCCGCCCAAGACGGAGACCGACCGCGCGGTGTCGCTCACCAAGGAGCAGACCGGGCTCTACGAGGCCGTGGTGCGGGAGACCCTGGCGGAGATCTCCGGAGCGGACGGGTTCGAGCGGCGCGGCCTGATCGTCAAGCTCCTGACGGCCCTGAAGCAGATCTGCAACCACCCGGCGCAGTACCTCAAGGAGGACAACCCGCGCATCGCCGGCCGCTCCGGGAAGCTGGAACTGCTCGACGAACTCCTGGACACGATCCTGGCGGAGGACGCGAGCGTCCTCGTCTTCACCCAGTACGTGCAGATGGCCCGCCTCGTGGAGCGCCATCTCGCGGCCCGGGGCATCGCGACGCAGTTCCTCCACGGAGGCACACCGGTCGCGACCCGCGAGACCATGGTGCGGCGCTTCCAGGACGGTGAGGTGCCGGTCTTCCTGCTCTCTTTGAAGGCGGCGGGTACCGGCCTCAACCTCACGCGCGCGGAGCACGTGGTGCACTACGACCGCTGGTGGAACCCGGCCGTGGAGGCACAGGCCACCGACCGCGCGTACCGGATCGGGCAGACCCGTCCCGTGCAGGTGCACCGGCTGATCGCGGAGGGCACGATCGAGGATCGCATCGCCGAGATGCTGCTGCGCAAAAGGGAGTTGGCCGACGCGGTCCTCGGCTCGGGCGAAGCCGCTCTGACCGAGCTGAGCGATGCCGCGCTGGCCGATCTGGTCGAACTGCGAGGGGGCGCCCGATGAGCGACATGTACGAAGCCATGGACGGCGACAGCGACATGTATGACGAGCACGGCGCCGAGGAGCGTACGTTCGCGGCGCTGCCGCCCGCGCACGGGCGCGGGTTCGCGCAGACCTGGTGGGGCCAGGCCTGGCTGAAGGCCCTGGAGGACACCGCGCTGGAACTCTCCCAGCTCAAGGCGGGGCGCAGGCTGGCGCGCGCCGGTGCGGTCGGCGCGGTGTCCGTGCGGCCGGGCCGGATCACCGCCGTCGTCGTGGACCGGGGCGTTCCGCATCGCTCCGACGTCCTGCTCCAGCCGCTGGGCGAGGAGGACTGGGACCGGTTCCTGGGCATGGCCGTGGAGCGGGCCGGGCACATCGCGGCGCTGCTCGACCGCGACATGCCTCCGCACCTGGTGGAGGACGCCGCCGCGGCCGGCGTCGAACTCCTGCCGGGCATCGGCGACCTGGAGGCGCGCTGCGACTGCGACGCGTGGGACCACTGTGCGCACACGGCGGCCCTGAGCTACCAGCTGGCCCGTCTGCTCGACCAGGATCCGTTCGTGCTGCTCCTGCTGCGCGGGCGCGCTGAGGGGGCGCTGCTCGACGAGCTTCAGATGCGCAGCGCCGCCCGCGCGGAGCCGGTCGCCGCGCCACCCCAGGAGGCCGAGGGCGTGGACGCGGCGGAGGCCTACGCGTCCGCGCTCGTACTGCCGCCGCTGCCCGGCCCGCCCGCGCTGCCCGCGGAGCCCGGCCTGCCGCCGTCCCTGGACACGGAGACACCGGCCCCCACCGGCACGGACCCGGCGGCGCTGGAGTTCCTGGCCGCCCGAGCGGCGGTCGCGGCCCACGGGCTCCTCGCGGAGGCGCTGAGCGACGGGCACGACCGACGCGCGCCCCGGCCGGAGCTCGCGATGCGGCAGGACTCCGTACGCCTCGCCGCGGCCGGGCCGCAGCCGCACATCGCCGCCCGGCTCGCCCGCGGTTCGGACCGGGACGCCGAGGGTCTGGCGCTGGCCGTGCGTGCCTGGGAGCACGGCGGGGCGGCGGCTCTCGCCGTCCTGGAGGAGGAGTGGACGCCCGACGCGAACGCGGCGGCACGCGCGCGTGCCGCCCTGGACGCGGCCTGGGACGCCGACGAGCGCCCCGTCCTCAAGGCGGCCCGGGGTCGCTGGACCGTCTCCGGGGCGGACGCCCAGCTGCGTCTGGGGCGTGACGGCCGCTGGTGGCCCTACCGCAAGGAGCGGGGCCGCTGGGCCCCGGCCGGCCCGGCGGCGTCGGACCCCGCGTCCGCGCTGGCCACGGCCCTGGGATCCGGCGAGGAGTAACACTGTGTGACCCCGCCGCCGCGACCGGCATGGAGTAGTCCGACGGGACGAACGGCGCGCGGCGGGCGATCGTGGGTGGACCTCCCTTCATCCAGGGAGGCACTCACAGCCGGGGGGCAACCAGAAGGCGCAGGCTCATGGCGACTTTGTGCAGACCCGCTGTCTCCGTTCCGGAACACGTGATCACCATGGAGGAGACGCTCGATCTCGCACGCGCGCACCACGCGGACCACCCGCAACTCCCGCTCGCCCTCAGGCTGATCGAGAACACCGGCGTGCGGACGCGGCACATCGTGCAACCCATCGAGGAGACCCTGAAGCATCCCGGCTTCGCGGAGCGCAACGCGCTCTACGAAGCGGAGGCCAAGGCCCGGGTGCCCGCCGTGGTGCGGCGCGCGCTCGACGACGCGGGGCTGCGGACGACGGACATCGACGTGATCATCTACGTGTCGTGCACCGGCTTCATGATGCCGTCGCTGACCGCGTGGCTGATCAACGCGATGGACTTCTCCAGCGACACCCGCCAGATACCGATCGCACAGCTGGGCTGCGCCGCGGGCGGAGCGGCGGTGAACCGGGCGCACGACTTCTGCACCGCGTATCCGGAGGCGAACGCGCTGATCGTGGCCTGCGAGTTCTGCTCGCTGTGCTACCAGCCCACCGATCTGGGCGTCGGCTCGCTCCTGTCGAACGGCCTCTTCGGCGACGGCGTCGCCGCGGCGGTGGTCCGCGGACGCGGCGGCACCGGCATCACCCTGGAGCGCAACGGCTCGTACCTCATCCCGAAGACCGAGGACTGGATCGCGTACGACGTCCGCGCCACCGGGTTCCACTTCATGCTCGACAAGCGGGTGCCGACCACGATGGAGCCGCTCGCGCCGGCCCTTCAGGAGCTGGCGGGACGGCACGGCTGGAACGCCTCGGAGCTGGACTTCTACATCATTCACGCGGGCGGCCCGCGCATCCTGGACGACCTCAGCAAGTTCCTCCAAGTCCCGCCGGACGCCTTCCGGTTCAGCAGGGCCACGCTCACCGAGTACGGCAACATCGCCAGTGCCGTCGTCCTCGACGCGCTGCGCCGGCTGTTCGACGAGGGCGGACCGCACGACACGGCGCGCGGGCTGCTCGCCGGGTTCGGGCCGGGGATCACCGCCGAGATGTCGCTGGGACGCTGGAGCCGCTCGGACGACCGCTCAGCGCTCGCGGAGGCCACCGTATGACCGAGGACACCACCACCAGGCCGCCGGTCCACCAGTGGCCCGCTCTGGACCTGCACGGGGTCGACTTCGACCCGGTCCTGACCCGGCTGATGGACGAGGGGCCGGTGACCCGGGTCCAGCTGCCGAACGGTGAGGGCTGGGCCTGGCTGGTGACGCGCTACGACGACGTGCGCACGGTGACCAACGATTCGCGCTTCAGCCGTGAGGCCGTCGTCGGCCGGCACGTCACGCGTCTGGCACCGCACTTCATCCCGCAGGCCGGGGCCGTCGGCTTCGCCGATCCGCCGGACCACACGCGGCTGCGCCGCTCGGTCGCGGCGGCGTTCACCGCGCGTGGTGTGGAGCGGCTGCGCACCAGCGCGCAGGAGCTGCTGGACGAACTGGTCACCGGCGTCCTGCGGGACGGCCCGCCGACCGACCTCACGGAGCGTCTCCTCGCGCCCTTCCCCATCGCCGTGATCTGCGAACTGATGGGCGTGCCCGCCGCAGACCGGCACCTGATGCACACCTGGACGCAGCTGATCCTTTCGTCCGCGCACGGCGCCGAGGTCAGTGAGCGCGCCAAGAACGAGATGTCGGCCTACTTCGCGCGGCTGATCCGCTCGCGCGACGACGGGACGGGCGAGGACGTGGCCTCCCTGCTGGGCACGTCGGTCGGCGCGGGCGAGCTCACCGAGGACGAGGCGGTGGGGCTCGCGGTGCTCGTCCAGATCGGCGGCGAGGCAGTCACGAACAACTGCGGCAACATGGCCTACATCCTGCTCACCCGCCCCGACCTCGCCGAGCGGCTGCGGGCGGAGCCGGCGCTGCGCCCGCAGGCCATCGACGAACTCCTGCGCTACATCCCCCACCGCAGCGCCGTCGGCCTGTCCCGGATCGCCCTGGAGGACGTCGACGTCGCGGGGGTGCGGATCAGCGAGGGCGACCCGGTGTACGTGTCGTATCTGGCGGCCAACCGGGACCCCGACGTGTTCCCCGACCCCGATCGCATCGACTTCGACCGTGCCCCGAACCCGCACGTCTCCTTCGGCTTCGGCCCGCACTACTGCGTGGGCGGCATGCTGGCGCGGCTGGAGTCGGAGCTGCTGGTGGGCGCCCTGCTGGACCGCTTCCCGGATCTGCGTCTGGCGGTGCCCGCGGATCAAGTCCCTTTCCGCAAGGGCGCGTTGATCCGTGGGCCCGAGGCCATGCCGGTGACCTGGTCGGCGTCCGGATGACGGCGCTGACACCGTCCGAGGGGCTCCTGGTGCCGCCGGGCCACGGCCGCACCGTGCGCACGGCGGCGCAGCAGGTCACCTTCAAGGTCACCGGCAACCATTCGCGTATCGCGTCGAGCTTCGAGGTGGTGGTGCCGCCGGGCTTCGACGTGGGCGCCCATGTGCACACGAGGAGCGAGGAGCTGTTCTACGTCCTCGAGGGCGAGCTGGACGTGCTGGCCTTCGAACCACGGGTGCGTACGGCGGACCACTGGCAGCGCTGGCGGTCCCTCTCGGGCAACCGGGTCGTGCGGGCCACTCCGGGGACGGTGATCGTGGTGCCCCCCGGTTGCCCGCACGCGTTCGCGAACCCGACGGGGTCCCCGGCGAAGATGTTCTTCCAGGCCTCTCCCCCGCCCGACCACGAGCGCTACTTCGAGGAACTCCTGGAGATCCTCTCCGCGGACGGACCGCCCGACCACGGAGCCATCGAGGAACTCCGCTCCCGCTACGACATCGAACAGCTGACACCGCTGCGCCACGGCACTCCGTGACGCAGCGGCCCACTCACTAGCGGATCGGCATCCCGGCGAGGGTGCGGGCGATGACCAGACGCTGGATCTCGCTCGTGCCCTCGAAGATCGTGTAGATCGCCGCGTCACGGTGCATGCGCTCCACGGGGTACTCCCGCGTGAACCCGTTCCCGCCCAGGATCTGGATCGCCTGCGCGGTGACCTTCTTCGCGGTCTCGCTCGCGAACAGCTTGGACATGGAGCCCTCGGCGCTCTCGAACTTCTTGCCCGTGGTCGCCATCCACGAGGCACGCCACACCAGGAGGCGCGCGGCGTCGATCTGGGTGCGCATGTCCGCCAGCTGGAACGCGATGCCCTGGTTGTCGATGATCGGGCGGCCGAACTGCTCGCGCGTCTTCGCGTACTCCAGTGCCTCTTCGTAGGCGGCGCGGGCGGTGCCCACCGCCATCGCGCCGACGGCCGGACGCGACGCCTCGAAGGTGGCCATCGCGGCGTTCTTCACGCGCTCGCCCCCCTTGGCGGCCTTCTCACGCGCGCGGGCGAGCCGCTCGTCCAGCTTGTCCTTGCCGCCGAGCAGGCAGGAGCCGGGGACCCGGACGTTCTCCAGAACGACCTCGGCCGTGTGCGAGGCGCGGATGCCGTGCTTCTTGAACTTCTGCCCCTGGGACAGTCCCGGAGTGTTCGGCGGCACGATGAAGGAGGCGTGCCCCTTGGAGCCGAGTTCGGGGTCGATGGAGGCGACGACCACGTGGACGTTGGCGATTCCGCCGTTCGTCGCCCACGTCTTGGTGCCGTTGAGGACCCACTCATCCTTGGCCTCGTCGTACACGGCACGCGTGCGCATGGAGGCGACGTCGGAACCGGCGTCCGGCTCGGAGGAGCAGAAGGCGGCCACCTTCACGTCGTTCACGTCGCCGTACATCTGCGGGATCCAGGTCCCTATCTGCTCCTCGGTGCCGTTGGCGAGGACGCCGACCGCGGCGAGGCCCGTACCGACGATCGACAGGGCGATGCCCGCGTCGCCCCAGAACAGCTCCTCCATGGCCATCGGAATACCGAGGCCGGTCGGGTCGAAGAACTGCTGCGCGTAGAAGTCGAGGGAGTAGATTCCGAGCTTGGCCGCTTCCTGGATGACCGGCCAGGGAGTCTCCTCGCGTTCGTCCCACTCGGCGGCCGCGGGGCGGATCACATCGGCGGCAAATCCGTGAAGCCAGTCACGGACTTCTTTCTGCTCGTCGTTGAGATCCATGGTGAACTCGGCCATAACCCCTCCAGGGCTGCGTACACTGCATATGTTACTTGCGGTAACGAGAGTCTGTTACTGGCCAGTAGGCAATGTCAACCTCCGAGTACGCGTTCGATACCGCATGGCCATCGGGTGTTACCTTTCGCGTGCGTCAAGCAATCGCACGGGCGGGGAGACCTCATGGAGACCACACAGCGGACCGAGCAGCGCGCGGATCAACGGTCCGCGGCCGAGCGCCGGCGGCGTGAGCTGCTCGAGGCCGCGGACCGCGTGGTGCTCCGGGACGGCCCGGGTGCGTCGATGAACGCGATCGCGGCCGAGGCCGGGATCACCAAGCCGATCCTCTACCGGCACTTCGGCGACAAGGGCGGCCTCTACGCGGCCCTCGCCACCCGCCACACGGACGCGCTGCTCGCCTCGCTGCGGGCCGCTCTCGACGCCCCCGCCGAGCGGCGTGAGCGCGTGGAGGCCACGCTCGACACCTACCTCGCGGCGATCGAGGCCAGGCCGCAGGTCTACCGGTTCCTGATGCATCCGGCGGAGGGTTCCCCCGGCGACTCCGGGTTCGACGTCGGCCGACACTCCGCCCCGCTGCTCCGTCGCATGGGCGAGGAACTGGCCGAGGTCATCGAGGAGCGCGTGGACCTCGGGCCCGCGAGTCAGCAACTCGCGCGCGTATGGGGGCACGGGATCGTCGGGATGATGCACGCCGCGGGCGACTGGTGGCTCGGGGACCGGCCGTGCACGCGGGCCGAACTGGTCCAGGGACTCGCCGACCTCCTGTGGGGACGGCTCGCCGCCGCGGGCGACAAGGCCGGCGGCCCGGGATTCTGAGCCCCGCGGGCGCTACCGCGCCGCGTTGTTCGCCGCCCACGGCGCCCGCGCCGCCTGACGCAGCACCCGGCGCCTGCGCCATCCGGTGACCCGGTCCGTGTACGTGCGGCCCTCCACGTGGTCGCACTCGTGCTGGAGGCAGCGCGCGAACCACCCCGTTCCATGGACGACCACCGGGTCGCCGTGCACGTCCTGCCCCTCCACGCGCGCGTGGTCGAAGCGCGGCGTGCCGGCCTCCAGACCCGGCAGCGACAGACAGCCCTCGGGACCGCGCACCACCACGCCGTCCGCCGCCACGAGTCGCGGGTTCACGACGTGGCCGACGTGCCGTACATCGTCGTCGTCCTCGCAGTCGTAGACGAACACCCGCAACGCCTCGCCCACTTGGTTCGCCGCGAGACCCACGCCCTGCGCCGCGTACATGGTGGCGAACATGTCCTCCACCAGCCGCGCGAGCGAAGGGCCGAAGTCCGTGACGTCCGCGCACGGTTGATGGAGCACGGGGTCACCGAGCAGGGTCAGGGGTCGTACGCGCCCTGAGGCGCCCGGGATCGAGCCGTGTCGCATGGCGGTAAGGGTACGGTCCGGTAAGCACCCCGTTTCGCAGGTGGTGCCGCAGTTCGGGCTTGTCAGACCTTCTCGATAGGCTGAGGCCGAAACGATGCCGGGGGCAGGCGCGGCGCCGTACGCAAGGAGGACCCAGGAAGATGGCAGCCAACTCGGAGTCGATGACTCCGCGGGCCAAGCTGGCCGTGACGGCCGGCAAGGCAGCGGCCGCGGTGTCGCGCGCGGCAGGACGCGGCAGCGGATCGGTGATCGGCGGCAAGGTCGCCCTCAAGCTCGACCCGGAGCTGCTCGGACGGCTCGCCCAGCACCTGGACGTGGTGCTCGTCTCCGCCACCAACGGCAAGACGACGACCACGCGTCTGATCGCCGAGGCCCTGCGCGCCAGCGGCCCGGTCGTCTCGAACGCGCTGGGCGCGAACATGCCCGCGGGCATCACCTCCGCCCTGGCCGGCGGTTCCGACGCCAAGTTCGGTGTCATCGAGGTCGACGAGAAGTACCTGGCCGGTGTCGCCCGTGACACGGACCCCAAGGCGATCGCGCTGCTCAACCTCTCGCGCGACCAGCTCGACCGCGCCGCCGAGACCCGCATGCTCGCCGAGAAGTGGCGCGAGGGCCTCGCCGGTTCGAAGTCCCTCGTGATCGCGAACGCCGACGACCCGCTCATCGTGTGGGCCGCCTCCTCCTCGCCGAACGTGGTGTGGGTCGCCGCGGGCCAGGAGTGGAAGGACGACGCCTGGTCCTGCCCGGCGTGCGGCGGCGTGATGCAGCGCCCCGGCGACGACTGGTTCTGCGGCGAGTGCGGCTTCCGCCGCCCGACCGCGAGCTGGGCGCTTCAGGGCGACTACGTCCTGGACCCGCACGGCTCCGCCTGGCCGATCCACCTCCAGCTGCCGGGCCGCGCCAACAAGGCGAACGCGGCGACCTCGGCCGCCGTCGCCGCCTGCTTCGGCGTTCCGCCGCAGGTCGCCCTGGAGCGCATGTACCAGGTCCAGGCGGTCGCGGGCCGCTACGACGTCGTGCAGTTCCTGAACCGGGACCTGCGCCTGCTGCTCGCCAAGAACCCGGCGGGCTGGCTCGAAACGTTCACTCTGATCGACCCGCCGCCCACCCCGGTGATCCTTTCGGTGAACGCGCGCGGTGCGGACGGCACCGACACGTCCTGGCTGTGGGACGTCGACTACACGCGGCTCTCCGGGCACCCGATCTGCGTGATCGGCGACCGCAAGCTCGACCTGGCGGTCCGGCTCGAGGTCGCGGGCCTGGAGTTCCGGGTCTGCGAGACGCTCGACGAGGCGGTGCAGATGTCCCCGCCCGGACGCATCGAGCTGATCGCCAACTACACCGCCTTCCAGGACGTCCGCCGCCGCGTGGGCAACTGACCCGAGCCATACGACCAGGAAGCCTCTTAAGGATCATGAGCATGAGCGACAGCAGCCTGCGTCTCGTGTGGGTCTACCCCGACCTGCTGAGCACCTACGGCGACCAGGGCAACGCCCTCGTGGTGGAGCGCCGCGCGCGTCAGCGCCGCCTCCAGGTCGAGCGCTACGACGTGCGCAGCGACCAGCCGGTGCCCACGTCCGGTGACATCTACCTGATCGGCGGCGGCGAGGACCGCCCGCAGCGCCTGGCGGCCGAGCGGCTGCGCCGTGACGGCGGCCTCCAGCGCGCGGTGGGCAACGGCGCGATCGTGTTCTCCGTGTGCGCCGGGTACCAGATCCTCGGCCACGAGTTCATCAACGACCTCGGCGAGCGCGAGCCCGGCCTCGGTCTGCTCGACGTCGTCTCCACGCGCGGCGAGGGCGAGCGGTGCGTCGGTGACGTACTGGCCGACATCGACCCGCAGTTGGGCCTGCCGCCGCTGACCGGGTTCGAGAACCACCAGGGCGTCACGCACCTCGGCCCCTCGGCGCGGCCGTTCGCCCGCACCCGCCTCGGCAAGGGCAACGGCACGGGGGACGGCACCGAAGGCGCCTTCAACGACACGGTGTTCGGCACGTACATGCACGGTCCCGTGCTGGCCCGTAATCCGCTGATCGCGGACCTGCTGCTGAAGCTGGCGCTCGATGTGAACGCGCTGCCCCCGGTGGACGACCGCTGGTACGACGCGCTCCGCGACGAGCGGATCGCCGCCGCGACCGCGCAGCCCGCCTGAGCGTCCTCACCGGCCCCTTCGGGGCGCTCGCGCGCCCATATGAGCGGGAGTGTCCAGCTGGCGGACGCCTCTTACGGACGGCCCCCCGTGCGCCGATAAGGTACGGGGGATCCAGCCGGACGACGTGGTCCGGTCATCGGCCCACGTTTGCAAAGGTATCCCGGGCTTATGCGTATTGGTGTCCTCACCTCAGGCGGCGACTGTCCCGGGCTGAACGCCGTGATCCGTTCGGTCGTGCACCGTGCCGTCGTCGACCACGGCGACGAGGTCATCGGCTTCCACGACGGATGGAAGGGCCTGCTCGAATGCGACTACCGCAAGCTGGACCTGGACGCGGTGGGCGGCATCCTCGCCCGCGGCGGCACCATCCTCGGCTCCTCCCGGGTGCAGCCCGCCCATCTGCGGGACGGCGTCGAGCGGGCCAAGGGCCATGTCGCCGATCTCGGTCTTGACGCGATCATCCCGATCGGCGGCGAGGGCACGCTCAAGGCGGCCCGTCTGCTGTCCGACAGCGGACTGCCGATCGTGGGCGTTCCGAAGACCATCGACAACGACATCGCCGTCACGGACGTCACCTTCGGCTTCGACACCGCCGTCGGTGTGGCGACCGAGGCGCTCGACCGGCTGAAGACCACCGCCGAGTCGCACCAGCGCGTGCTGATCGTCGAGGTCATGGGGCGGCACACCGGCTGGATCGCCCTCCACTCGGGCATGGCCGCCGGCGCGCACGCCATCGTCGTACCGGAGCGCCCCTTCGACATCGACGAGCTGGCCGCGAAGGTCGGCGAGCGGTTCGAGGCCGGCAAGAAGTTCGCCATCGTCGTCGCCGCCGAGGGCGCCAAGCCCCGCGCCGGTTCGATGGAGTTCGACGAGGGCGTCAAGGACGTCTACGGCCACGAGCGCTTCGCGGGGATCGCGCGGCAGCTCTCCGTCGAGCTGGAGGAGCGCCTCGGCAAGGAGGCGCGTCCGGTGATCCTCGGCCATGTGCAGCGCGGCGGCACGCCCACCGCGTACGACCGGGTGCTCGCGACGCGGTTCGGCTGGCACGCCGTCGAGGCGGTGCACCGCGGGGAGTTCGGCAAGATGACCGCGCTGCGCGGCACCGACATCGTGATGGTGTCGCTCGCGGAGGCCGTGCAGACGCTGAAGACCGTGCCCGAGGAGCGGTACGCCGAGGCCGAGTGCGTGTTGTGACACCGCGCCGGTGACCCCCTGCTCGTGACGCCGCTCATGAGAACCGACGCTCTTTAGGTTCCTTTTGCCGAGAACCGCCCCCGGCCGCGACCGCGCCCGGGGGCGGTTCTAGTCTGGTGGCGCACAATCCGTACGAAACGAGCAACAGGAGCCGGCGGATGGATCACAGCGGGCACGGCATGAACATGGATCTGCCGCCGTTCACGCTGGGGCGGGGCCTGGAATGGTCGGCCGACCCCTTCTTCCTCGTGGGCTGCCTCCTCGCGCTCGCCCTGTACGGGTGGGGCGTCGTCCGGCTCGCCCGGCGCGGCGACTCCTGGCCGCTCTCCCGGACCCTCACGTTCGTCGTGGGTGTGCTCACCATCGGTCTGGTGATGTGCACCAAGCTGAACGACTACGGCATGGTCATGTTCAGCGTGCACATGGTGCAGCACATGGTCATCAGCATGTTGTCGCCGATCCTGCTGCTGATGGGCGCGCCGGTCACGCTCGCGCTGCGGGCGCTGCCGGTGGCGGCCAAGCGCGGCAACAAGGGTCCGCGCGAGCTGCTCCTGATGCTGCTGCACAGTCGCTACATGCGGATCATCACGCATCCCGCGTTCACGATCCCGCTGTTCATCGCGAGCCTGTACGCCCTCTATTTCACGCCGTTGTTCGACTTCCTGATGGGGTCGAGGATCGGGCACCTCGGGATGATGGTGCACTTCCTCGCCGTGGGCCTGGTGTTCTTCTGGCCGATCATGGGCGTGGACCCGGGACCGCACCGTCCCGGCTATGTGATGCGCATGCTGGAGCTGTTCGCGGGCATGCCGTTCCACGCGTTCTTCGGCATCGCGCTGATGATGGCGAGCACCACGATGGTCGGCACGTTCGACAATCCGCCGGCCTCCCTCGGCATCGATCCGCTCGCCGATCAGACGGCGGCCGGCGGCATCGCGTGGGCGTTCAGTGAGGTGCCGTCGGTCCTGGTGCTGCTCGCGTTGCTGTTCCAGTGGAAGAAGTCGGACGACCGGCAGGCGCGGCGCAAGGACCGCGCCGCGGACCGGGACGGCGACAAGGAGCTGGCGGAGTACAACGCTTATCTGGCCTCCCTGAACGCGCGCGGACAGTAGCGCCACCACCCCCTCACGGGTGACTATGGCCTTCTGGCCGCGGCTTCGGGCGCCGCACACCGCACGTACGCCGTCCTGGCTGCCGGGAGGAGGGTGCGTGATGCCCGGATCCACGAAGACGATGGGCGTGTTCACCGTCGGAGGTCTGGTGGCCGTGACCGCCTACACGGTGGCGCTGGGGAGCAACGGCTGGCTGTGGTTCGGCTGGGTCGTGCTCGGCCTGATCACGGTGGCGATGGTGGCGTCCAGGAGCGCCTGAGTCGCGGGCCGCCCGGCGGCCGGCGGGGTCAGAAGCGGAAGACGTGGCCCGTCGCGGCGTCCATCTCGCAGGCGTTGCCGTACGTCTTGTGCCAGGCGACCATCATGCCGCGGTGCGAGCCGATGGCGCTGACGGTGACCGGGGCGTACTCCTTCGTGCAGATCCGCGCGGCCCCCTCCGGCGTCAGCGGTCCGTCGAGGTCGCCGCCCGCCGCGTCCAGCTCGGCGCACGCCTCAGCCGCGTACGGGTGGTGCCCCGACGGCTCGGGCGCGCAGCGCAGCAGCACGCCCCGGATCCAGGTGTTCTCGTCGCCGGAGACCGTCAGGAACAAACCGGGCTGCGGGGTCGGCTCGACGACCGCGTGGGCGGGAGCGGCCACGGCGAGGGACAGGAGCGCGGCTGCGGCGAGAGGGAGAGAACGCATGGCGTGGGCCTCCGGGGCTGGACGTCAGGGGGCAACAGGCCACCTTCCGCGGCCGCCGCTGCCAAGCGGACGCGCCGCACGGGCTCCGGACAGGGCCCGATCGGGCTCTCGCGTCCGCGCCGACGATTGACTACTGTGCGCACGCACCCGGTCCACGCACTGCGCACCTCCTCGGTGCAGCCTCATGGGGGAAGGCGAGCGGAATGTTCTACCGACTGCTCAAGTACGTGCTCCTCGGGCCGCTGCTGCGGCTGATGTTCCGGCCCAGGATCGAGGGTCTGGAACACATGCCGGACTCCGGCGCCGCGATCGTCGCGGGCAATCATCTGTCGTTCTCCGACCACTTCCTGATGCCCGCGATCATCAAGCGCCGGATCACGTTCCTGGCGAAGGCCGAGTACTTCACCGGCCCCGGGATCAAGGGCCGGCTGACCGCCGCGTTCTTCCGCAGCGCCGGTCAGATCCCGGTCGACCGCTCGGGCAAGGAGGCGGGACAGGCCGCGATCCGCGAGGGTCTGGGGGTGCTGCGCCGCGGCGAACTGCTCGGCATCTACCCGGAGGGCACGCGCTCGCACGACGGGCGCCTGTACAAGGGCAAGGTGGGCGTCGCCGCCATGGCCCTGAAGGCGCAGGTGCCGGTGATCCCGTGCGCGATGATCGGCACGTTCGAGGCCCAGCCGCCCGGTCAGAAGATCCCGAACATGCGGCGGGTGACGATCCGCTTCGGCCGCCCGCTGGACTTCTCGCGGTACGCGGGGATGGAGGGCGAGAAGGCCATCCTGCGGGCCGTCACGGACGAGATCATGTACGCGATCCTGGAGCTGTCCGGCCAGGAGTACGTCGACAAGTACGCGGCGCTGGTCAAGGCGGAGGCCGAGGCGGCGAAGGCGCGCAGGTTCCCGCGGATGCCGCTCAGCTGAACCGCTCTGCGCTGGGCAGAAAACCCTGTCCCGGCGTCCTTGATCGCCGTAGCGTCCGGGCCATGAAGACGGCATTGGTGATCGGGGCGGCAGGACAGATCGGGCGACCCGCGGTGCGGGCGCTCGCGGAGGACGGCTGGGAGGTGACGGCGGCCTCACGGCGCGGCACCAGGGACGAGGCCTGGCCCGAGGGGGTGCGCACGGCGCTCCTCGACCGTGAGGACGACGCGGCACTCGCCGCGCTCGTCGGGGACGGCGTCGACCTCGTCGTGGACATGGTGGCCTTCCAGCGGCGGCACGGGCAGCAGCTCGCGGACCTCGCCGGTCGCGTGGGCTCGGCCGTCGTGATCTCCAGCGGGGCGGTCTACGAGGACGAGCGCGGCCGCAGCTTCGACACCCAGGACGAGCCGGACGGCTGGCCGCTCCACGCGGGCCCGGTGACGGAGACCGACCGGACGGTCGCGCCCGGCGACGGCACGTACGGCAGGCGGAAGGTCCAGCTGGAGCGGGATCTGCTGGCACTCGGGGAGAAGCTGCCGACGACGCTGCTGCGGGCGTCCGCCGTCCACGGCCGGCACTGCCGTACGCCGCGGGAGCTGTACTTCGTGAAGCGGAACCTCGACGGGCGGCGCCGTCGCGTCCTCGCGTACGGCGGTGAGAGCCGGTTCCACCCGGTGAGCGTGCGGAACGTGGCGGAGCTGGTGCGGCTCTCCGCGGCGCGGCCCGGTGCGCGGGTCCTGAACGCGGCGGACCCCGACTGTCCCAGCGTCGCCGAGATCGGCGCGATGATCGACGGGCTGATGGGGATCGAGACGGAGACGGTGCTGATCGACGGTCCCCCGCCGAGCGAGACGGTCGGGAACACCCCGTGGTCGCTGCCGCACCCGTTCCTGTTCGACATGTCCGCGGCGGAGCGGGAGCTGGGCTACAAGCCGCTGACGACGTACGCGGACGCCCTGCCCGAGACGGTGAGCTGGCTGTCGCAGCGGCTGCGGGAGCAGGACTGGGTCGACGGCTTCCCGACGATGGTGGCGAACTACACGACCGGGCTGTTCGACTACGCGGCCGAGGACGCCTGGCTGGCGTCCTCGGCCCGGTAGGTCTACGGAACGACTACGGCTTGGGGGTGGCGTGCGGCGTGCACGTCACGTCCTTGCTGTCGGTCGCGCCGGTGAGCAGGTACGTGTCGACCCGGTCGTTGATGCAGGGGTTGGTCAGACCGGTGACACCGTGCGAGCCCGCGTCCTTCTCGGTGATCAGGCGGGAGCCCTTGAAGCGCTTGTGCAGCTCAACGGCGCCCTCGTACGGGGTGGCGGCGTCGCGCTCCGACTGCACGATGAGGACGGAGGGCAGGCCCTTGCCCGTCTTCACGTCGATCGGGGTCTGCTGCTTGGTCTTCCACGTGGCGCAGGGGAGGTTCATCCACGCGTTGGCCCACGTCATGAACGGGTAGTCCTTGTGGAGCGCGGTGTTGTCCTTGTCCCACTTGGACCAGCTGGTCGGCCACTTGGCGTCGGCGCACTCGACGGCGGTGTAGACCGCGTTGCCGTTCTCCGAGGACGCGTTGCCCGCGGTGTCCGACATGTCGGGGGAGGCCGCGTCGACCAGCGCCTGCGTGTCACCGGCGACGTACTTGCTCCACACCTGGGCGACCGGCACCCACGAGGAGTCGTAGTACGGCGCGCTCTGGAAGAAGGAGATCAGCTCGGCCGGGCCGACGACCCCGCCGATGGGGCTCTTCTTCGCGGCGGCGCGCAGGGTCAGCCACTGCTCCTGGACCTTGGCGCGGGTGTCGCCGAGGTGGAAGGTGGCGTCGTTCTTCGCGACCCAGTCCTGCCAGTCCTTCCAGCGGCCCTCGAACGCGATGTCCTGGTTCAGGTTGGCCTGGTACCAGATGTTGTCCTTGGCCGGGTTGACGACGCTGTCCACGATCATGCGGCGGACGTGGCCCGGGAAGAGCGTGCCGTAGACGGCGCCCAGGTAGGTGCCGTACGAGACGCCCAGGTAGTTCAGCTTCTTCTCGCCGAGCGCGGCACGGATGACGTCGAGGTCGCGCGCGGTGTTCGGCGTCGTCATGTGCGGCAGCATCTCGCCACTGCGCTCGTAACAGCCGTCCGCGTACTCCTTGGCGAGCTTGCGCTGGGCGAGCTTGTCCGCCTCGGTGTCGGGGACCGGGTCGGCCTTCGGCGCCTTGACGTACTCCTGCGGGTCGACGCAGGAGATCGGCGTGGAGTGGCCGACGCCGCGCGGGTCGAAGCCGACGAAGTCGTACGCCTTCGAGGTCTTCGTCCACAGCGGGTTCTTGTTGGTCACGCGCGTCGGGAAGCGCATGCCGGAACCGCCGGGGCCGCCCGGGTTGTAGACGAGGGCGCCCTGGCGCTCGTCCTTGGTGCCGGTGCTGCCGATGCGGTCGACGGCGAGCTTGATCTGCTTGCCGTACGGCTTCGCGTAGTCCAGCGGCACACTGACGTAGCCGCACTGGATGGGCTTGGCGATGCCCCAGTCCGCGGGGCAGTCCTTCCAGTCGATGCCGGCCTTCTCGGCCCTGGCCGCGGCGATCGCGGCGCCCGTCGCCTCACGGTTCTGGGTGCTGCTGCCGGTCTGCGGCGTCCCGGCGTTGGCGGGGGCGGCGACCGCTCCCGCTATCAGGGCCGCGGCGGCGAAGGCGCCCGCGGAACCGATCGCCACCTTCCGGCTGCCACGACTCGCCTGTCGAGTCCGTCTCAAGTGAGGCCTCCCGCACATCGTTTCGAGCGTTACGTCGATCGTGTTGACGATCGGTACGCGGATCCTGTCGCGTGGAGGGTCCCTGACAACAGAGATGACAGACGTTCTTTACCAATCCGATAAACGGTATAACTCGTCCCGGTGAGCGGGTCAGGCCAGTCGGCGCAGTGCCGCGTCCAGCGTGCGGCGCAACCGCAGCGCGTCGGGGGCGACCGCAGTGACCAGGACGGCGGGTCCCGCGAGCGGGGTGAGCGCGGCGGTGCCCGCCTCGTCGAGCAGGGCCGCGGACGGCTTGTCCGTCGCGAACCGCGGCCGTACGACGACGAGTTGCCCGAGGGCGCGGTGTCCGGCCAGCACGGCAGGGCCGTCCCAGCCGCCGGGCGCGCCGGGGCCGCAGGCCAGCTCCTGGTCGAGCAGCGGGCGCCCGTCGCGGTACACGGTCAGGCGGCTGGTGAGCCGGCCCGGCTGCTCGCCGACGCGGCCGAGGACCTGCTCCTCGCGCAGCACCAGGTGGGCGCCGGGGGCGAGCTCGGCGCGGGTCGTGACCCGCAGATCACTGCCGTTCGCGGAGATCAACTGCTCGGGCAGCCAGTCGAGTCGGGCCCCTTCGGCGACGGTGAGCCGGACGTCGTAGCGCGCCTCGCCCTTGGCCTGTCCGGGCAGCGCGAGGGTCGCCGCGACGGAGCCGACACGCAGGTGGGCGCCGGGCTCCGCGTGGGCCTCCACGGTGAAGTGGTCGCCGCCGAGCGGCCCGCTCATGGCACCGACGAGCATCACGCGGGCCTCGGCGTCGGTGGCGGCCCGGGTGCGGCGCAGCGCGAGCGAGCCCTCGCTCTCCAGGACGGGCAGCGCCGTGCCGCCGCGTCCGTCGCCGCGCGCCTCGACACGGGCCGTGGAACGCACCCCCGCCCGCGCCTCCCCCATGGTCATACGGTCCACGCGGCGAGCTGCGCCCGCACCCACGCGGCGACGTCCGCGACGCCCGCCTCGGAGCGCAACGACTGGAGGACGACCGGGAGTTCGGCCCGCTGGTCCTTGGCGTCGGCGGCCATCCGGGCGAGGTCGGAGCCGACGTACGGGGCGAGGTCGGTCTTGTTGATGACGAGCAGGTCGGCGGTGGTGACGCCCGGACCGCCCTTGCGCGGGATGTCGTCGCCGCCCGCGACGTCGATGACGAAGACCTGGGCGTCGACGAGGCCCTTGGAGAAGGTGGCGGTGAGGTTGTCGCCGCCGGACTCGACGAGGATCAGGTCGAGCGGCCCGACCTCGTCCTCCAGGTCCTCGACCGCCTCCAGGTTGGCGGAGATGTCGTCCCGGATCGCGGTGTGCGGGCAGGCCCCGGTCTCCACGGCGGTGATCCGCTCGGGCGGCAGGACGGCCTCGCGCAGCAGGAACTCGGCGTCCTCGCGCGTGTAGATGTCGTTGGTGACGACGGCCAGGGACAGCTCGTCACGCAGCGCGCGGCACAGCGCGGCGACGGTCGCGGTCTTGCCCGATCCGACGGGTCCGCCGAGTCCGATGCGCAGGGCGCGGCGGGTGCCGTCGGGGCGGCGGGCGTCGGCGGAGACGGCGGCGGGGCCGTCGTGGGAGTGGTCGAGATGCATGGTTCTACGGCTCCAGTCTCAGGGGGGCGTGACTCCGACAGGGCGCTCCGCTAGGAAGCGAACAACCGCACGGGCCAGGCGGCATGGGCCTCCGCGCCGATCTCGAGGAGCGGCGCGGATCCGGCGGGCAGCGCGTCGACGCCTTCGTCGAGCGCGCGTCTCGCCGCGTCCACGGCGGCGACGACGACCTGGTCGACCTCGGGCGCGAGTCGCGCCAGAGCCCCGGTGGCGTCGAACGGGTCGAGGCTCAGCAGACGTACGACGGCGGTCGCGGGCCCGCTGACACCCTCGTACGCGGAGCAGTACGCGGCGTCCTCGGGCCCGAGCCCGGCCGCGCGGGCGGCGAGGCCGAGCACGACCGGCTGGTGCGCTCCCTTGGGGAACTGCCTTGCCAGGGCGTCGAGTTCGGGGTGCGGCCAGGTGGCGCGGGCGGCCCGCATCAGCTGCCGGCCGAGTTTGCGGGCCGCGACGCGCAGCGCCGCGGAGGGGGTCCGGGCGTCGGCGGCCGTGTCGAGCGCGACGGGATCGACGCCGAGGGCGGCCGCCGCGGCGAGGGCCGCGGAGACGGCGCCGGAGGTGTGCAGCCGGCCGCGGCAGAACTCCTCCAGGCTCGGCCCTCCGGTGACGCGTCCCGCCTTGACGGCGGCCTCCGCCCCGCCGGAGTGGGCGTGCCCTCCGGCAGGGAAGCGGCCGTCGGCCAGGACGAGCAGTGCTGCGCGGGTCATGACGTACGCACGCAGCCGCTCAGAAGAGGAAGTACCGCTGGGCGAGCGGCAGTTCGGTGGCGGGCGCGGGTTCGACGAGTTCGCCGTCGATGGTCACGGCGAAGGAGTCGGGGGCGACCTCGACGCGCGGCAGGGTGTCGTTGTTGACCATGTCCGACTTGCCGCGTCCGCGGGTCGAGCGGATGGGCACGAAGGCCCGCGCGAGGCCGAGCCGGTCCACCAGGCCGTCCTCGATGGCCGTCTCCGTCACGAAGTTGAACGAGTTGGCGGCGGGCGCCTTCCCGTACGCGCCGAACATCGGGCGGGGCATGACCGGCTGCGGGGTCGGGATGGAGGCGTTGGCGTCACCCATCTGCGCGTAGGCGATCTGTCCGCCCTTGAGGACGACCTGCGGCTTCACGCCGAAGAACTTCGGGTCCCACAGGACCAGGTCGGCCAGCTTGCCGGTCTCGACGGAACCGACCTCGTGCTCGATGCCCTGGGCGATCGCCGCGTTGATCGTGTACTTGGCGACGTAGCGGCGGGCGCGGGCGTTGTCGGCGCGGGTGTCGCCCGCGAGGAAACCGCGGCGGCGCTTCATCACGTGCGCGGTCTGCCAGGTCCGCATGATGACCTCGCCGATACGGCCCATGGCCTGCGAGTCGGACGACATGATCGAGATGGCGCCCATGTCGTGCAGGATGTCCTCGGCCGCGATGGTGGTCGGCCGGATGCGGGACTCCGCGAACGCGAGGTCCTCGGGGACCGCGGGGTTCAGGTGGTGACAGACCATCAGCATGTCGAGGTGCTCCTCGACGGTGTTGACGGTGTGCGGCCGGGTCGGGTTGGTGGAGCTCGGCAGCATGTTGGGCAGCTGCACGGCGGTGATCATGTCCGGGGCGTGGCCGCCGCCCGCGCCCTCGACGTGGAAGGCGTGCAGGGTGCGCCCGCCGACGGCGTCGAAGGTGTCCTGGACGAATCCGGCCTCGTTCAACGTGTCGGAGTGGACGGCCAGTTGGGCGCCCGACTCCTCGCACACGTCGAGGCAGGCGGAGATCACGGCGGGGGTGGCACCCCAGTCCTCGTGGATCTTGAAACCGCAGACGCCCGCGCGCAACTGGTCCCGCATGGACGCCTTCGACATGGTGTTGCCCTTGCCGAGGAACCCGATGTTGACGGGGCTGTTCTCCATCGCCGCGAACATCCGGGCCAGATGCCAGGAGCCGGGGGTGATGGTGGTGGCCTTGCTGCCCTCGGCCGGTCCCGTGCCGCCGCCGACGAGTGTCGTCACGCCCGAGGCGAGGGCCTCGTCGACGATGGTCGGCGAGATGAAGTGGATGTGGGTGTCGATGCCGCCGGCGGTGACGATCTTCCCGTTGCCCGCGAGGACCTCGGTCTCGGGGCCGATGACAAGATCGGGGTGCACGCCGTCCATGGTGTCCGGGTTGCCGGACTTGCCGATGCCCGTGATCCGGCCGTCGCGTATACCGATGTCGGCCTTGACGATGCCCCAGTGGTCGATGATCAGGGCGCCCGTGATGACGGTGTCCGGGGTGCCTTCGGCGCGCGTGGCACGGGACTGGCCCATGGACTCGCGGATGACCTTGCCGCCGCCGAAGACGGACTCGTCACCGGAGAGACCGGGGCCTCCGGAGCGGTCCTCCTCGATCTCGACGAGCAGATCGGTGTCGGCGAGGCGGACACGGTCGCCGGTGGTGGGGCCGAACAGATCGGCGTAGGCGGCGCGGGACAGCTCAGGCATCGAGGGCACCTCCGGTCTCGCCGCGCAGGCCGGTGACGATCCGGTCGCCTGCGAGGGGGACGAGTTCGACGTCGACGGGGATGCCGGGCTCGAAGCGGACGGCGGTTCCGGCGGCGATGTTGAGCCGCAGGCCGCGGGCGGCGGCGCGGTCGAAGTCGAGGCCGGGATTGGCCTCGGCGAAGTGGTAGTGGGAGCCGACCTGGATGGGGCGGTCGGCGGCGTTGAGCACCGTCATGGCGGTGACCTCGCGGCCCGCGTTGTAGACGACGGGCTCCTCGGCGAAGAGGATCTCTCCGGGAATCATGGCTGCCGCTCCCCCGTCAGACGATCGGGTCGTGGACGGTGACGAGCTTGGTCCCGTCCGGGAAGGTGGCCTCGACCTGGACGTCGTGGATCATCTCGGGGATGCCTTCCATGACGTCGTCGCGGGTCAGCAGCTTCCGCCCGGAGGACATGAGCTCGGCGACGGTGCGGCCGTCGCGGGCGCCTTCGAGGATGTGCGAGGTGATCAGTGCGATCGACTCGGGGTGATTGAGCTTCAGACCCCGGGCCCGACGCTTCTCGGCCACGTCGGCGGCCACATGAATGAGCAGTCTCTCCTGCTCGTGCGGGGTCAGCTGCACGGTCCCACCTCACAGTCCTTCGGTCCGGGCCGTGCGGGGCCCGACTGCCGCGGCCACCACGACGGATATAGATGTAACACACAAGGATTGCGCGCGATCTTGCGCACCCCGGCTACGAAAACCCCTGGTGACGTGCAGCGCAGGCTAGTTGGGCGGAGTTTCAACGAGGTTAACCGTCACTTGACCACCCCCTTGCCGTCAGCTGACCTCCCGCATACTCATCAGTCCGCGCAGCCCGAGCCTGAGGTCTTCGAGAGGGGACTCACCGAAGAGCGCCTGCTGGGCGGCGAACCCCTGCACGGTCGCGATCATCGTGCGGGCGACGACTTCCGGCGCCACGTCGGTGCGCATCATTCCGGCCGCCTGATACTCCTCGACGATCCGCACCCAGACCTCGCAGACCTTCGCGTACCCCTCCTGGAAGACGGCGGCGAGCCCTTCGTTGCGCAGCGTCTCCGTCCAGACCTGCACCATCAGACGCGGGAAGTAGGACACCCCGTCGACCTGGAGCCCGTGACGCCCCGTGAGCATCCGCCCCACCACCACCGAGACGAGGTCGTGCGGGAGCGGCAGCGGCGCTTCCTTGCCGGCCCCCTCGAACGCGGCTCTGACGTCGTCGAACACCTCCGTGACGATGGCGTGGATCAGGTCGTCCTTGCCGCGGAAGTACCGGTAGACCGCGCCGGCGGAGAGATCCACCTCCTTCAGGATGTCCTGCATCGACGTGGCGTGGAAGCCATTGCGGGCGAAGCAGAGGGCGGCGCCGTCCAGGATCTGGCGGCGGCGGGCGTCGAGGTGTTCCTGGGATACGCGGGCCATGCCCGTCAAAGTAAAACGAACATTCATTCTTGACAAGGTGACGCGTCGGCGGGAGAGTGTCGGCGTCTAGTAAAACGAACGATCCTTCTTTTTGAGTCACGCGCCCCCTCACCCCCCTCGCCGGACGCCACCCCCCTGGAGAACCCCATGTCCGCCCCCTCAGCGCCCTCCACCGCCCCACCCCGCCACGGCGGCAAAATGATCGCCGTCGCCCTGCTCGTCCCGCTGCTCGCCGCGCTCGCGCTCTGGGCGTTCGCCTGGCCGGCCGCCCGCACGGCGCCGCGCGACCTGCCGCTCGGTGTCGCGGGGCCCGCGGCCGCAGCGGGCCCGGTGGAGCGTCAACTGGGCGCACGGGACGGCGCGTTCGAGCTGCACCGGTACGCCGACGAGGCCGCCGCCCGCGCCGCGATCGAGGACCGGACCGTATACGGAGCGGTGGTGGCGGGGCCGGACGGGACGAAGCTGCTGACCGCGTCGGCGGCAAGTCCGACGGTGGCGCAATTGCTGCAACAGGCCGTGACGGCACAGGCGCCGCCGGGCGCGAAGGTGACGACGGTCGACGTGGTGCCGGCTCCGGCGGCGGATCCCCGCGGCTCCGCGCTGAGTTCGAGCGTGCTTCCGCTCGCGATCGCCGGGGTCGCGGGCGGCGCGATCGTCACCCTGACGCGGTTGCGCGGGTTCCGGGCCGCCCTCGCGCTGTCGGCGGCGGCGACGGTCGTAGGGGTCGCGGCGACGGCCCTCACCGACAGCTGGCTCCACGTACTGACGGGCAACTGGTGGGCGCAGGCCGGGGTGTTGGGCCTGTCGACGCTCGCGGTGGGCGCGACGGTCGCCGGGCTCGCGGCGCTCGTCGGCCCGGCGGGCATCGGCGTCGGGGCGCTCCTGATGGTGCTGCTCGGCAACCCGTTCTCCGGCGTGGCGTCGGCGCCCCAGCTGTTGCCCGAACCGGTCGGCGCCATCGGCCAGTTGCTGCCGCCCGGCGCCGGAGGCGCGCTGCTGCGCTCGGTCGCGTACTTCGACGGAGCGCAGGCCGCGCGGCCCGCCCTGACCCTCACCGCGTGGGCGGCGCTCGGCCTCCTGGCCGTCCTCGCGGGCGGACGCCGGGCCCGCCGCACCGCGGACGCGATCCCGGCACCGTCGCCGACGCGTACACCGCAGCCGGTGAGTTGACCTCGCGCGTACCACGGACCGGCCGTGCGTCCCCGCTGTAGCGGACGGGGACGCACGGCCTTTCGCGTTCTACAGGCGCCGGTTGTCGCTACGGGCTCCGCTCGGTTCCCCGGGCCTACGGGCCTACGGGTTGTTTCTACGGGCTCTGCCCGGCTCCACGGGCTCTGGCTCTACGCACCGCCCTGGCGGACCTCGGGGCCGCGATGCTCCGCCGCGATACCGAACTGCCCGCGCCCGCGTTCGCCGGGAGCGGACGTGAGGGAGCCGACGGAGGAGACGGAACTGATCACCGGCTCGTCCACCGGGTCGGCGGCCGGCTCCCCGAGGGCTTCGAGTCGCTCCAGGTCAGCGGCCGAGACAAGGCCGACGAGCGGCTTGCCGTGGCGGGTGACCACGACGCGCTCGCCGCCGTACACCACGCGGTTGATCAGGTCGGCGAGCTCAGCCCTGGCTTGCGTCACCGGAATCTCGTAGGCCATGCTCACCATCGTACGTCATGTACGTCCTGTACATTTTTTACAGCAACGACGTCCCGGTGGCCGGGGCGCCGTCGTGAGCACAGGAGGCGCGAGCACCATGAACAATCCGTCCAGCCGCTATGTCCTGCCCGAGTTCACGGAGCACACGGCTACGGGGCAGCGCACGCTCGACCCCTACGCGAAGCTGCTCGAAGAACGCATCGTCTTTCTCGGGACCCCGATCGACGACACGTCCGCCAACGACGTGATGGCGCAGTTCATGCACCTCGAATACACCGCGCCCGACCAGCCGATCTCGCTGTACATCAACTCCCCCGGCGGCTCGTTCAGCGCGATGACGGCGATCTACGACACGATGCGGTACGTCGGGTGCGAGGTGGAGACGACATGTCTGGGGCAGGCCGCGTCCGTCGCCGCGGTGCTCCTCGCGGCCGGGGCGCCCGGGAAGCGGATGATGCTCCCGGGGTCGCGCGTGGTCCTCGACCAGCCCGCCCTGCCCGAGCCGGCCCAGGGCCAGCCCACCGATCTGGAGATCACCGCCCGTGAGATGGAGCGGGTGCGCGACCAACTGGAGGGTCTGCTCGCACTGCACTCGGGCCGGACGAAGGCGCGGATCGGCGCGGACATCGAGCGCGACACCGTGCTGACTGCCGCGCAGAGCCTGGAGTACGGCCTCGTGGACCACGTCCTGACGAGCCGCAAGGCCTCCCTCGGCACTCAGGACCCGAGGTGACGTGCCGATGTACCCACCCGAACAGCCGCCGCTGCCCGCGCTGACCCGCGCCGAGTGCGAACTGGTGGACGCCTATCTGGCGGTGGTCAATCTGCTCGCGCGGATCAATCCGGCGCGCGGGGACGACACCTACCGCGGGCTGCGTGCGGCGCAGGCGCTCGTCAGTCGGGCGACAGCGCTGCGGGACGCCCTGACGCTGATGCACCAGCGCGGAGAGAGCGAGGTGCACGCGGCAACCCTGACACGGGCTCTACGCGTCTTGGACGGCGAGAGGCGAACACAGCGGGTCACTTTGCCGCCAGAAACTGTCAGTTGAGGTCGCCGACCGCGCTTCGACCGCCCGACCCGTCTGCACCAGGGCCGAAACGGCCCAGATGGCGTACCCCCGATTGGCGTAGACGTTCATCCGTCACGAAGCCGTCCAGAGTTGCGTCAGGACTGTAGGCGGACAACGGAATTCACCGTTCCGCCCCTGGTGCGAGCGTGGTCGGGCCTCGCACCCAGGGACCGAAAGCCGCACTGTCCACCTGAACGGGTCAAGCGTGACGAGCCTCACTTACCGCCGGTTCAGCTCGGAATCCGCGGCAGGAGTGCGTGAAGATCCCTTCCGACGACAAGCCCCCGCCACCACGGCGGGGCGGTCCGCGCGGACGCCGAGTCCTGCCGCCTCGCGGATGTCAGGTCGACAGAAGTGCATCGGCAGGAGTGGAGGACCCAGGCACGACGGGTCGCCGGCTCACCTCGACCGAGGTGTGACCGAGCGGCCCTTGGGGTGAAGCCGCGGTACGCGGCCGGGCATCTTCGCCAGCCCGAACCCGACAGGTCATCCTTCGCAGGCGGCTGACGAAGGGTTGCGCATGACTGCGCTCGATCGTGTTCCGTCGCTGCTGACGAGGGCCGGTACCGCCTCGGCTCTCACCCTCGCCGTGGCCGGCGCGGGACTCATGGTCCCCGGCGCCGCCTCCGAGGCGTCGGCGGCGGTGGCCTCGACCAAAGCTCTGCAGGTCGCGGCATCCAAGAAGGGATCGCCCTACAAGTGGGGCGCGACGGGCCCGCACCGGTTCGACTGCTCGGGTCTGACGCTCTACTCGTTCAAGCGGGCGGGCAAGAAGCTGCCCCGCACCGCCGCGCAGCAGTACAACAAGACGCGTCATATCCGCGCGTCCTCCCGCACCCGCGGTGACCTGGTCTTCTTCCACTCGGGCCGGAGCGTGTACCACGTCGGGATCTACGCCGGGAAGGGACGGATCTGGCACTCCCCGAAGACCGGTGACGTGGTGAGACTGCAAAAGATCTGGACGAAGAGCGTCTGGTACGGCCGGGTGCGCTGACGCGCGACCCGTCACGCCACCGTGCCGACGCGCCGTCGGTGGGGCGGGCCGGGCGCCAGGCCCGCCCCACCGACGGCCATAAAAGATCCCTTGCGGTCGCTTTCGATTGAAATTCGATTGAAATCCGCACTATGGGTTACTCATGGCGACATGAGCGAGCGCAACGAGACCCCGTTGGAGCGCGCCGACCGCAATTTCGGTGAGCTGCTCCAGGAACTCCGGGTCGTACAGACCGGGGTGCAGTTTCTGTTCGCCTTCTTGTTGACGCTCGCGTTCACGCCCCGCTTCCCGTCCCTGGACTCCGTACAGCGCGCCACCTACGTGACGACGCTGCTGCTCGCGGTCGTGGCGGCGGCCCTCCTGACGGCGCCCGCGGCCGTGCACCGGGTGCTCTTCCAGCTCGGGGCCAAGCCGCAGATCGTGCGGGTGTCGGCGCGGCTCGCGGCCTACGGCATGTGCGTGCTCGTCCTCGCCCTGTCCGGGTCGGTGCTGCTGGTCGTCGACGTGACGCTCGACCGCGGCGCGGGCATCGCGGCGGGCGTCGGCACCCTCGTGGTCTGCGCGGCGCTGTGGGGACTGCTGCCCTGGGTGCTGCGCCGCGCGCTCACGCGAACAGGGACTCCAGCAGAAGGACCCCCGCCAGCAGGACCAGAGCGCTCCCCGTGACGGCCTCCACGGCGCGGGCGGTGCGCGGCCTGCGCAGCCACCGGCCGAGCCGGTCCACGAGCAGCGCGACGGCCGGGAACCAGAGCAGGGCGAGCACCACGACGATCGCCGACAGGACGGCCGTGCGCGGCAGCGCCGGACTTCCCTGCGGCACGAACTGCGGCAGCACGCTCAGGAACGTGATCGGCGCCTTCGGATTGAGCGTGTTGGTCAGGAAACCCTGGCGCAGCGCACCGCCCGTGTGCGCGCGCCCTTCCGTGCCGAGCTCCGTGCCGATGTCCGCGCCGGGGCGTTCCGCGAGCGGCCGGGCAGCGGACTGGAGGGTGCGGACGCCGAGGTGGAGCACATAGGCGCCGCCGGCGATCTGGAGGGCCCGGAAGAGGGCGGGCACGGCGGTCAGGACCGCGGCGACGCCCGCGACCGCGAGTGCCGTGTGGACGAGCAGGCCGCCGGCGACACCGAGGGCGCAGGCCACGCCGGCGCGGCGTGAGACCAGCGAGTTGCGTACGACGACGGTGAAGTCGGCGCCGGGCAGAGCGACCATTCCCGCGGCGACGCCCGTGAAGGCGACCAGTTGAGCGTCCATGGCGGTCAGCCTGCCCGAGCCGGGCCTTCAGCAGGTATGTGCAATATTCTGGGTCTGCCTAAAGCGTTGCTTTACCCCCCTCGCCCGCTCCGGTCGCTCCGCCCTCGCGTCCGCGCCGCCCCTCTGGAGACCCGCATGTACGACCCGACGCGGCTCGCCGCCCTGGTGGCGGTGGCCGAGGCCGGATCGATCACCCGGGCCGCACAGCGCCTCGGCTACACGGTCCCGGCGCTCTCCCAACAGCTCGCGAAACTGGAGCGGGAGGCCGGGACCGCGCTTCTCGTACGCCACCACCGGGGTGCCCGGCTGACGGGTGCGGGTGAGGTCCTGGTGACGACGGCCCGCCGCGTGCTCGACGAGATGGAGCGTGCCCGGCACGAACTCGCCCAACTGGCGGGGCTCTCGGGCGGGCGGCTGCGCCTCGGCACCTTCACGACGGCGGGGATGCATCTGCTCCCGCCGGCCCTCACCGCGTTCCGTCGCGCGCATCCGGACGTGGAGCTCACGGTCGCCGGGTACGAGCCGCCGCTGGGCATCGCGGCGGTGGCCGCCGGGGAGGTGGACGTGGCGCTCACTCACGCGTACGAGCCCGCCGCCGCGGTGGCGGTGCCCGCTTCGGTGGCCCAGGAGCCCGTACTCGTCGAGGAGTTGGTGCTCGTGACGGCGCCGGGGCACGCGCTGACGGCAGGGACCGCGGGGGCGGCGCGGCTGCCGCTCGGGGAGCTCGCCGGGCAGCCACTGATCAGCATGGCGCCGACGCATCCGCCGCGCCAAGGGGTCGAGTCGGCGCTCGCGCGGGTCGGGGCGACGCCGTCGGTCCTCGTCTCGACGCCGAGCTATGTGCTCGTGTGCGCGCTGGTGAGTGCGGGACTCGGGGTGGCGGTGGTGCCGGAGATGGTGGCGCGGATGTCGGCGACACCGGTGGGTGTACGACGCCTCGAACCGGGCGATCTGCGGCGGACGATCTCGATGGTGCACCGGGCCGACGAGACGAACCCGGCCGTGGACGGGTTCCGGGCCCTCCTGCGTGGGGCCTTCGGCCGGACGGGCGCCTGATGGAGCGTCAACACGCTTGCGTGGGGCGTCCGTTCGAGCCATTGGACGCGTGGATCCAGGGCAGCGCGATCCAGACGGTCTTGCCGCCCTCGGGCGTCGGGGAGACCGAGAGTCTTCCGCCGAACTCCGCGGTGAGGCAGCGGATGATGACCATGCCCCGCCCGTTGTCCTGCTGGACGGCGGCCGGCAGCCGCTTGGGGTAGCGGGGGTGACTGTCGGTGACGCCGATGCGCAGCCGCTCGTCGCGTTCGAGCTCGACGTCGACGGTGAACGTGGGTGACTGCCCCAGGGTGTGCTGCACCGCGTTCGTCGCGAGCTCGGAGACGATCAGACGGACGGTGTCGGCCTCGTCGCTGTCTCCTGGCATCCCCCATTCCGCCAGTACGTTGCTCACGTACCGGCGGGCGGCGGACACCGAGGCGGGATCGCTCGGCAGCGTGACGGATGCTTCCTGGTGGTCTGCCATGGCGACGTCGTCCCTTTCCCGCCGGGGCCGCATGTCCGCCTGCGGCGGATCGCTCTCGCTCGGCCCGCGACTACTGCTTCGCGCCAGAGTGCCACTTAGATGTCCCTCAAGGGTGGCGATCCCTCAAGATATGCATATATCTGTCGCCCGAAGCGGTGAACTCTGCGACGACAGACCGTATTTGGGCGAGCGCACGCCGGTTCCTCTACCGTCTGCTCAAGAGCCGCCCCAGCCCAAGGCCGGAGGAGCCGAGGAGTCACTATGAAGTACGGTCCCGCGGTACGCCGCCGCAAACTCGGCGCGGAACTGCGCGCGTTGCGCGTCGCGGCCGGGCTCACGAGCGGTGAGGCCGCCCGCCTGGTCGGCTGGCACCAGTCGAAGGTGAGCCGCATCGAGACGGGACGCAGCGGTGTGAAGCCCTCGGACGTGCTGCTGCTGCTCGACGCCTTCGGCGCGAACGACCCCCGGCTGCGGGAGCTGGTCGTCGCTCTGGCCGGCGCCGAGGACGCGGGCGGACGCCACTGGTGGCACGCCTACCGGGGGCTGCTGCCGCCCACCTACAGCGACTTCATCAGTCTGGAGTCGCAGGCCTGCCGCATCCGGACGCTGGAGACGAGCGTCGTGCCGGGACTGCTCCAGACTCCCGAATACGCGCGCGCGGTGACGCGTTCGGTGCTCGCGGGCATGCCGGAACGGCACATCGACGCCCTGGTGGAGGTGCGGCTCGCGCGACAGGACGTGCTGCGCGGTCGGCCGCCGCTCCAGATGAACGCGGTGCTCGACGAGGCGGTGCTCCGTCGCGAGGTGGGCGGGAACGGCATTCTCTCCCGGCAATTGACGCACTTGATGTCAGCGGCGCATATGCCGAATGTCCGAATCCAGGTGTTGCCGTTCTCCGGAGGCAGCCACATCGGCATCACAGGCCCTTTCGTTGTGTTCTCTTTTCCGAACACATCTGATCTGGATGTGGTTGTTCTCGACCATTTGACGAGTAGCCTCTACCTCGAACGGAAAGAAGACCTCAAGGCGTACACGGACGCCTTCGATGCTCTTGTGCTCCACGCCCTTTCGCCCGAGGACTCGTTGGAATTCATCGCACAGCTCGCCGGGCAGACGGAGTCGCCGACACCCCGTCGTGCCACGGCACTGCGTAAGGAGGCACCATGACTGCACTGCCTCGGCACGTTTCGTCCGTACCCTCCAGCACATCCCTCCGTGGCGCGCACTGGCGGCGCAGCAGCCGCAGCACCGGCGCCAACAACTGTGTCGAGACGGCCCCCCTGCCCTCGGGGCCCCTCACCGGCCTGCTGGCCGTGCGCGACTCCAAGCGCACGGCGGGGCCCGCCCTGCTGTTCACCCCGTCCGCCTGGACGGGCTTCGTCAACTCCCTGCGCTGATCGCGCCCTTGGGAGACGTACGGCTGATCACACGTACGGCCTCGGCGACCTGCGAGTCGGTGAGGTCGGCACGGGCGGTCAGTCGCAGTCGCGAGATGCCGTCGGGGACGGACGGGGGGCGGAAGCAGCCCACCGCGAGACCCTCCGCACGGCAGCCCGCGGCCCAGCTCACCGCATCCTCGGGCGAGGGCGCGAGCACGGAGACGACGGCGGCGTCCGGTCGTACGGCTGAGAATCCCGCACCGGTGAGGAGTTGATGCAACGTCAGGGCGACGTCCCGGCCGCGCGCCGCGCGCTCCGGTTCCCCGCGCAGTACGCGCAGGGCGGCGAGCGCGGCCCCGGCCGCGGCCGGGGCGAGCCCGGTGTCGAAGATGAACGTACGGGCGGCGTTGACGAGATGCTCGATGACGTGGGCCGGGCCGAGGACGGCTCCGCCCTGGCTGCCCAGGGACTTGGAGAGGGTGACGGTGACCACGGTGTCGGCCGCGCCCGCCAGGCCCGCCGCGTGCGGGGCGCCGCGCCCGCCGTCGCCCAGCAGACCCAGGCCGTGGGCGTCGTCGAGAAGCAGACCCGCCCCGAACTCCCGGCATACTGACGCCAGTTCCCCGAGCGGCGCACGGTCGCCGTCGACGGAGAAGACCGTGTCCGAGACGACGACGGCCGGGCCGTCATGGGTACCGAGCGCCTTACGGACGGCCTCGGGGTCGGCATGCGGTACGACCTGCGTGGCACCACGGGCGAGCCGGCAACCGTCGATCAGAGAGGCGTGGTTGCCCGCGTCCGACACGATCAGTGAGCCGTGCGGGGCGAGTGCGGTGACGGCCGCGAGATTCGCCGCGTAACCGGACGACAGGACGAGGGCCGCCTCGAAGCCGCAGAACTCGGCCAGCTCGCGCTCCAGTTGAGCGTGCAGTTCGGTGGTTCCGCTCACCAGCCGCGACCCTGTGGCGCCGCCGCCCCACTGCCGTGCCGCCTCGGCGGCCCCCTCGACGACCTCGGGGTGGCGGGACAGTCCCAGGTAGTCGTTGCCCGCGAGGTCGAGCAGCGGGGAGTGCGCGGGGCGCGGGCGCAGGGTGCGGGTGAGACCCGCCGCCGCGCGCGTGCGGCGCTGCTCCTCGATCCAGTCGAACGGTGCTGCGGGCGGCGTGGACGGTGCAGTCATCGGGACCCCGTTTTGTAGGTAACGCACAGACCCTAACCGTCCCGCCACAAGGTCAGGATGTGGCAATACCCACACGTCGAACGCAGTCCTTTGTACGAAGTCTCCTTTCCTCTGAGCGTCTTCATAGGCAAGGATCAGGCTCCATGGACCTGCTGAACACGCTGGTGGACAAGGGGCTTCGGCGCGCGTTGCCGAGCCGTGAAGAGGCGCTCGCCGTGCTGGCGACGACCGACGACGAACTGCTCGACGTGGTGGCCGCGGCCGGCAAGGTGCGCCGCCAGTGGTTCGGGCGCCGGGTGAAGCTGAACTATCTGGTGAACCTGAAGTCGGGGCTGTGCCCCGAGGACTGCTCGTACTGTTCCCAGCGGCTGGGCTCGAAGGCGGAGATCCTCAAGTACACGTGGCTCAAGCCGGAGGAGGCGTCCAAGGCCGCGGCCGCCGGTGTCGCGGGCGGCGCCAAGCGCGTCTGTCTGGTGGCGAGCGGGCGCGGACCGACGGACAAGGACGTCGACCGGGTCGCGCGGACGATCGACGCGATCAAGTCGGAGAACGAGGACGTCGAGGTGTGCGCCTGCCTCGGTCTGCTCTCCGACGGGCAGGCGGAGCGGCTGCGCGGCGCGGGCGCGGACGCCTACAACCACAACCTGAACACGTCCGAGGCGACGTACGGCGACATCACCACGACGCATACCTACGCGGACCGGGTCGACACCGTGCAGAAGGCTCACGCGGCCGGTCTGTCGGCGTGTTCGGGGCTGATCGCGGGCATGGGCGAGAGCGACGCGGATCTGGTCGACGTCGTGTTCGGACTGCGTGAGCTCGATCCCGACTCGGTTCCGGTCAACTTCCTGATCCCCTTCGAGGGGACGCCGCTGGCCAAGGAGTGGAACCTCACGCCGCAGCGCTGCCTGCGGATTCTGGCCATGGTCCGCTTCGTCTGCCCGGACGTCGAGGTGCGGATCGCGGGCGGCCGCGAGGTGCACCTGCGCTCGATGCAGCCGCTGGCGCTGCACATCGCCAACTCGATCTTCCTCGGGGACTACCTGACCAGCGAGGGCCAGGCGGGCCGGGCGGACCTCGACATGATCGCGGACGCCGGGTTCGAGGTGGAGGGCACCGACCAGGTGACGCTGCCGGAGCACCGGGGTGGCGGCTGCGGGTCGGTGTGCGGTTCCGCCGACGAGGCACCGGCCGACGGGACACGGTCCGACGAACGGTCCGACGCGGTCAGGACGGACACGGTACGGACCGCGGACGCGCCGGGTGAGGCGCGCACGGATCTGGTCGCCGTGCGCCGCCGGGGTGCGGGGACGGATCTCGCTCCCAATGCCTGAGCTCGACATCGACGCCCTGCTCGACCTCGACCGGCGCCACGTCTGGCACCCGTACGGGCCCATGCCGGGCCGGCAGCAGCCCCTGGTCGTCGAGTCGGCGGCCGGGGTGCAGCTGCGCGTCGCCGGGCACGGCGAGCTGGTGGACGGCATGTCGTCGTGGTGGTCGGCGATCCACGGCTACAACCACCCGGTGCTCAACGACGCGGCGCGCGGTCAGCTCGACCGGATGAGCCACGTCATGTTCGGCGGGCTCACGCACGAGCCCGCCGTCCGGCTCGCCGAGCGCCTTGTCGACATGTCGCCGGAGGGTCTCGAGCACGTCTTCCTCGCCGACTCGGGCTCGGTGTCGGTCGAGGTCGCCCTGAAGATGTGCCTCCAGTACTGGCGCTCGCTCGGCCGGCCCGAGAAGCGCCGGATGCTGACCTGGCGCGGCGGGTACCACGGCGACACCTGGCAGCCGATGTCCGTGTGCGACCCGGAGGGCGGGATGCACGGGCTGTGGTCGGGGGTGCTGGCGGAGCAGGTGTTCGCGGACGCGCCGCCGACGGAGTACGAGGAGTCGTACGCGGAGCGTCTGCGGGACACGGTCGAGCGGCACGCGCACGAGCTGGCCGCGGTGATCGTGGAGCCGGTGGTGCAGGGCGCGGGCGGGATGCGGTTCCACTCCCCCGCGTATCTGCGGGTGCTGCGCGAGGTGTGCGACGCGCACGACGTGCTGCTCGTCTTCGACGAGATCGCCACGGGGTTCGGGCGCACGGGCGCACTTTTCGCGGCGGAGCACGCGGCGGTGACACCGGACGTGATGTGCGTCGGCAAGGCGCTGACCGGCGGCTATCTGACGATGGCGGCGACGCTGTGCACGCCGCGGGTCGCCGACGGGATCTCGCGGGGCGAGGTACCGGTGCTCGCCCACGGGCCGACGTTCATGGGCAACCCGCTGGCCGCCGCCGTCGCCAACGCCTCGATCGATCTGCTGCTCGGCCAGGACTGGCGGGCGGAGGTCAAACGGATCGAGTCGGGACTGCATGACGCCCTGTCACCAGCCAGCGAGATCGATGGAGTTCAGGACGTACGGGTCCTCGGCGCGATCGGTGTCGTCCAGCTCGACCACGACATCGACATGGCGGCGGCGACCCGGGCGGCGGTCGCGGAGGGCGTGTGGCTGCGCCCGTTCCGGGACCTCGTCTACACCATGCCGCCGTACATCACCGGCGACGAGGATCTGGCACGGATCGGACGCGCGGTGTGCGCGGCCGCGCGGGAGGGCTGAGCGGGATGACGGTACTGGTGGTCACGGGGACCGGGACCGAGATCGGCAAGACGGTGACGACGGCGGCGCTGGCCGCGGTCGCGGTGCGGGCCGGACGTTCGGTGGCGGTGCTCAAGCCCGCGCAGACCGGGGTCGCGCCGGGCGAGCCCGGGGACGTCGACGAGGTGGTGCGGCTCGCGGGGGACGCGGTGACGCCGGTCGAGCTGGCGCGTTTCCCCGAGCCGCTGGCGCCGGGGACGGCCGCGGCGCGGGCCGGTCTCGATCCCGTCCGACCGGAGCAGGTCGCCGAGGCGGCGCGGAAGTTGGCGGCCTCGCACGATCTGGTCCTGGTCGAGGGCGCGGGGGTCTCCTGGTGCACTTCGACGGGGCGGGGTCGACGCTCGCGGACGCGGCGCGGCTGCTCGGGGCGCCGGTCGTGGTCGTGGCGCAGGCCGGGCTCGGCACGCTGAACGCGGTCCAGCTGACGGCGGAGGCCCTGCGGGCCCGCGGCCTTCAGCAGGCGGGGGTCGTCATCGGCAGCTGGCCCGCCGAGCCGGGGCTCGCGGAGCGGTGCAACGTCGGGGATCTGCCGGGCGTCGCGGGCGCCGGGCTGGTCGGGGCCGTCCCGGCCGGGGCGGGCGCGCTCGGCGCCGCCGACTTCCGCTCCAGGGCGGCGAGTTGGCTCGGTCCGGAACTCGGTGGCGTATGGGACGCGGCGGAGTTCGCGCGACGGGTGCGGCCACCCGAGTACCGCTGACCACGGCGGTACGCGAAGGGGCGCGCGGGGCGCGGCGGCGCGGGGAAACAGGGGGGCCGCTTCCGGTCCGGGACGGGTCGCACGGGGAAGAATCGGCGTGAACGGTCGCCTCTGCCCCTGCGACTCCCCCACCCTCGCACGCCCCCTCACGAAGGAGGGTCCCATGGTGGCCCGCATCCCGTCCGTCGGTCGTAAAGCGGCGCGTGACGCCGTGCACCACCCCTTGTTCGCGCGGTTCTACGCCCGGATGAGTCCGAAGGCGGAGCCTGTGATGGGCCCGATCCGCACCGAGCTGCTCGCCGGTCTCACCGGGCGCGTCCTGGAGATCGGCGCGGGCAACGGGCTGAACTTCGGGTACTACCCGCGCTCCGTCTCCGAGGTCGTCGCGATCGAACCCGAGCGGGAGCTGCGGCAGTTGGCGGTCGAGGCAGCGCAGCGCGCGGACGTGCCGGTCGACGTGGCGCCGGGTACGGCGGAGGCGCTGCCCGTGAAGAGCGAGGGGTACGACGCCGTGGTCCTGAGCATCGTGCTGTGCAGCGTGCGCGATGTGCCGCGGGCGCTCGCGGAGGTGCGCAGGGTGGTGCGTCCGGGCGGCGAGGTGCGGTTCTTCGAGCACGGGCGGGCGCCGGGGCGCGGCATGCGGGCGGTGCAGTCGGCGGTCGACGCGACGGTGTGGCCGCTGCTGTTCGGCGGGTGCCGCACGGGGAACGACACCTTGGGCGCGCTGCGCGACGCGGGATTCGAACTCGGCGCGTACCGCAGCCTGTTGGTGCCGGAGCGCGGTCCGCGGGTACCGACGTCGTACTGCGTGCTCGGTACGGCGCGGCGCCCTGAGCTCACGGACGACTGAGGTTCACAGGCTCCACTTGCGGAGTTCCTTCTCGATGTCGTGGATGCTCACGGCGCCGCCCTTGACCAGCCGGGCCAGCTCGCGGACCTGCTCGGGCGCTATGACGACCTTCTGGCCGCTGGCGACGAGGTAGGCGTACGCGACCGCCGAGGCGAACATCGCGTTGGAGCGCTCCAACGCCGGTACATGGATGAGGAGTTGGAGCAGTGACGCGGCGCGGGAGTGCGGTGTGTCGTACACCGCGATGTCGAATATCCGCGCGTCGTGGCGGGCCACGGCGGCGGCGAGGGCGCCCCAGTCGGTGACCTGCGGGTCGCCGGGAGTCTTCCGCTCCGCGACCATGAGGAGCCACGCCAGGTCGATGCTGAGGTGCGAGGGCTGCGGTGCGTCACTCAACGGGGCGGCGCCGACCTTCCTGGTCCGTGCCGAACTCCTCGGCGAACACACTCTCGTACTGCTTCATGAAGTCGGCCGCGGCGTCGACGAAGGTCCGGCCGAGCTCGCCGGCGTCGCGTCGCACCAGCTCCTCGATGTATCGGTTCACGCTCACGCCACGGGCCAGCGCGCGCTCCCTCGCGGCGCGGGCCGTGTCCTCGTCCACCCGCACGTTCAGCTGCGTCTTCGCCATACATCCACGCTAGCGCCGATGCGCTAGCACCCGCAAGACGAGCCGAGGCGGGCTATCCTCGATCCCGACCCGTTGGACAACTGACTTACAAAGTAAGGGAGTTGGGGTGGGGGGAACGGATGTGGTCACGGATGTGGTCGCCGCGCGGGCCAGGAGCCTGACGAAGGCGTACGGCTCCGGGGAGACCCAGGTGCTCGCGCTCGACGCGGTGGACGTGGACATCGCGCGCGGCAGGTTCACGGCGGTGATGGGCCCCTCGGGCTCGGGAAAGTCCACGCTGATGCACTGCCTGGCAGGGCTCGACACGGTGTCGGCGGGGCAGGTGTGGCTGGGCGACACCGAGATCACGGGGCTGAAGGAGCGGGAGCTGACGCGGCTACGGCGCGACCGGATCGGCTTCATGTTCCAGTCGTTCAACCTCATCCCGACGCTCAACGCCGTCGAGAACATCACGCTGCCGATGGACATCGCCGGCAAGACCCCGGACGCGAAGTGGCTGGAGCAGGTGATCGACACGCTGGGACTGCGGGACCGGCTGAAGCACCGGCCCGCGCAGCTGTCCGGCGGGCAGCAGCAGCGGGTGGCGTGCGCGCGGGCGCTCGCGGCACGCCCCGAGCTGATCTTCGCCGACGAGCCGACGGGGAACCTGGACTCGCGGGCCGGTCTGGAGGTCCTCGGGTTCCTGCGCGAGGCGGTGGACGACCTGGGGCAGACGGTGGTCATGGTGACGCACGATCCGGGCGCCGCCGCCCACGCCGACCTGGTGCTCTTCCTCGGTGACGGGCGCCTCGTGGACGAGATGCGGGAGCCGACGGCCGAGGCGGTCCTGGAGCGGATGAAGCGGTTCGACGTCGCGCGCGGCGCCGCTGCCGACCCGAGCGACCCGCACCTCCCGCGGACGTAGCCATGCTGAAGGCGACGCTGCGGAGTTTCCTCGCGCACAAGGGACGTCTCGTGCTGTCGGCGCTGGCCGTGGTCCTGTCGGTGGCGTTCGTCGCGGGCAGCCTGATCTTCTCGGACACGGTGGCGCGCACCTTCGACCGGCTGTTCGCGTCGACGTCGGCGGACGTGCGGGTGAGCCCCGAGGACGACGACCTCGACGAGGCGGTGCCCTCGGGCGAGGTGCGGACGCTGCCCGCGTCACTCGCCGTACGCCTCAAGGGGGTCGACGGCGTCGCGGACACGCACGTCGACGCCGGGGTGGAGAACATCACGGTCGTCGACCGGCACAACGAGTCGGTCGGTCCGACGACGGGCGCGCCCACGATCGCCACCAACTGGGAGCCCACCGAGCGCAGTCCGGTGCGGCTGACGTCCGGGCACGCGCCGCGGGGCGGGAACCAAGCGCTGCTCGACGCGGACACCGCCGACAAGAAGCACGTACGGATCGGGGACACCCTGACCGTCATGGCGCAGCCCGGCTCCTTCAAGGTCGAGGTCGTCGGCATCGCCACGTTCCGCACGACGAACCCCGGCGCCGCCCTCGTCTTCCTGGACACGCCGACCGCGCAGCGCAGGCTGCTCGGCGGGCTCGGTCGGGCGACGAGCATCGAGGTCGACGCGGCGCCCGGGGTCAGCGACGCCGCCCTGAAGAAGAACATCGCCCAACGCCTCGGTGGAACGTACGAGTTGAAGACGGCGGACGAGGACGCGAAGTCGGCGGCCGAGGACCTGGGCGGGTTCCTCGACATCATCAAGTACGTGATGCTGGCGTTCGCCGGGATCGCCACATTGGTCGGCATCTTCTTGATCGTCAACACGTTCTCGATGCTGATCGCCCAGCGGACGCGGGAGTTGGGGCTGCTGCGGGCGCTCGGCGCCGACCGGCGGCAGGTGCGGCGCTCCGTCCTGACGGAGGCGGTGCTGCTCGGACTCGTCGGTTCGACGATCGGCCTGGGGCTCGGGATCGGGCTCGCCGCGGGCCTGATCAAGGTGATGGGCGTCTTCGGGATGAACCTCAAGTCCACCGAGATGGTGGTGGGTTGGGGGACTCCGGTCGCGGCCTACGTGGTCGGGATCGGCGTCACGTTCGTGGCCGCCTATCTGCCGTCGCGGCGCGCCGCCCGCGTCTCGCCGATGGCGGCGCTCGCCGACGCGGAGATCGCGGGAGTGGGACGGCCGCTGACCGTACGGGCCGTCGTGGGCGCCGTGGTGGCCGTGGCGGGCGCGGGGGCGCTGCTCGGGTGCGCCGCGGCGACGCGGACCGCGAGCGCCTCGCTGCTGCTCGTCCTCGGGATCGTCCTGACCCTGATCGCGACGGTCATCGCCGGGCCGCTGCTGGTGCGACCCGTCATCCGCGTCCTGGGCGCGGCCTTCCCCGCCGTGTTCGGATCGGTCGGGCGGATGAGCCAGCGCAACGCGCTGCGCAACCCCCGGCGCACCGGGGCGACCGCGGGGGCGCTGATGGTGGGCCTCGCGCTGGTCGCGGGGATGTCCGTGGCGAGCGCGTCGATGAGCAAGTCGTTCGACCAGCAGATCGACCGGACGCTGGGCGCCGACTTCACCGTGCAGAACGCCAACTTCATGCCGTTCCCGCAGGAGGTCACCGAGAAGATCCGGGACACGGACGGGGTCGGGCTCGTCGTGCGGCAGCGCTTCGCGCCGGTGGCCGTGACGCTGCCGGACGGCAAGCGCGTCAAGACGACCGCCGCCGGCTGGGACCCGCGGCTCGACGACGTCGCGCACGTCACGTACGCCGCGGGCGGCAGCGCGCGGTCGCTCGCGCCGGGGCGCATCGGGCTCCAGAAGGAGTACGCCGACCAGCACCGGGTGCGAGTGGGCAGCGTGCTGCCGGTGGAGTTCCCCGGCGGGCGCCGCGCCACGCTCAGGGTGGGCGCGCTCACCGACCAGGAGGGCAACGACTTCGGGATGGCGGGCGGCTTCTACATGGGCCTGTCCACCCTCGTGACGTACGTGCCCGGGGGCCAGGACTCCGCCGTGTACGTGAACGGGAAGCCGGGCACGTCCGCCGTCACCCTGCGCGACCACCTGGAGAAGACGCTCGACCCGTATCCGCAGGTGCAGGTCCGCGACCTCGCCGACTACAAGGACTTGATCCACGGGCAGATCGCCGTGCTGCTGTACCTGGTGTACGCGCTGCTCGGTCTCGCGATCGTCATCGCCGTGCTCGGCGTCGTCAACACGCTCGCCCTGTCGGTCGTGGAGCGCACCCGGGAGATCGGGCTGCTGCGCGCGATCGGGCTGGCGCGCCGGCAGTTGCGGCGCATGATCCGGCTCGAATCCGTGGTCATCGCGGTGTTCGGCGCCCTGCTCGGCCTCGCGCTGGGGCTGGTGTGGGGGGTCGCCGCACAACAGGTCCTGGCACTGGAGGGCATGGAGGCGCTGGCGATCCCGTGGCCGACGATCGTCGCGGTCGTGATCGGCTCGGTCGTCGTGGGGCTGGCCGCCGCGCTGCTTCCCGCGCTTCGGGCGTCGCGGATGAACGTCCTGGCGGCGATCGCGCACGAGTAGGCACGAGGAGAGCGGGCGGGATTCCGCCGAGAGCCATTTCGCGTGACGGGCGGGCATGCGTTCGACTATGTGTGGAGGAGACAACCCGTCGCGTCCCGAGGAGAGTTCATGCCGCGTCCGTTCCGTTTCGGCGTCAACATGCTGAGCCCTTCGCCCGGCGACGCCTGGCGCGCCAAGTGCCGCCGGGCCGAGGAGCTCGGCTACGACGTGATCCTCGTCCCGGACCATCTGGGGATGCCGTCCCCGTTCCCGGCCCTCGTCGCGGCGGCCGAGGCGACGACCCGGCCGCGCGTCGGCACGTTCGTGCTCAACTGCGCGTTCTGGAACCCGGTGCTGCTCGCCCGCGAGGTGACCACCACGGAGGCCCTCACGGGCGGCCGCCTCGAACTCGGGCTCGGGACCGGCTATGTGCGCGACGAGTTCGAGCAGGCCGGTGTGCCGTGGGGCACGCCGGGCAGTCGCGTCGACCACCTGGAGCACACCATCGCTGAGTTGGACCGGCTCCTGGCCTCCCCGGAGCAGGGGCCGCGCCCGCCGCTGCTGATCGGCGGCAACGGCGACCGGATGCTGCGGATCGCCGCCGAGCGCGCCGACATCGCCGCGTTCACCGGCGCCCGCTCCGCCCCAAACCGGCCGAGCGGGCTGCAACCGCTGACGCCGGACGAGCTGGACGGGCGCGTGGCGACGTACCGGAAGTTCGCGCAGGACCGGGCCGAGCCGGCCGAGATGAATCTGCTCGTGCAGCTGGTGGACGTCACCGAGGACCGGTCGGCGGCGGCCCGCCCCTGGCTGGAGCGGATGCCGGACCTGACCGAGCGGGACGTCCTGGAGTCGCCGCTGGTGCTCGCCGGCACGGTGGAGGAGATCACGGCGCAGCTCCTGGAGCGCCGGGAGCGGTACGGGTTCTCGTACATCACCGTCCTGGAGCCGCACCACGAGGCGCTCGCGCCGGTGATCGAGGCGCTGCGAGGGCGATGAAGGGTGACCCGGTGCGCGTCCGGCATGTGAAATCGGCGGCGCCCCGCCGGTCGACAGTGGTGGGATCGGACCATGAACGATCTTCGTATCCGGTCCGCCGCCCCCGCCGATCTCGACGCCGTCCTCGCCTTCTGGAAGACGTCCGCCGAAGGCACCAGCATCAGCGACGACCGCGCGGGCGTGGAGCGCCTGGTCGCGCGGGACCCCGAGTCCCTGCTGCTCGCCGAGCGGGACGGGGAGCTGCTGGGGACGGTCATCGCCGGGTTCGACGGCTGGCGCTGCCACCTGTACCGGCTCGCGGTGCGGCCGGACACGCGCCGGCAGGGCATCGGTTCGGCGCTGCTGGCCGCGGCGGAGGAGCGGTTCGTGGCGCTCGGCGGGCGGCGTGGCGACGCCATGGTCCTGGACCGCAACGAGCGGGCGCGGCACGCGTGGAAGGCCGCCGGATACGCGCCCGAGCCGCAGTGGAGCCGCTGGGTGAAGCCGCTGCTCGACGGCTGAGCACCGCCGCCGAACCGGACGCTTTGCCGATCCTTTACCATGGGTCCGTCACTCGAACTTCTGCGAAAGGTGTGAGCGTCCGCCCATGGGCGAGCCCCCCAGTACCCGGTCAGTCCCCCCGCGTGGTCCCCGCGAGCGCGCACCCCTGCCGCCCCTGCCTGATCATGGGACGGAGGTGACGACCCGATGACCGAAGTACTCCTGCTCGCCGTCGCAGTCCTGCTGTCGCTGGCCTGCGGCGCCTTCGTGGCGGCGGAGTTCTCGCTCACCACCGTCGAGCGCGGCGATCTGGAAGACGCCGTCGAGCGCGGTGAGCGCGGCGCCGCCAGCGCCCTCAAAGCCGTACGGAATCTGACGTTCCAGCTGTCCGGCGCCCAGCTCGGCATCACCGTCACCAACCTCGTCGTCGGCATGCTCGCCGAGCCGTCCATCGGCAAGCTCATCGCCGGGCCGCTGAAGTCGTTGGGCGTGCCCGCCTCGGCGTCCTCGTCGGTCGCGCTGGTGATCGGCACCGCCCTGTCGACCGTGTTCCTGATGGTCGTCGGGGAGCTCGTCCCGAAGAACTGGGCGATCTCGTCACCGCTGGCGGTCTCCAAGCGGGTGGCGACGCCGCAGCGCTGGTTCAGCGCCGCGTTCCGCCCGTTCATCACGCATCTGAACAACACCGCGAACCGGCTCGTCCGCCGTTTCGGCATCGAGCCCACCGAGGAGCTGGCCTCCGCGCGCAGCCCGCAGGAGCTCATGGCGCTCGCCCGGCACTCCGCGAAGGCGGGCGCGCTGGAGGCGGACACCGCCGAGCTGTTCGTGCGGACGCTGAACCTGGCCGACCTGACCGCGGAGAACGTGATGACGCCGCGCGTCCAGGTCGTCGCCCTCGACCTCCAGGCCACCTGCGAGGACGTGGCGAACGCGACGCGCGCCACCGGCCTGTCCCGGTTCCCCGTCTACCGCGGCAACCTCGACTCGGTCGTCGGCGTCGTCCACATCAAGGACGTCCTCGCCGTGCCCGACGAGGAGCGGGGCCGCAAGCGCGTGTCCGACCTGCTGCGCGAGCCGCTGCTCGTCCCCGAGACACTGACGGTGGAGCGGTTGCTCGACCGGCTCTCCGGCAAGCGCACGATGGCCGTGGTGATCGACGAGTACGGCGGCACGGCCGGCGTCGCCACCCTGGAGGACATCGTCGAGGAGGTCGTCGGCGAGGTCCGGGACGAGCACGACCCGCACGAGACGCCCGACATCGCGCCCGCCGGCACCGACGAGGAGGGCCGCACCCTGTACTCGGCCGACGGCGCCGCCCGCACCGACCAGCTCGCGCGGGTCGGGATGCGGGTGCCCGACGGCCCGTACGAGACGCTGGCCGGGCTCGTCGCGAACGAGCTGGGCCGCATCCCGGACGTCGGTGACAGCGCCGAGGTCGTGGGCTGGCGGCTCGACGTCGTGGACGCGCACGGGCACCGCGCGGCGCGCGTCCTGCTGCACGCCCCACCGAGCACGGACACGGACACCGATACGGACCACGGGACGAAGGGGGCGGCCCGATGACCGCGATCCAATTGCTGATCGGCCTGCTCACGCTGGTCGTCAACGCCTTCTTCGTGGGCGCCGAGTTCGCCCTGATCTCCGTGCGCCGCAGCCAGATCGAGCCCCACGCGGAGAACGGGAACCGCCGGGCGCGCAGCGTCCTGTGGGGTCTGGAGCACGTGTCGGCGATGCTCGCCGCGGCCCAGCTCGGCATCACGCTGTGCACGCTGGTGCTCGGCATCGTCGCCGAGCCGGCCATCGCGCACCTGCTGGAGCCCGCGTTCGACGCGGCCGGGGTGCCGCACGGTCTGGTCCACCCGATCTCGTTCGTGATCGCGCTGACCGTGGCCACGTATCTGCACATGCTCCTCGGCGAGATGGTCCCGAAGAACATCGCGCTCGCCGAGCCGGAGCGCTCGGCGCTGCTGCTCGGACCGCCGCTCGTCGCCCTGGCCCGCGCGCTGCGCCCGGTGATCTTCACGGTCAACGCCTTCGCGAACGCGCTGCTCAAGCTGTTGCGGGTCGAGGTGAAGGACGAGGTCTCGGCGACGTTCTCGGACGACGAGCTCGCCCGGATCGTCAAGGACTCCTCGGCGGCCGGCCTGATCGACGACCGTGCGCAGGAGCGGCTGCACGACGCGCTGGAGCTGGGCCGGCGCCCGGTCAAGGACGTCGTCCTGCCGCTGGAGAAGGTCGTCTACGCGCGCGTGGGCGTCACGCCCGAGCAGTTGGAGCGGCTGTCGGCCGAGTCCGGCTTCTCGCGCTTCCCCGTCGTCGACGAGGGCCGGCGCATCGTCGGCTATCTGCACGTCAAGGACGCCCTGGACGCGGCGCCGCGCGATCTGCCGTTCCGGATCCCTGACATGCGGTCCATCGCGCGGGTGCGGGAGACGACGCCGCTCGACGACGTCCTCACCGCGATGCGCGGCAGCCGGACGCATGTGGCGGCGGTGCTCGGCGCGGACGGCCGGCTCGCCGGTCTGGTGACGATGGAGGACGTGCTGCGGGAGCTGTTCGGGCAGCCGGTCTGACGCCTCGGCGGCGCGGCCGGCCGCCCTGTGCTCAGACGGCCGGCTGCCCGCTGGGCGCCGCCGGTTCCGGGGCCGCCTGCGGCGTGGGGGTCTCCATGATCCCCGGGCCGTGGGGGCCGATGCCGGCGGTGCCGACCGCGGTGAGCACCGCGAGCAGCGTGGCGAGGCCCGCGGTGCCGAGCGCCGCGGACCAGGCCACGTCGAGCAGGTTCGTCGTGCCCGCCACGAGGACGGCGGCGAGCGCCTGCGCGAAGGTCCTGATCGCGCGCTCGGCGGTGGCTTTCCAGAAGCTGACGGTCCAGATGGTGCCCATGTCGTACTCCCCCGTTCCCTGCGCTTCCTCGCTTCTGTGCGGTACGTCGGTGCCGTGCTTCCTTATGTACGTCGGTGCCGTGCTTCCGTATGTACGTCGGTGCCGTGCTTCGGTGCTTGCTTTTGGCATACCGCCGCCGTGGGGCACTGCCCAGACCTGCGGCGTACGTAGCTGGGGCGGTCGGGTTACGATCGCAGGCGCCATGCAGATGAATGCCAACTACACCAGCCTCGTCGCGGTCGGCGACTCCTTCACCGAGGGCATGTCGGACCTGCTGCCCGACGGCACCTATCGCGGCTGGGCCGACCTTCTGGCCGGCCGGATGGCCGCACGCAGCCCCGGCTTCCGCTACGCGAACCTCGCCGTGCGCGGAAAGCTCATCCAGCAGATCGTCGACGAGCAGGTCGACGTGGCCGCCTCGATGAAGGCCGACGTGGTGACGCTGGTGGGCGGCCTGAACGACACCCTGCGCCCCAAGTGCGACATGGTCCGCGTACGCGACCTGCTCACCGAGGCCGTCGAGCGGCTCGCCCCGTCCTGCGAGCGGCTGGTCCTGATGCGCAGCCCGGGGCGGAACGGTCCGGTCATGGAGCGGTTCCGGCCGCGCATGGAGGAACTCTTCACCTGCATCGACGACCTCGCGGCGCGGCACGACGCCGTGGTCGTCGACCTGTACGGGGCTCCGGTCCTCGGCGATCAGCGGCTGTGGGACGTGGACCGGCTGCACCTGACGCCGGAGGGGCACCGCCGGGTCGCCGAGGCGGTGTGGCAGTCCCTCGGGTACGAGCAGGAGGACGACTGGCGCTCCGTGCTGCCGCCGGCCGTACCGCCGAGCTGGGTGACGCGGCGCGTGGCCGACGTCCGGTTCGCCAAGCAGCATCTGGTGCCGTGGATCGGCCGACGCCTCACAGGGCGCTCGTCGGGCGACGGCCGTCCCCCGAAGCGGGCCGAGCTGGCGCCGTACTTCGGCGAGACGCAGGACCGGGCGTCGTCCTCGTAGGACGCTGATCGCGGACCGCGCGGCCGATCCGCGTGATGCCGCCCCCGTCAGGTATCACGTGCCACGTACCAGCTGTCCCGTACCAGCTGTCAGCGAGGGGTGTCGCGTCGGCTGCCGATGGTCGGCGAGTCGGCGAGTTCGTCGAAGAGCAGGGCGCAGTCGCCGGTCTGGCCGGTGCGGTAGGCGACGCGGGCCACCAGGTGCGCGGCGACGGGGCTGGTCAGGAGCTGGAAGAAGACGACCAGGGCGAGCGTGCCGAAGTCGCCCCACGAGCGCAGCCGCAGCTCGACCCCCGTGGCGATCAGGAGGATGCCCAGCGTCTGCGGATTGGTCGCGGCGCTGGAGCGGGTGAGGACGTCCGGCAGCCGCAGCATTCCGATGACGCCCGTGAGGCAGAGCAGGGCACCGGCCAGGAGCAGCAGGGATCCGGCGAGATCGGCCACCTGGTTCCAGGTGTTCACGGGCCCTCCTCGGGGTCGGGGCGGTCGCGTACGGCGATGAAGCGGGCGATGCCGACCGAGCTGGTGAAGCCGAGGAAGGCGATCACGAGCATGATCGACAGGTAGTAGCGGGTCCGGGTGGAGGCCGCCTGCACCCCGATGCCCGCGATGATCAGAGCCGCCGCGACATCGATGGCGACGGCGCGGTCGAGCATCGAGGGGCCGCGCCGGATGCGGATCAGCAGCAGGGCGCCGGCCAGGAGGATCACCGCCAGAGCGGCGTTGAGGAGGATGTCGCCGGCCTCGGTCACGTGCCCGGGTCCTTTCGTGGGGGGTGCGGAGGGCGGGAGGGAGCGGACGCGACCCGCTCGATCTCGGCGCCGGTGCCGAAGGCGCGGACGACGAGTCCCTCCAGGCGCCACACGTCGTCGCGGGTCCGGTCGAGGACGGCGGGGTCGTCGGCGTCGACCGTGTGCAGGTACAGGGTCGCGGTGGCGCCGTTGACCTCGACGAGCGCGCCGCCCGGCACGCAGGAGACGGCGACGGCGGTCGCCGCGATCATCAGGTCGGTACGGCAGCGCAGCGGGACGGCGATCACCGCCGCGGGGGGCCGGCGCCCGGCGAGGGCGTGGCGGCTCACCGCGAGGCTGGCGGCGACCATGTCGTACAGCAGGTAGCCGGCGAGTCGCAGGATGCCGAACGGGCGCAGGCGCAGGGCGAGTTCGACCCGGGGCAGCGGGAAGACGAGGCACAGGACGACGGCGATGAGGACGCCGCCGATCAGGTTGCCCCAGTTCGGCACCGACCACAGCAGCATCCAGATCACGGTGAGCCAGACGATCAGCGGCAGGTCGATCCTGCGCCGACGGGGCTCCTGGTCAGGGGAGTTCATCTGCCGAGCACCGCCACGACGTAAGGGGTCCTGGCCAGGAGTTCGGCGGCCGCCCGGTCGGCCAGACCGGTCAGCGGGGTGGCGAGCACGGTGTAGGAGAGCCCGAGGAGCACGGCGGCGATCGTCGCACCGGTCATCACGCGCGGGACCCGGTTGGTGGTGCGCACGCAGGAGCCGAGGGCCACGGATCCGGAGACGGCGGGCATCCCCGCGTGACCGGCCCGAGCGGCTGCCGCCCCCCGCGCGTAGCCGTCCTCGTCATCCTCGTCGTCGTCGGCATCGTCCAACACGCTTCCCTCCAGGAGGAGTTGTGGTGGCGCCGCCCGCCAGAACGCGAGGTTCCACACCTTCGCCATCACGTACAGCGTGAGCAGGCTGGTGACGGCGCAGGCGCCGAGCAGGATGTACGCGTCGCTCCCGCCGTCGGCGGCGCCCGCCCGCATCAGGCCGAGCTTGCCGAGGAAGCCGGACAGCGGCGGGATCCCGGCGAGGTTCATCGCGGGCACGAACCACAGCGCGGCCAGCAGCGGCGCCGCGCGGGCCACTCCGCCCAACCGGGTCAACTCCGTGGTCCCATACCGCTTTTCGAGCAGTCCCGCGGCCAGGAAGAGGGTCGTCTGTACGGTGATGTGGTGCGCCGTGTAGACGATGGCGCCGCCGATGCCGCCCCGGCCGCCGAGCGCGATGCCGTACAGCATGAAGCCGATGTGGCTGACGAGGGTGAAGGACAGCAGTCGTTTGAGGTCGGTCTGGGCGACAGCGCCGAGGATGCCGATCAGCAGCGAGGCGAACGCGATCACCATCAGCAGGGCGGAGAGCCGGTTGCCGGGGAACAGGAGGGTGTCGGTGCGCAGTATCGAGTACACGCCGACCTTGGTGAGCAGTCCCGCGAAGACCGCCGTCACCGGGGCGGGAGCGGTCGGATAGGAGTCGGGCAGCCAGGCGGCGACGGGGAACGCGGCGGCCTTGACGCCGAACACGGTGAGCAGCAGCACCTCGATCAACGTCCGCACGCCGAGCGGTACTTCGGGCAGACGGACGGCGAGCTGGGCGAAGTTGACGGTGCCCGCGGCGGCATAGGCGGCGGCGATGCCCGCGAGGAAGACGAGGGACGAGACGAGGGAGACGACCACGTACGTCGAACCGGCGCGCAGGCGCGGTTCGGTGCCGCCCACCGTGAGCAGCACGAAGCTGGCCATCAGCATGATCTCGAAGCCGACGTACAGGTTCACGAGGTCACCGGCGAGGAACGTGAGCGAGACGCCCGAGACCAGCACCAGATACGCCGGGTGGAAGACGGCGATCGGGGCGCGCTCCTCGCGGTCGGCCATGTCCTGGCCGAGTGCGTAGATCAGCACGATGAGGGTGACGGCGCCGGACACGGTCAGCATGAGCGCGGCGAGCCGGTCGGCGACGAGCGTGACGCCGACCGGCGGCGCGAAGTCGCCGAGGTTCGCGACGAGCGGGCCGGTGCGGTCGGCCTCGACGAGGAGGACGACGTCGACGGCGAGGACGGCGGCGAGCACGCCGACGCCGATCATCCGGTGCAGCAGGCGGAGCCGGGGCCCGACGAACAGGCTCAGGCCGCACGCGGCCAGGGGCAGCACGACGGGCAGCGGGACGAGGGCGTTCACCGGGGGTCGTTCTCCTGCCGTGCCGGGATGGGGGGTCGTGGCGGGTCCGCGCCGAGGATGTCGTCCCACAGGTCACCGGTGGCGTCGCGGGCGCGGGCCTGGAAGGCGCGCTGCTCGCGCAGCCGCCTGCGCTGGTCGCGGCGTTCGTCGCGCCAGGCGCGCGGGCCCTCGCCGCGGTGCCGTTCGCGCAGTTCGGCGCGCTCTGCGGCGATCTCCGCGCGCAGCACGACGCGCCGGTCCTCGACGTCGTCCTGCACGAAGTCCGAGCCGGTCAGCTGGCTGCTGCGATACGCCATCGCGAGCACGAAGGCCGTGGTGGCGAGGGTGATGACGACGGCGGTGAGGGCGATGGCCTGCGGGAGCGGATCGGTGACGCGGGCGTGGGCGACACCGGGGTACAGCAGCGGCGGGAGCCCGGCCCGGCCGGTGGTGGTCAGGACGAACAGGTTGACGCCGTTGCCGCAGATGATGATCCCGATGAGGACCTGGGTCAGGTTGCGGGTGTGGATGAGGAATCCGCCGACGGCGGTCAGGACGACGGCGCAGACCAGCAGGGTCAGGCTGAGGGTCACCGGCGTGCCTCTCCGGCGAGCGCGAGCCCGGCCTTGGCTTCCGTCTGTACGTCGATCTTCGAGCCGAGGGCGCGGACGACGTCCAGGACGACGCCGAGCACCAGCAGGTAGACGCCGAGGTCGAAGAGGACCGCGGTGCTCGCGTGCCAGTCCCCGATCAGCGGCAGATGCCCGTGCCAGGTCCAGGCGTGCAGCACCGTGCCGTCCACGAGTCCGGCGATCGCGACGCCCGTCGACAGGGCGAGGCCGAGGCCGGTGAAGAAGCCGTGGTGCACCGGGGCCGCGGCCGCCAACTCGTGCCGCCCACCGGCGAGGTAGCGGATCATCAGGGCGACACCCGCGACGAGACCGCCGACGAATCCGCCGCCCGGCAGGCTCTCCGCGCACAGCAGCAGGTACACCGACAGCATCAGGATCGGGTGGAACACGAGCCGCGCGACGACCTCGAAGACGACCGAGCGGTGCTCGGGCGCGAGCGTGTCCCCGGCCGTCAGCCAGCTGCGCTCCGGCGCCGCCTGGCGGAACTCGACCGGCACCTGCACGGCGGGCGCCTCCAGTGTCCAGGCCGTCACCCCACCGGGCAGCGCGGGCGGCGCGCCCGGTGCGGGCCCCTGTCTGCGGTGGACGTACAGCAGGCTCGTCACCCCGAGGACGGCGACCGCGAGGACGGCCGACTCACCGAGCGTGTCCCAGGCGCGGAAGTCCACGAGGATCGTCGCGACGACGTCCTTCAGACCGTGGTGCGCGGTCTCCTCCGTCATGGCGAATCCGGCGGGATCGGCCGTCCGCGCGCCCGCCGCGAGCCACACCGCGCAGGCGACCACGAGGCTGCTGCCGAACGCGAGCACCAGGCTGGCCATCCGGCGCGGCGACCACGGGTTCCGGCCGAAGTGCACGGGCAGCCGGCGCAGCACGAGGACCAGGACCACGGTCGAGACGGTCTCCACGCCGAACTGGGTGAGCGCCAGATCGGGCGCCCCTTGGACGACGTACAGGAGCGCGGTGCCGTAGCCGGTCAGACCGGCGAGGACGGCCGCCTTCATACGGCGCTGGGCGCCCAGGCACATCAGGGCACACGCGCAGGTCAGCACGGCGACCCCGGCCTGCCAGGGGGTGTCCCAGGCACGGGGCGCGGGCGCGTGCCGCCAGGGCCTGTCCGTGATCAGGACCGCGACGAGCCCGGCGCACATGACGCTGAGGATGGTGGCCACGTAGGCGGGCAGCGAGCCCTTCTGCACCGCGCCGGTCACCTGGAGCGCGGTCCGCTCCAGGCCGAGGACGGTGCGCCCGAACCCGGCGTCCGCCGTCGGCCAGGCGAGCCGCCGGCCCAGGCGGACGACGCCGGCCCTGCCGAGGAACAGCGCGGCGCCGCCCGCCCAGGCGAGTGCGGAGAGACCGAGGGCGGATCCGAATCCGTGCCACAGGGCCAGGTGGTAGGGATGCGCGGGGACGGTGTACTGCGCCGCGTACGCCTCGAAGAGCCCGGCCACCCACTCGATCCCCGGGCCGAACAGCAGGCAGCCGAGGGCGAGCAGCGCGGGCGGCGCGAGAAAGGCGGGGCCGACCCGGTGCACCGGGGTGTCGGCCAGGCCCGGCTTGCGCGCGAAGGCACCCCACAGGAAGCGCAGCGTGTACGCGGTGGTGAGCGCGGAGCCGATCACGACGAGGGCGAGCACCCACCGCTCGGCGGCGCTCCCGTGCAGCAGCGCCTCGAACGCGGCCTCCTTCGCCACGAACCCGAGGAGCGGCGGCAGGGCGACCATCGACGCCCCCGCGACGACGGCGACGGCGCCCACCCACGGCAGCGACCGCCCGACACCGGAGAGCCGCCGCAGGTCCCGGGTCCCCGCCGCGTGGTCGACGATCCCGGTCACCAGGAACAGCGGCGCCTTGAACAGGGCGTGCCCGAGGATCATCGCGACAGCGGCGAGCCCGGCGTCGTACGAGCCGGCCCCCGCGAGCACGACCAGGAAGCCGAGCTGGCTGACGGTGCCGTACGCGAGGACGAGCTTGAGGTCGTTCAGCCGCAGGGCGCGCCAGCCGCCGAGCAGCATGGTCGCCGTACCGAGCGTGAGCAGCAGCGGCCGCCACGGCGTGACGTCGGCGAAGGCGGGGGCGAACCGCGCCACGAGATAGACGCCCGCCTTCACCATCGCCGCCGCGTGCAGGTAGGCGCTGACCGGGGTGGGCGCGGCCATCGCGTTCGGCAGCCACATGCTCAGCGGCCAGATCGCGGACTTGGCGAGGGCGCCGACGAGGATCAGCACGAGGGCGGCCGAGAGGGTGCCGCTCGCGGCGGGCGGCGACTCCAGGATGCGGGAGATCCGGTAGGTGCCCGCCAGGTGACCCAGCATCAGGAACCCGACGAACAGGGCGAGCCCGCCCACGGACGTCACCGTCAGTGCCTGGAGAGCGGAGCGGCGGCTCGCGCGCTTCTCGCTGTCGAACCCGATCAGGAGGAAGGACAGGACGGTCGTCAGTTCCCAGAACAGGTACAGGATCATCAGATCGTCGGCGAGGACGAGCCCGAGCATCGCCCCGGCGAAGGCGAGGAGGTTCCCGCCGAAGGCCCCGAGCTGCCGTGTCCCCGGCGCGAAGTAGGAGGCGCAGTACAGGAGCACCAGCGCCCCGATGCCGGCGGCGAGCAGCACCATCAGGAGCGCGAGGGCGTCGAGCCGGAACGCCACGTCGACGTCGTACGCCGCGATCCACGTCCACGCCTCGGACGGCGCCCCGCCGCCCGTCACCGTGCCCCACTGGCACAGGGCCCAGACGAGCGCGGCGACCGGTGGCAGCGCGAGGACGACGAAGCCGCGCGGGCCCGCACGGCGGATGAGCGGGGCGGCGCAGAGGGCGACGACGACATGGGCGAGGACCAACACGGTCATGGACCATGCATAACGGGAGAAAGGGAACTTATCGTCCGGGCGCGCCGAAGAACGGCGAGCTTGAGAGGAGCCGGCGGCCGGCGGATCGGCACGATGGCCATGGGGCCGGTCCGCCCCTGCCCGGCGCGCCTCCACCGACCGCGGCCGTCGCACACGTGTCTCACGGACCGCCCACCGGGCCGCCTCCGCGAGCCCGCGGAGGACGCCTCTGACCTGTAGGTTCCTCCATCACCTGGATGGTTCGGAGCCTGTAGGGACGCCCGGTAAACTCCGTACACGTGACTGCGCCTGCAAAGCCCCGTATCCCGAACGTTCTCGCCGGACGCTATGCCTCCGCCGAGCTCGCCACCCTCTGGTCGCCCGAGGAGAAGGTGAAGCTGGAGCGTCGCCTCTGGCTCGCCGTGCTGCGTGCGCAGAAGGACCTCGGGATCGAGGTTCCGGACGCCGCGATCGCCGACTACGAGCGCGTCCTCGACCAGGTCGACCTGGCCTCCATCGCCGAGCGCGAGAAGGTCACCCGGCACGACGTCAAGGCCCGCATCGAGGAGTTCAACGCGCTCGCCGGGCACGAGCAGGTCCACAAGGGCATGACGTCCCGCGACCTGACGGAGAACGTCGAGCAGCTCCAGATCCGGCTCTCCCTCGAACTGGTCCGCGACCGTTCCGTCGCCGTCCTCGCGCGTCTGGGCAAGCTGGCCGCCGAGTACGGCGAGCTCGTCGTCGCCGGACGCTCGCACAACGTCGCGGCGCAGGCCACCACCCTCGGCAAGCGCTTCGCGACCGCCGCCGACGAGCTGCTCGTCGCGTACGGCCGGGTCGAGGAGCTCCTGAACCGCTACCCGCTGCGCGGCATCAAGGGTCCGGTCGGCACCGCTCAGGACATGCTCGACCTGCTGGGCGGCGACGCCGCGAAGCTCGCGGAGCTCGAGGACCGGATCGCCGCGCACCTCGGCTTCGGCCAGGCGTTCACGTCGGTCGGCCAGGTCTACCCGCGCTCGCTGGACTACGAGGTCGTCACCGCGCTGGTGCAGCTCGCCGCGGCCCCGTCGTCGACGGCCAAGACGATCCGTCTGATGGCCGGGCACGAGCTGGTCACCGAGGGCTTCAAGCCGGGCCAGGTCGGCTCGTCGGCCATGCCGCACAAGATGAACACCCGCTCCTGCGAGCGCGTCAACGGCCTGATGGTGATCCTGCGCGGCTACGCGTCGATGACCGGGGAGCTGGCGGGCGACCAGTGGAACGAGGGAGACGTGTCCTGCTCCGTGGTGCGCCGCGTGGCCCTGCCGGACGCCTTCTTCGCGCTCGACGGTCTGCTGGAGACCTTCTTGACGGTGCTCGACGAGTTCGGCGCGTTCCCGGCCGTCGTCGCCCGTGAGCTGGACCGCTACCTGCCGTTCCTCGCCACGACCAAGGTGCTCATGGCCTCGGTGCGCGCGGGCGTCGGCCGCGAGGAGGCGCACGAGGCGATCAAGGAGAACGCGGTGGCCTCGGCTCTCGCCATGCGCGAGCAGGGCGCCGAGCGCAACGAACTCCTCGACAAGCTGGCCGCCGACTCCCGTATCCCGCTGGACCGTGCGCGGCTCGACGAGCTGATGGCGGACAAGCTGTCGTTCACGGGCGCCGCCGCCGACCAGGTGGCCACCGTGGTCGCCCGGATCGAGGAGATCGTGAAGCAGCGCCCGGAGGCGGCCGGTTACACGCCCGGGGCGATCCTCTGACCCGGCTGACCCCCGCGGACCTGGAGGCCGCTCGTGACCGTCTGGTTCCGGACGTCGTCGCGAGCGGCCTTTCCGTGCTGTTCTGCGGGATCAACCCGGGCCTGATGACGGCGGCGACGGGGCACCACTTCGCGCGTCCCGGCAACCGCTTCTGGCCGGTCCTGCACCGGTCCGGCTTCACGCCGCGGCAGCTGCGGCCCGCCGAGCAGGAGGAACTCCTGTCGTACGGGCTCGGCATCACGAACGTCGTCGCGCGGGCCACGGCGCGGGCGGACGAGCTGAGCGCCGAGGAGTTCCGGGAGGGCGGCCGGCTCCTGGAGGAGAAGGTCGCCCGGCTCCGGCCGGCCTGGCTCGCGGTGGTGGGCGTGACCGCGTACCGGTCCGCCTTCGGCGAGCCGAAGGCGCGGATCGGTCCGCAGGAGCGGACGATCGGCGGCGCCCGGGTGTGGGCGCTGCCCAACCCCAGCGGCCTGAACGCGCACTGGACGGCGGCGACGATGGCGGAGGAGTTCGCCCGGCTGCGCCTCGCTGCGAGCGCCTCCGCCCCTTCGTCGCCTTAGGGCTTGCGAGCCACGACTCCGAACTGGGCTACCAGCGGGCCCTCTTCGGTGCCTTCGGTGCGCCAGCGCGCGCAGGAGACGAGGCCCGGCTCCAGGATCTCCAGGCCGTCGAGGAACGCGGCGACCTCGGCACCGGTGCGGGCGGTGATCGGAGGCGTCGCGTTCTCGTTCCAGAACTTCATCGCCGCCTCGTTCCCCTCGCCGCCCAGTTCCAGGGTCGGGTGGGTGAGGACCACGTAGCTGCCGGAGGGAACGGCGTCGACGAGGCGGCGCACGATGGACGTGGCCTCGTCGGTGTCGAGGACGAAGTTCAGGATGCCCAGGAGCATGATCGCGACGGGCTTGTCGAAGTCGAGGGTCCCGGACGCGGCCTCGATGATGGCGGCCGGGTCGTGCGCGTCCGCGTCGACGTAGCTGGTCGAGCCCTCGGCGGAACTGGTGAGCAGCGCGCGGGCGTGGGTGAGCACGATCGGGTCGTTGTCGACGTAGACGATGCGGGCGTCGGGCGCGATGCGCTGGGCGACCTCGTGCGTGTTGTCCACGGTCGGCAGGCCGGTGCCGATGTCGAGGAACTGGCGGATGCCTGCCTCGCCTGCGAGGAAGCCGACGGCGCGGCCCAGGAAGTCCCGGTCGGCGCGGGCGACCTCGCCGATGCTCGGGTACATGGACGTGACCATCGTGCCGACCTGCTCGTCGACCTCGTAGTGGTCCTTGCCGCCCAGCCAGTAGTTCCACACACGGGCGTTGTGCGCGATGTGGCTGGCGATCCGCTCCCCCGGCTGCTGCGCGCTGTCGTCGCTCATGTGCTCTCCTTCGTGCGGTGTGCGTGTGCGGTGGTGGTCAGGCTGAGGTCGAGGCCTGTGATGGAGCTCGTCAGGTCTCAAGATCCCATGGTGGCACGGGAGTTCCGCACATGTGTCCTACGGGCGGACTAGGGAGGCGGGATGTCCGTGATCACGGCGAGGAGTTGGTACGGCTGACCGTCCCCCTGCCGGGAGACGGCGAGGGCGACCCAGCGCTCACCGACGCTCCACAGGTGGATGTCCTGGGCGCAGGCGCTGAGCCAGCCCCAGGGCTCGGGTATCTCCTCGCCGTACTCCAGCGCTCGCGCGTTCAGGCTCCACAGGCTCAGCTCGTGCGGGGCACCCCACCGGCTCGCGAGCAGCGCGGAGAGGCCGTCACGGTCCGCGTCGGCCTGGGCCTCCGCGAGGTCGCGCACCCCGCCGCGCTCCGCCAACTCGGCCATGACGAAACGCGGCCCGCCCCAGCCCACGGCCGACCTGCCGTGGTCGGCCGGGAAAGGGCTCGCCCACAGCTGGTCGATCGTCGCGAGTTGCTCCGCGGTGTTCATGGATCCAGTAAAGCGCCCGCCACTGACAACGGACCGACGGCCCGTCAGGTGTCCCTGCGCCGCACCGCCCACCAGCCGGCGAGCACGGCGGCGGCCGACCACAGCGCGGTCACGGCCAGCCCGCTCCAGGGTCCGAGCGACCCCACGGCCTCCCTGCGCAGGGCCTGTTGACCGGCGCGGTCGGGCAGGAAGTCCGCGGCCGAACCCGCCACGTCACCGAGGACGAACGAGACGATCAGCAGGAACGGTACGAGGATGCTGAGCACGGCGACCGCGCTGCGCAGCACGGCTGTCAGCCCCGCCGCGAACAGGACCATGAGGGCGAGGTACACGCCCCCGCCGACGCAGGCCCGCACCGCACCCGGGTCCCCGAGGCCGAGCGCGTCGGATCCCATGAACGCCTGACCGGCGAGGAACGTCGTGAAGGTCGTGACCGTCCCGACGACGAGCGCGCAGCCGCCGACGACCGCCGTCTTGGCGGCGTAGAAGAGGTTGCGGTCGGGCACGGCGGCGAGGGAGACGCGCAGCGCTCCGTTGAGGAACTCGCAGGAGACGGCGGTGGCGCCGAACGCGAGGGCGGCGATCTGACCCAAGTTGAGGGCGTAGAAGGCGCCGAAGAGCAGGTCGTCGCCGTGCTCGACCTCGTCCTTGCCGACGGTGGCGAAGACGAGCGTGGTGACGGCGACCGTGGCCACGAAGACGCTGATCAGCGAGCCCAGGCTGCCGCGCAGCGACCTGACCTTGATCCACTCTGAGTGCAGTACGGCGGTGGTGGACACGGTCATGCCTCCTGGAGGGACGGGGCGGCGAACTCGGCGGCGCCCGCGGTGAGGGCGAGGTAGGCGTCCTCCAACGAGGCCCGCTCGTCGACGAGTTCGAGGACGGGGAGGCCCTCGGCGGCGGCGAGGATGCCCACGTCCGCGGCGGTGACGCCGTCGACCGAGCACCGGCCGTCGTCGGCGAGGACCGGCGTGTGGCCCGCGCGCGCGAGTGCGGCGCTCAGCCGCTCGGGGTCGGTGGTGCGCACGCGGACCCGACGCACGCTGTGGGCGGCGATGAACTGCGGCATCGGGGTGTCGGCGAGGAGCCGGCCGCGGCCGAGCACCACGAGATGGTCGGCGAAGGTCGCCGTCTCGTTCATGAGGTGGCTGGAGACCAGCACGGTGCGGCCCGCGCGCGCGAGGTCGCGCATCAACTCCCGGATCCAGATGATGCCTTCGGGGTCGAGTCCGTTGGACGGCTCGTCGAGCAGGACCACTTCGGGGTCGCCGAGCAGTGCCGCCGCGATCCCGAGCCGCTGCCGCATGCCGAGCGAGAACGTCTTGATGCGGCGCTTCGCCACGGAGGCGATACCGGCCTGTTCGAGCACGTCGTCGACGCGGCGTACCGGGATGCGGTTGCTGACGGCGAGCGCCAGGAGGTGGTCGCGGGCCGTGCGGGCGCCATGGGCGGCCTGCGCGTCGAGCAGCGCGCCCACCAGGCGCAGCGGTTCGTCGTGGTCCGCATACATGCGTCCGCCGATGAGGACGCTCCCCGAAGTGGGGCGGTCGAGGCCGAGAGCGAGGCGCAGGGTGGTGGACTTGCCGGCGCCGTTCGGGCCGAGGAATCCGGTGACGCGACCCGGTTCGACCCGGAAGGTCAGCCGGTCCACGGCGCGTGTCGTGCCGTACTCCTTGGTGAGGTCCAGGACGTCGATGCTGGTCATGGCCTCAGCCTCGCGGGAGGCGGGGCGCCCCCGCCTCCCCCGCGGGTGGAGACCTTCTCCCCCGCACGGGGGAACCGCCGGGGCCGGGCCGTTTGGCACGATGACGGCATGCCTCGCTCCCTGAGACCGCTGACGCGTGCGGTCACCTACACCCGCTGGCTGCACCTGTTGTGCGCGGCCGTGGTCGCTTTCGTGTGCGCGGCGGTGTACCCGGGTCTGTCGCGGCCGACGCTCGGGGACTGGCTGCTGGTGTACGCGGTGCCGGTGCCGCTGCTCGTCGCGGCGGGCCTGGTGCCCGCGATGCGTCGGGCCGAGGGGCTTCAGGCACGTCTGATGCTGTTTCCGGGCGGGCACGCGCGTGTGGCGGGCAGCGACGAGGCGCGCACCGTCTCGGTCGCGCCGTCCGCGTCCTGGCGCGACCGTGTCCGCACGTCGCTGTGGCTCGTCCTGCGCCTCTTCCTCGGGCTGTCGGTGGCCCTGCTCTCGGGCCAGGCGATGGCGCTCGTACTGGAGTTGGCCGGGGCGGCGGCCGGCACCCGGCCCGGTTCCTCGGTCTCCCCCGTCCCGATCTCGGGCACGGGCTGGTGGTACGGACTCGCGGCACCCGTCGTCCTGCTGACTCTGCTGTACGGGGTGGTGGGCGCGGGGTGGCTGATGGCGCGGGCCGCTCCCCTGCTCCTCGGCCCGTCCGCGGCGGAGCGGCTGGCCGCCCTGGAGGAGCGCACCGAGCAGCTTCTGGAGCGCAACCGCATCGCGCGGGAACTGCACGACTCCATAGGCCACGCGTTGACGGTCGCCGTGGTGCAGGCGGGCGCGGCGCGGGCCGCGGCCGATCCGGCGTTCACCGAGCGGGCGTTGGGCGCCATCGAGGAGACCGGGCGGGCCGCCCTGGAGGATCTGGAGCGTGTCCTCGTGGTGCTGCGGGAGGCGGAGCGGCCGGCGAGCAGCCGTCCCACGCTCCAGGAGGCGGACCGGCTGCTCGATTCGGCGCGGGCGTCCGGCGCGAAGGTGGACGTCACGGTGTCGGGCCCCCTGGAGACGATTCCCGGCCCCGTCTCCCGGGAGGGCTACCGCATCCTTCAGGAGGCGCTCACGAACGTGCTCCGGCACTGCGGCGCCGGCCCGGTCCGCGCGGACCTCGTCGTCGCGGACGGCCTGCTGACCCTGGAGGTGCGCAACGCGCTGCCTACTGGTGCGGCGTCCGGCGGTGGCGGTACGGGCAGCGGTCTGCGCGGGGTGCGGGAACGGGCGGCGCTGCTCGGTGGACGCGCGCGGACGGGGCGCCTCGGCGACGAATGGCAGGTGCACGTCGAGCTTCCGGTGGGGTGATCTACGCTGGCCGCGTGCCGATCACCGTGCTCCTCGTCGACGACGAACCCCTCGTCCGCGCGGGGCTGCGCGCCGTACTGGAAGCGCAGTCCGACATCGAAGTGGTGGGCGAGGCCACCGACGGCGCGGCCGTCGTTCCGCTGGTGCGCGAACTGCGCCCCGACGTGGTCGCCATGGACGTACGGATGCCGCTGCTCGACGGGATCGAGGCCACGCGCGCGGTCCTGCGCACCGTGGAGGGGCCGCCGAAGATCCTCGTGATCACGACGTTCGAGAACGACGAGTACGTGTACGGGGCGCTGCGGGCGGGCGCCGACGGGTTCCTCCTGAAGCGGGCCAGGCCCGCCGAGATCGTGCACGCCGTCCGCCTCGTCGCGGCGGGCGAGTCCCTCCTCTTCCCGGCGGCGGTGCGGAAACTGGCGGCCGAGTACGGCAACGCCTCCGCCCGGGACGCCCTGGAGCGGGCCGCGCTGACCGAGCGCGAGGCGTCGGTGCTGCGGCTGATGGCGCGGGGCCTGTCGAACGCGGAGATCGCCGCGGATCTCGTCGTCGGCACCGAGACGGTCAAGTCCCATGTGAGCGCGGTGCTGGCCAAGCTCGGGGCCCGCGATCGAACCCAGGCGGTCATCGCCGCGTACGAATCCGGTTTCGTCGCGCCGAGCTGACGTCCGTTGCGTCCGTTTCGTGGTCTGCCCGGGTGAGCGGGACGCGCCGCAGAAGTGCACCCGGCCCTCGCCGCCACCGGTTCCGGCGAGTACCATCCGGCGGACACGCGCAACTGCTGGGAGGACTGACGTTGGGGCGGCTGACCGGCGGGGACCCCTCTCTGCTCAGGCGGATCAATTCCGCGGTGGTGCTGCACGCGCTGCGGTCCACGGATTTCGCGACACTCACCGAGATCACACGCGTCACGGGTCTGTCCCGGCCGACCGTGGAAGGCGTCGTCGAAGGGCTCATCGAGGCCGGGCTCGTCGTGGAGACCATGGTCGAGGAGCCCGGTGCACGGCGCCAGGGACGGCCCGCGCGGAAGTTCCGCTTCCGGGCCGAGGCCGGGCATCTGCTGGGCCTGGAGATCGGCCCGCACCGGGTCGCCGCCGTGCTCTCCGCGCTCGACGGGCGGATCCTCGGCTCGGCGTCCAAGGACGTCGAGGAAGCGGCCCCCGCGGAGGAGCGCATCGAGCGGCTGCGCGGAACCGTCGCCGATCTGCTGCGCCGGGCGGGCGTGGCCCGCAGCTCCCTGCGTGCTGTCGGCGTGGGCAGCCCCGGGATCGTGGAGGCCGACGGGACGGTACGGCTCGGCACCGCGCTGCCGGGATGGACCGGACTGCCGCTCGGGGAACGGCTGCGCCGCTCCTTCAAGTGCCCCGTGATCGTGGAGAACGACGCGAACACGGCGGCCGTCGCCGAACACTGGAAGGGCGCCGCCGTCGATTCGGACGACATGGTGTTCGTCCTGGCCGGGCTGAGCCCGGGTGCGGGCGCGCTGATCGGCGGGCGGCTGCACCGCGGCTACGGAGGCGCGGCCGGGGAGATCGGGGCGCTGCATCTGCTGGGCCGCGAGGTGCGGCCGGAGACACTGCTCTCCACCACGGACGAACCGCTGCACCCGCTGGACGAGCAGGCGGTGGCGAAGGTCTTCGCGCTGGCCCGCGACGGTGACGAGCGCGCCGGGGCCGCGATGGAGCGGTTCATTCAACGCCTGGTGCACGATGTGGCGGCGCTGGTGCTCGCGCTCGACCCGGAGCTGGTCGTCGTCGGCGGATGGGCTGCCGGGCTCGACGGGGTGCTGGATCCGCTGCGGCGGGAGCTGGAGCGGTACTGCCTGCGGCCGCCGCGAGTGGCGCTGTCGCTGCTCGGGGAGGCCGCTGTGGCCACGGGGGCGTTGCGGCTGGCGCTGGACCATGTGGAGGAGCAGTTGTTCGCCACGGAGGGCACGGTGACGGCCCGCCGGTAACCGGTGGCGGGCCGTGCGGGGTGCCTGCTGGCGTGGGGGCGCCTTGTGGGGTGGGGCGTTCGGCCCGGTGGCGGCTGGTCGTCGTACGGGCCTGGGCGGGCAGTTCGTCGCGCCCGTGGGCGGCGATGGTCGCCAGCGGCGGTGTGGGGGCGCCCAGAGTGACGGTCACGCAGGGGCGGCTTCGCGTGGGCACGTCCGTGGTGGCTGGGCGCGCGGTTCTCCGCGCCCCCAGCCGGGTGTCCTGAGGCCGGTCAGGAGGCCTGGGTGTGGGGGGCGTGGTGGATCTCCACGCCCGCGCTGTCGCCGAAGGTGAGGCGGCAGGTGTCCGCCCGGTACGTCGCCATGGAGACGGCCGCGGTCACGCCGCCGCTGAGGTAGCGGGTCGTCACGACGAGGACCGGAGCCCCGGGAAGGCGGTCCAGTTCCTTCGCGTCGTCGGCCCGGGCCGAGCCGAGCTCCACCGCGCGGTCCTGGCCGTCGAGGCCGAAGCGCTGCAACTCCCGCAGGACGGCACGCGCGCGTGCGGCGCCGGAGGGGGCGTCTATGGCGGTGAGGTCGGGCACCGAGGTCGACGGGACGTAGAGCAGCTCGGCGGCGACGGGCTGGCCGTGCGAGACGCGCGTACGGCGCAGCACGTGGACGGTCTCCCCCGGAGCGGTCTCCAGCATGTCGGCGACCGCGGCCGGCGGCACGTCCGGCACGCAGTCGACGGCCTGCCAGGCGTCTCCGCTGGCGCCGGGCCAGTCCTGGTCCGTGGAGGCGACGGCGACACCCACTCGCGGCGGCGCCACGGTGGTGCCCACCCCGCGACGGCGCTGGAGCCGGCCTTCCAGCTCGAGCTGCTCAAGGGCCTGGCGGAGCGTGGCGCGGGCCACGCCGAAGCGGGCCGCGAGATCTCGCTCGTTCGGAAGGATCTCCCCGACGGCGAACTCGGAGTCGAGTGCCTCGCTGAGCACGGTCTTGAGGTGCCAGTACTTCGGCTCCGGTGCCGCTTCCAACTGCGTGGTCCCCACCCTGATCCTCCGCAACAGCCGTGCCCCGGCGGCTTTTTAGCGCCCTTGTTTATTAAAGGTTCCTGCACTATCCCTGCGAGGGTAGGGCCGCCTCCTGACTTGGTCAAGACCAATCCTCGATCGGTTACCGCCCGCACAGGAGCCTTGCCGCAGAGCGTTCACGCGGGGCCGCAATCCGTTCATGCGGCGTTCGTGCCGCGCCACAGCGACAGCACAGCAGGGCCACAGCGAGACCGCCGCGACACAAGAAGGAGGCCCGTTCCCGTGACGCGACGGGAACGGGCCTCAACTGGCGTTCATCTCAGGGCGTCTGATCCATCGCCTCGTGGAGCGACTGAAGCTTGTCCGGGTTGCGCACGATATAGACGCACTGGATCTTGCCGTCGAGGACATCGAGTTGGAAGGCGCTGTCGGGCTTGCCCTGGTGGGAGACGAGCAGCCCGGGGCCTCCGTTGAACTCCACGAAGTGGAACCGCATGCCCTCGGCCATGCCCTCCCGTGCGACGCCGCCCAGGAAGCGGCCCACCTTGTCGGCGCTCTCGATGACGCGCAGCGGAGCCTTCGCCCTGCCGCCGCTGTCGCCGACGAGGCGGACGTCGGGAGCGAGCAGCTCCATGAGGCCGTCGAGATCGCCCTCGCTCGCGGCCGCGAGGAACCGCTCGGTGAGATCGCGCTGTTGGACAGGGTCGACGTCGAACCGCGGCCGCCGTTCCTCGACGTGCTTGCGCGCGCGGGCGCCGAGCTGCCGCACCGCGGCCTCGCCCCGGTCCAGCGTCGCGGCGATCTCCGAGAAGGGCAGCCCGAAGGCCTCGCGCAGCACGAACACCGCGCGCTCCAGCGGGGAGAGCGACTCCAGGACGACGAGGACGGCGAGCGACACGGATTCGGCGAGCACCGCCTGTTCGGCGGTGTCGGGCACGGTGGGCCCGAAGTCGGTGACGAGCGGTTCGGGCAGCCAGGGCCCCACATAGGACTCGCGTCGGGTCCGGGCCTGACGCAGTCGGTCCAGTGCGAGGTGCGTGGTGATGCGCACCAGATAGGCGCGCGGATCGCGTACGTGGCCGCGGTCGGTCTGCGACCAGCGCAGCCAGGCGTCCTGCACCACGTCCTCCGCGTCGGCGACACGGCCGGACATGCGGTAGGCGACGCCCATCAGGACGGGCCGGTGCTCTTCGAAGACATCGATCACGGAATCGGCGGCCACGCCCCCATCCCAACCGACGAATCATCCGCTGTCCACACGGAATTGAGAGGTCCGCCGGGAGCGGCGGCGCGGTCGGGGCGCTCCCGCCTCTTGAACTGGACGCTACTGAGCGGTAATTGTTGCTGACAAGGTTTCTAAGGAACCGTCGGGGTGTGGCGGGGACAGGGAGCGAGCGACATGGCGGAACAGGCGTCCTTCACCATCGAGGGCCCCGGCGGAACCCACGCCGTGTCCTTGTCCTACGAGCGAGCGGGCGCCGGGGAGCCGCTGCTCCTGCTGCACGGCATAGGCCACCACTGGCAGGCCTGGGAGCCGGTACTGCCGATCCTCGCGCTGGAACGCGACGTGATCGCGGTGGACCTCCCGGGCTTCGGCCGGTCCCCCGCGCTGCCGGACGGCATGGCCTACGACCTGACGAGCGTGGTGCCCGTCCTGGACGCGTTCTGCCGCCATCTCGGCGTCGAGCGGCCGCACGTGGCGGGGAACTCGCTGGGCGGGCTGCTCGCCCTGGATCTGGGCCGGGACAAGCGCGTACGGTCCGTCACGGCGCTGTCCCCCGCGGGGTTCTGGAACGAGGCGGAGCGGCGGTACGCCTTCGGCACGCTGTTGGCCATGCGCCAGGGAGCGAAGGCGCTGCCGCTCCCCATGATCGAGCGGCTGTCCCGGTCGGCCGCCGGGCGCGCGGCGCTGACGAGCACCATCTACGCGCGGCCCGGCCGTCGTTCACCGGAGTCGGTGGTCGCCGAGACCCTGGCGCTGCGGGACGCGACCGGATTCCGGCAGACGCTCGAGGCGGGGCGCACGGTGCGCTTCCGTGACGACATCCCCGATGTGCCCGTCACCATCGCCTGGGGTACCCGCGACCGGCTTCTCGTGCGCCGTCAGGGGATCCGGGCCAAGCACACCCTGCCGGACGCGCGGCTGGTCCGGCTGCCCGGGTGCGGCCACGTGCCGATGAACGACGATCCGGCGCTCGTGGCGCGCGTCATCCTGGACACCAGCCGCTGACCGGCCGCCGAACACGCCCGAGCCCAGGGCCACTCCGGTGGCGACGAGCGCGCTGCCCGCGCCCTGGGCGAGGCCGTAGCTCCCCGCGCCGACCAGCGGGGCCGTGCAGGCGGCGGCCACCGGGATGAGCCCGGAGAACAGCGTGGCCCGCTCCGCGCCGATCCGCTGCATGCCCATGTACCAGCAGACGAACCCCACGACGGTGACGACCACGGCCTGCCACACCAGTGCGGCGGTCTCCGCTCCGTCCGGGACACGCAACCAGGAAGCGCCGTCGACGGCGACGCCCACGGCCATCGACTCCAGGGCGGCGACCCCGCAGACCACGCACGACAGGAGCCGGGGTCCGAGCGGGCGCAGCACCGGTACGGCGAGGACGGCGAAGCCCACCTCTCCGGCGAGGGCGCATACGGAGAAGGCGATCCCGAGGGCGTCGGTGCGGCCCCACCCTTGGACCGTGAACGCCCCGGCGGCGACGAGCGACGCCCCGTAGAGGACGATCCGTTGCGGCCGTCGTCCGCCGAGCAGGGGCACGAGGACGGCGACGATCACGGGCGCGCAGCCTACGAAGACACCGGGTACGGCGGGTTCCGCGGTCCGTTCGGCGGCGAGCACCGCGAGATTGAAGCCGACCATGCCGACAGCGGCGAGGAGCGCGAGGCGCCCCCATTGGCGGGGTGTCAGCCGTCGCAGCGGGGCCGTGCCGCCCCGCCCCACCAGCGGCACGAGCAGCAGGCAGGCGAGGCCGTAGCGAAGGAACTGCCCGCCCGCGTACGGGTAGTCGCCCAGGACGCTGTTGGCGGTGAAGGAGCCGCCCACCAGGATGCAGGCGAGCGAGGCGAGGAGGGAACCGCGGACCGAGGTGGCGTTCATGCCGTCGACGCTAGGAGGCGCGGTGGTCCGGTTCGAGGTCCACTTGTGGGCCGCTGTCGGGGACCAATCGGGTCGCGGAGTGAGCGCGGCGGCGGGGCGCATTAGGGTCCACCGGTATGACACCGTCGCCCCACCCTCCCGAGGCCACCGAGGTGAGCGGCGCCGAACCGCCCTCCGCAGCCTGGGAGTTGCTGCTGCCTGCGGCCGGCGCCCCGGCACGCGCGCGTGGCCGGTCGTTGCAGGCGGCGCTGCGGGACGCGGTGCGTTCGGGGCGGCTCGTCCCGGGGACGCGGCTGCCGTCGAGCCGGGATCTGGCGGGCGACCTCGGAGTGTCGCGCGGCCTGATCACCGAGGCGTACGAGCAACTGGCCGCCGAGGGGTATCTGCGCACGACGCGGGGTGCCGGCACCTGGGTGGGCGAGGCGGTGCGGGCCGCGCCGCCCGGCGCACGGGATCTGGCGCCCGGCAGGCCCGCCGGCGCCCGGGTCGACTTCGTGGCGGGCAGCCCGGACCTGTCGCTGTTCCCGCGCACGGCGTGGGCGGCGGCGCAGCGCGACGCCCTGTCCGGGCTGCCGCACGCCACGCTCGGATATCCCGACCCGCGCGGTCTGCCGGAGCTGCGCACGGTGCTGGCCGCGCTGCTCGCGCGGCGGCGTGGTGTGGTGGTGGAACCGGAGCGCGTCATCGTCTGCTCCGGGGTGACGCAGGCGGTGACGCTGCTGGGCATCGTGCTCCACGCGCGCGGGCAGCACGCCGTCGGTGTCGAGGACCCCGGGAGCCCGCAGTACGAGGACCTGTTCGCGACGGCGGGGCCGCGGGCGGTGCGGCTGCCCGTGGACGACCAGGGCCTCGTCCCGGGGCCGCTGCGGGAGTCCGGGGTGCGCGCCGTGGTCACGACGCCGTCGCACCACTTCCCGTCCGGCATCGCGTACACGCCGTCGCGCAGGGCCGAGCTCCTCGACTGGGCACGCGCGCGGGACGGCATCATCGTGGAGGACGACTACGACGGGGACTTCCGGTACGACCGGGCCCCTGTAGGCGCGTTGCAGGGGCTCGATCCGGAACACGTCGCCTATACGGGCTCGGTGAGCAAGTCGCTGGCGCCGGGGCTCAGGCTGGGCTGGCTGGTCGTGCCCGACGGCCTCACCGACGAACTCGTCGCCCGTAAGCGCTATATGGACCTCGGCAATCCGGCGCTCGACCAGGCCACGCTCGCTCGCTTCATCGCGCGCGGTGACTACGACCGGCAGCTGCGCCGCTGCCAACGCGCCTACAAGGAGCGGCGGGACGCCTTGCTGGCCGCTCTTGAGGAGCATCTTCCGGGCACGGAGGTGTCGGGCATCGCGGCGGGCCTGCACGCCATCGCCACGCTTCCCGAAGGCTGCGGTCCGCACGGCACGCTCCTTGAGCGGTTCGCCGCTTCCGGGGTCGCGGTCCGCCCACTGAGCCATTACGGGACCAGCACCGAAGAACGCTTGTCCCTCGTGCTCGGCTACGCGCATCTGACGCCCGCGCGCATCTCCGAAGGCGTGCGTCTGATGGCGCACGCGGCTCAGCGGGCGGACCACGCGCGTGCGCGGAGCACGAAGCGGTAGCCGTGGCGGGGAGGCCGGAAGAACACGCGCGCTACTGAGGTGTCCGCGCCGCGTCCCTGAACCCGGGGCTCTTGGATGCGGCTTCCGCGCGCCCGGTTCCCTTGATGGTGGGGGCAGTTGTTCACTTGGGGTTCGTGTGCGCGCCGTGGCGAAACAGTAGGTGTGGCGCTGCGGCGCCGCGCACGGTCCAGGCTCCGCACCGTCGTCGTAACCGTCACTGGAGGCGCCCATGTCACACCGTCCGCCGAGTCCCCTGCCCGGCCGCCGCGGAGTGCTGCGCGGTTCGCTCGCCGCGACGGCGGCGCTCGCGCTGCCCGCGATCGGCGGTGCCGCGGCTCCCGCGTTCGCCCTGTCGGGGCGCCCGAAGGCGGGCTGGGGCGTGCAGGCCGGTGACGTCACCGCGCACTCGGGCCTGGTGTGGGTGCGATCGGACCGGCCCGCCCGGATGATCGTGGAGACGTCCGCGACCGAATCGTTCCGCAACCCCGTCAGATGGCGCGGCCCCCTCGTGGGCGCCGGCACCGACTTCACGGGCACGACCCGACTGCGCGGCCTGCCGCCGGGCGAGCAGATCCACTACCGCGTCCTGCTCGCCGACCCGGACGATCCGCGCCGTACGAGCGAGCCGGTCACAGGAACGTTCCGCACCTCGCCCGTGCGGCGCCGTGACGACGTGCGGTTCCTGTGGTCCGGTGACATCGCCGGGCAGGGCTGGGGCATCAACCCCGACCGGGGCGGCTACCACGTCTACGAGGACATGCGCGCCCTCGACCCGGACTTCTTCCTGTGCAGCGGCGACAACATCTACGCCGACGGCCCCATCCTGCCCAGCGTGACGCTGCCCGACGGGCGGGTCTGGCGCAATGTGACGACCGAGGAGAAGGCGAAGGTCGCCGAGACGCTGGCGGAGTTCCGCGGCGCGTTCCGCTACAACCTGCTCGACGAGAACCTGCGCCGTTTCAACGCGCAGGTCCCCACGATCACGCAGTGGGACGACCACGAGGTGCACAACAATTGGTACCCGGGCCAGATCCTCAGCGACAACCGCTACACCGAGAAGAACGTCGATGTGCTGTCCGCGCGGTCGCTGCGCGCGTTCAGCGAGTACTTCCCCGTCTCGACGCTGCCGCCGGGCGACGCGGACGGCCGGGTGTACCGGGTGCTGCGGCAGGGTCCGCTGCTCGACGTGTTCGTCCTCGACATGCGGACGTACCGCGACGCGAACTCGCCGAACCGGCAGGCCGACGACGTGACCGGCATTCTCGGCGCGGAGCAACTCGCCTGGCTCAAGAGGGAGTTGTCGACGTCGCGAGCGGTGTGGAAGGTGATCGCCTCCGACATGCCGCTCGGGCTCGTGGTGACGGACGGCGCCGTGAACTTCGAGGCCATGGCGCAGGGCGACCCGGGCGCGCCGCTCGGCCGGGAGTTGCAGATCGCGGAGCTGTTGCGGCACATCAAGCACGAGCGGATCACGGGCACGCTGTGGCTGACGGCGGACGTGCACTACACGTCGGCGCAGCACTACGAGCCGTCGCACGCCGCGTTCCAGGACTTCGAGCCGTTCTGGGAGTTCGTGTCGGGGCCGCTGGCCGCGGGCGGCTTCCCGGCGGCGAAGCTGGACGGGACGTTCGGACCTCAGCAGGTGTTCCTCAAGGCCCCGGCGCGGGCGAACACGTCGCCGGCGGAGACACCGCCGTACTTCGGCGAGGTCGAGATCGACGGCGGCAGCGGCGAGCTGACCGTGCGGCTGCGGCAGGAGGGCGGCGACGTCCTGTTCACGAAGACGTTGCAGCCGGGGCGCGTCGGTCAGTGACGGGGGCGGGCGCGGAGCGCGGGCGCATCCCGGGCACGGAACGCGGACGAACGATGGGCGCGGGACGCCGACGCATCCCGAGCGCGGAGAGTAGTTGTCCGTGGCCCGCCGCCGATACCCGCCAACTCCCCGAGAAGTAGGCGTAGTCGCAGGTCAGAGCCGATTGTCAGTGGTGGCCTCTACGGTTTTCCCATGACGCGATCAACACAGGCCGTGACCTATCGTCGACCCTCCGCGCTGGAGTCCGCCGCGGGTGCCCGCCGCTTGGGACTGGAGACCTCGCGGGGTGCCACCCCCGCGGGCCCCCAGGACCATCCGCAGTTCTTCGCCGGGTTTCTGACGGCGCCCCAGGTGGCGTCGGCCGGGCTGCTCGCGGTGGCGGACGTGGCGGCGGCGCGGTACTACCAGCAGCAGCTGCGGGCCTCGATCGATCCGGTCGTGACGGGCAGCGGGGACCGGCTGCGGTTCGAGTCGTTCTCGGGCTGCGGGGGTGTGTACGCGCGCCTGGACGTCCTGTCGGAAGGGCTCGACGGTGACGACATCCGGCACGGCACGACCAATGTGGACGTCAACATCCCGCTGCGACAGGCCCTTTCACGGATCGGCTCGGACGATCCGCTGCATCTGCGGGTGGGGCCTGACGCGCTGGCCGTGACCACGCTCGACGGGCCGGTGGTGGAGAAGAAGGTGCCGCTGCCTGACCGCTGGCTGCGCGGCTTCGCCGAGGCGCAGGTGACAGCGGCCGGCTTCGAGCTGCGGGCCGAGCTGACGGCGTCGGAAGCGGTGCGGTTCCTGCGCTCGCTGCCGCGCTCGGCGGGGCGCGGGCCACGCTGGGTGGTGCCCGCGGGCCGGACGCTGCGGCCGACGACGCGTGCGGTGCCGGGCGCCGTGTGCCTGCCGGGGCCGGAGCGGCTCGTTGCTCTCCAGCGGGTGTTGCGGCACGCGACGGCGCTGCGGGTGTACGGCCCGGTCGTCTCCTCGGACGCGGCGGTGGCCGGCGCGTGGGAAGCGGTGCTGCCCGGGATGCGGCTGACCCTCACCCTCTCGCCGGACGCCGCGCGCGGGTTCTCCGGGGAAGGCGGTGTGCTGGAGGCGTTGGCCACGGATCAGGCCGCCGAGGACGCCGAGTTGATATCCGTGCTGCTCGCCTGGGAGCCGCGCGTCGATCTCGCCGATCTGGCCGCGTCGTCGGGGCTGCCGGTGGACCGGGTGCGGGCGGCCCTGGTGCGGCTCGGGACGTCGGGGCGGGTCGGGTACGACACGGCGGAGGCGGCGTACTTCCACCGTGAACTGCCCTACGAGGCGGGCCGCGTGGAGCGGCACAATCCGCGGCTGCGGGACGCGCGGGCGCTGCTGGGGGCGGGAGCGGTGGCGTGGGACGGGAAGCTCGGCACGGTCACGGCGGAGGACGGTCATGTGCACCGGGTCCGCGAGGACGGGGGGACGTTGAGTTGTACGTGCGTATGGTGGGCCACGTATCGAGGTGGGCGCGGGCCCTGCAAGCACGCGCTCGCGGTGCGGATGGTGCGGCGGGGCGCGGCGGCCCCCGGCACGAGCGGCACCTCGGCCGCGGTGGTCGTGGAGGGCGTGCGATGAGCCACGAGACGCTGCTGCGGTGGGTGCGCAAGGGTGACCTTGACGAGGTCGCGGATCTCCTCGACGGGATGACCGACGTGGAGCGCCGGGCCTGCCTGCCCGCGTTGAAGGAATTCCGCAAGGAGCTGCGTGCGGAGCCGTGGAGCTCCGACGCCCGGGTCGCCTATCCGGCGCTTCAGGCGGCCGGGGCGGCGTGCCACACCGGTGCGGCGGCGGCAGCGACGTGGCTCGGGGCGGCCGACTGGCGGTGGTCGCGGCAGGCCGCCCCGCAGGTGCTGCTGCACCTGCTCGGCGACCGTGAGACGGCGTGGCTGGCCGATGTGGCCCACCGGCTCGCGGCACTGCCGACGTCGCGCGGTGTGCCGTACGGGGTGCTGTCGGGTCTGGTCGCGTTGTCCGGCTGTCCGGTTCCGACGACGGAGGCGTACGTCGTCGGCTGGGTCGACCATGTCAACACGGGTCGCGGGCACCGCCAGTCGCTGGCCGACCGGTTGCGCGCCGAGCCTCATCTGGCGGAGCTGACGGCGGCGCTGTTCGAGACGGACGACATCGGCGGCCGCCTCGACTGGTACGAACCCAACGACCGGTGGAGCTGGTCGCGCGGTCTGGCGGAGCTGGCGGCGGAGGGGGTGCTGGAGCGCAAGGCCCTGGTCGACGGCTGTGTCGCGCGGCTGGTGCGCGGCGGACGTCCGTCGGACGTCCGGCTGTTCCTCAAGGTCCTGGACCGGTTGGCGCTGAGCCGCGACGAGCAGCGGGAGCGGCTCGCCGACTGGGTGGCGCTGTGCGCGGACGGGGCGGCGCCGGTCGCCACGTACGCGCAGAAGGTGCTCGGCGCGCTGGCGCTGGACGGTGAGGTGTCGGCCCGCTCGCTCGCCGAGGTGTCGGTGGCGGTGCTGTTCCGGCCCGAGAAGAAGCTGGTGCGGGCGCAGCTCGTCCTGCTCGACAGGGTCCTCAGGAGCATAGGCCGGCAAGGGGGTCCGGCGGCCGACGAGCTCCTGCCCGCTGCGGGCGAGGCCTTCGGTCATGCCGACACGGAGGTGCAGGAGCGGGCCCTGAAGCTGGTGGCGCGGCACATCGCCGACGCCGGGGCGGCGGCCAGGAGTCAACTGGCTCTCGCGGCGGACCAGTTGAGCGCGGGACTGCGATCGCGTGCCGAGGAGGTGCTGGGGGTGCGTCTCAGCGCCGACGGGCCGTACGAGGAGGTGCTGCCGACCGCCGCGGAGCCGTTCCGTCTCGCCTCCGCGCCCGACTCGGCCGCGGAGGTGGCCGAGGAGGTGGGCGCGCTGCTCGCGTCCGGAGGGGACATGGCGGCGTTCGAGCGGACCCTCGACGGTCTGATGCGCCATGCGTACCGCGACCGTGCGGCGTTGAAGGAGGCGCTGCTGCCGGCGGTGTCACGCCGCTGGTGGTACGACTCGGACCGGCAGGGTTTTGCGCAGACGCATTTCCGGGGCGCCACCTACGGCCTGGAGGTCGTCGCGGCGGCGGTGGCCGACACCGTACGGACGGGGGTCCTGCACGAGGCGGTCACCCATGGGCCGCAGGGGCGCGCGAGCCACGCGGACAGCGCGCTGCGCCGGTGCTACGACGCCCGGTTGTGGGAGGCGGCGTACCAGATCCGCACCGCGCCGGTGCCCTTCCTGCTGGCGACGCCGACGTGGAGCACGGGGTTCATCGAGCCGGCCGCGCTGGTGCAGCGTCTCGCGGCCTACCGGGATGCGGGCGCCCGCGTGGGCAGTGCCGACTTCGCGCAGGCCCTGCTGCGGGTCGATCGCGGCAGCGCACAGGCGGAGGACGCCGCGCGGGATGCGGCAGCGCTCGGTACGCGCGAGGGTGGGCGGCTCGCCGACTGGCTGCGCTCACCGACGCCCGTGGAGGCGGCAATGACCCTCGGCGCAGACAGTGGCCATCTGCTCGTGGGGCTCGGGGAACAGGCCGATCTGCACGACGGGCTGCCCGACCCGTTCCGGCGTCTCGGGAAGTCGTTGCCGTTGCCCGAGGAGTCGGTGTCGTACTGGCAGGTCGAGTCGGGCACCCCGCAGGAGCAGGCCCATTGGCTCGCGGTACTTCCCGGGCGGCGCGAGACCGTGGCGGCGCGCCTGCTGCAGGAGGTGTCGTTCTGCACGGTGTACGAGATACGGGGCGCTGCCGCGTATCTGCCGCTGCTCGCCGAGGCAGAAGGTACGGCGGGGACGGCCGTTCACCTGTCGGTGGCGTACGGGTTGGCGGCCCGTCATCCGGAGGACCGGCTGGCGGCGGTGGACGCGCTGCTGATCCTGGCGGGCCGCCGACAGCTCGACGGGCGGCTGCTGGGCTCGCTGCTGGCGCAGGCCTGGGATCTCGCCGACGTCAAGGCCACGCGCCTGGCCGAGTCGCTCGGGACGGCTGCGGCGACCGGGGCGTTCGGCACGGTGTCGCAGGTGCTGCGGGGGTTGGTGCCGACGCTGCTCGCGAGGAAGGAGAGCCCGGTCGCGTTGCGGGGACTCGGCGATCTGCTCGGGGTGGCGGCTGACTGTGCGGAGCGGACGGGTGAGCGCGAGGCGATACCCGGCCTCGCCGATGTCGCCGCGCGGAAGGGCTCGTCCCGACTGGTGGCGCAGGCGCGACGGCTGCACGCGGCGACCGGCTGAGGCGGCAGCCGGGTGTGATCGCCGAGTAGTACCGCTCGGCGAGACCGCCGCTGAGCTGGTGTCACCACCAGGTCAGGCCGCCCGGCGAGACCGCCGCTGAGATCGCCGGGCGAGGCCCGCCGACTGGGACCGCTGGGTGGGAAATGCCGGGCGAGGCCCGCTGGGCGGGATCGCTGGGCGGGGGCTCTCGCAAGGCCACTCGGCACATCCAGAAGTAAAAACCGGCCAAAACAGCCATAAGCACTCTTTACCCATCGGTCACAAACCGTTCGTGATCACGCAACACCGTTCCTTCACAGTGGATGCATGAGTCCAGACATGTCTGATGTGACGCGAGTGAAGCACGGCCGGCCCGCCCACCACTGGCGCCGGGATCTGGTCGAACTGGCCGCCCTGTTCACGGCCGTGGCGGTCGCGGACGCCGTGGCCAACATGATCGGGCACGGCCCGGACGGGCCCGTGCTGCTCACGGTGTCGGCCGTGGTGCTGCTGGCCACGGCCGGGTTCCACGTGTGGTGGTCACGGCGCCACGATCACGCGCCGCCATCGCCGGATACCGGCGCCCGGTCGTCCGCCTCCTCCGGGGCGACGGCCGGGCGGCCGGTCACGGCGGCCGCGCCGCTCGATCCGGCGCAGAGCGTGCTGTGGCGGATGCGGACGACGGTGCGGGACGAGCCGGGCTCGCTCGCGGCGCTGTGCACGGCGTTCGCCCGGCACCGGGTGGACATCCTCAACCTTCAGACGCACCCGCTGGCGGACGGCACCGTGGACGAGTTCCTGCTGCGCGCGCCGCAGGAGCTGACCGCGGCCGAGCTGACCCGGGCGGTCGCGCAGGCCGGCGGGGCCGGTACCTGGATCGAGCGGGCGGACGCCCACGACCTGGTGGACGCGCCCACCCGGATCCTGGGTCTGGCGACGCGTACGGCGCTGGACGCGGCGGAACTGCCGTTGGCGCTGCGCCAGTTGCTGGGCCGGTGCACGATCAAGTCGCTGCCTGCCACGGCGCCGGGGGCGGCGGGGCGTGACGGCGCCCCGGTCGAGGGCGGCTTCGAGGAGACCGGGATGCGGCTGCGGACGCCCGAGGGCGGGGTCATCACGGTGGAGCGACCGTATCTGCCGTTCACCCCCACCGAGTTCGCGCGGGCCCGCGCCCTCGTCGAGCTCGACACGCGGCTCGGGCCGCGGGTGCCGCGCAGCCAGGACGTGCTGACGCTGCCCGAGGGCAACGAGATCACGGTGCGCCGCGCCGACGTCGCCGATGTGGCGGCGTCGAAGGAGATGCACGAGCGGTGCTCGCAGCGGACGTTGAGCATGCGGTACCACGGGCCGGTCAGCGATGCGGACCGGTATCTGAACCACCTGCTGAGCCCCCGTTTCGGCCGCACTCTGGCCGCGCAGACCGCGTCCGGCAAGGTCGTCGCCCTGGGGCATCTGCTCTGGGACGGCGACGAGACCGAGATCGCACTGCTCGTGGAGGACGACTGGCAGCGCCGCGGGGTCGGCTCCGAACTGCTCGGCCGACTGGTCGCGATGGCGGTCGAGGCCGGATGCGAGAGCGTGTACGCGGTGACGCAGGCGTCCAACACGGGCATGGTCGCGGCGATGCGCGCGCTCGGTCTGCCGCTCGACTACCAGATCGAGGAGGGCACGCTGGTGATCACCGCCCGGCTCGATACGACACCGGTGGCGTCGCGGCCGCCGTACGAGCAGATCGAGCGCCGCTGACGGCCGACGGCCGGCCCGAAGCGCTCGCGTCCAGTGCCCGGTCGAGGTCGGCCCACAGGTCCTCGACGTCCTCCAGGCCGACCGACAGACGCAGCAGCCGGTCGCTGACGCCCGCCGCCCTGCGGTCGTCGGCGGCCACGATGCGGTGACTGATCGAGGCCGGGTGCTGGATGAGGGAGTCGACACTGCCGAGACTGACCGCCGGGGTGACGAGTTCCACCGCGGCGGTCACCGCGTGCGGATCCCCGGCGACCTCGAAGGCGACCATCGCGCCACCGATGCGCGGGTAGTGGACGCGGGTGACGCGCGGGTCCCCGGCGAGGCGCCGCGCGAGTTCCGCCGCGCTCGCGGAGGCGGCGCGCACCCGCACCGGCAACGTGGAGAGCCCGCGCAGCAGCAGGTAGCCGGCGAGCGGATGCAGCACGCCGCCCGTCGCGAACCGCACCTTGCGCAGTTCCCTGGCGAACATCTCGTCGCACGCCACGACACCGCCCAGGACGTCGCCGTGACCGCCCAGGTACTTGGTCGCGCTGTGCAGCACGAGCCGGGCGCCGCTCTCGACCGGCCGTTGCAGCACGGGCGTCGCGAAGGTGTTGTCGACGAGCAGCGGCACGGAACCGCAGGCGTGCGCGACGGCTCGCAGGTCGACCTCGGCCAGGGTCGGGTTGGCGGGCGACTCCACCATCACCAGACCGGTGTCGGCCCGGACGGCGTCGGCGATCCCGGCCGGGTCGACCCAGGTGACCTCCGAACCGAGCGCGCCCGCGGTGAGGAGATGGTCGCTGCACCCGTACAGCGGGCGGACCGCGACGACATGGCGCAGGCCCGCCGACAGACGGACGAGAAGGACCGCCGTCAGGGCGGCCATGCCGCTGGCGAACGCGACCGCGCTGTCCGTCCCTTCGAGGCGGGCGAGGGCCGTCTCGAAGCGGGCGACGGTCGGGTTGCCGAGCCGGCCGTAGACGGGCGGCCCGTCGTCGAGGACGCCGTCGGCGGCGAACGCGTCGATGCGGGCGGCCTCGGCGCGACTGTCCGCGGACGGGTACGTCGTGGACAGGTCGATGGGCGGGGCGTGCAGGCCGAGGGCGGCGAGATCGTCGCGGCCCGCGTGCACGGCTTCGGTGGCGAGCGCCCGGGGACGGGGTGCGGTGGGTGCCGTCCGGGAGTACGTCACATCCTCGTTGATGTCCATGGCGCCAGGATGAACAGGGACCGGATCGAGTGGGTCAACTCCCGTGCTACGTTCGCCGGATGGGCGATTCCCTCGTACTGGATCCGGTTGATCTTGAGATCCTGCGACTCCTTCAGAACGATGCCCGCACCACGTACCGGGATCTCGCGGCGCAGGTCGGCGTCGCGCCGTCGACGTGTCTGGACCGGGTGACCCGGCTGCGCAGGGCGGGGGTGATCCTCGGGCATGTGCTGCGGCTCGATCCGGCGCGCCTCGGCCGCGGGCTCCAGGCGCTGTTGTCGGTGCAGGTGCGGCCGCACCGCCGGGAGCTGGTGGGGCCGTTCGTGGAGCGGATCCGGGCGCTGCCCGAAGCGCGGACCGTCTTCCATCTGACCGGCCCGGACGACTACTTGGTGCAGGTCGCCGTGCGGGACATGGCGGATCTTCAGCGCCTGGTGCTCGACGAGTTCACGGCGCATCGCGAAGTCGCCCGGGTCGAGACCAGGCTGATCTTCCAGCAGTGGGAGTGCGGCCCGCTGCTGCCGCCGGGCGCGCCCGCGACGCCGGATGCGCATCATGGTGACGCGGCCCCCTGACTCGTACGAGGATGTCCGCATGTCAGACACCGCGAGCACCTCTCAGCCCCAGGCCCCACTGCCGCGACAGATCGCCGACCGCTACGTCGACGAACTCGTCGCCCTCGACCCCGTGAACGGCACGTACCTCGGCGTCCGCGCGTCGTCGAGCAAGCTCCCCGATCTGTCCCCCGCCGGTCTCGCGGCCCTCGCCGATCTCGCCCGTGACACGCTCGCGCGGCTCGACGAGGCGGAGCGCGCGCCGGGCGCCGACGACGACGTCGAGCGGCGCTGCGCGCGGCTGCTGCGCGAGCGGCTCACCGCCGAACTCGCCGTGCACGACGCCGAGGAGCACCTGCGCGTCGTCACCAATCTCGGCTCCCCGGTCCACCACGTACGCGAGGTCTTCACGGTCACACCGACCGAGACCGACGAGGACTGGGCGGCGATCGCCGAGCGGCTGCGGGCGGTGCCGGCGGCGTTCGAGGGCTACCGCGAGACACTGACCCTCGGCCTGGAGCGCAAGCTGTACGGAGGCCCGCGGCCGACGGAGACGTTCATCGGGCAGCTCACCGAGTGGGCGGGTACGGGCGAGAAGCCCGGCTGGTTCGAGGAGTTCAGCGCCGACGGGCCCCAGGCTCTGCGCGCCGAACTCACCGAGGCGGCGCGCGCCGCGGACGCCGCGACGGTCGCGCTGCGCGACTGGATGCGCGACGTGTACGCGCCCGCGATCGAGGGGGCGCCCGACGTGGTGGGCCGCGAGCGGTACGCCCGCTGGTCGCGCTTCTACAACGGCACGGACCTCGATCTGGACGAGGCGTACGCGTACGGCTGGAGCGAGTTCCACCGGCTGCTCGGCGAGATGCGGACCGAGGCGGAGAAGATCCTGCCCGGGGCCGCGACGCCGTGGGTGGCGCTCGCCCACCTCGACGAGCACGGGCGGCACATCGAGGGCGTCGACGAGGTGCGGCAGTGGCTTCAGAACGTCATGGACGAGGCGATCGACGCGCTCGACGGCACCCACTTCGAACTCGCCGAGCGGGTAAGGACGGTGGAGTCCTGCATCGCGCCGCCCGGCAGCGCGGCGGCCCCCTACTACACGCCGCCGTCGGAGGACTTCTCGCGGCCGGGCCGTACGTGGCTGCCGACGATGGGGCAGACCCGCTTCCCCGTCTACGACCTGGTGTCGACCTGGTACCACGAGGGCGTGCCCGGCCATCACCTCCAGCTCGCGCAGTGGGCGCACGTCGCCGGTGACCTCTCCCGCTACCAGGCGACGCTCGGCATCGTCTCGGCCAACGCGGAGGGCTGGGCCCTGTACGCGGAGCGGCTCATGGACGAACTCGGCTTCCTCACCGACGCGGAGACCCGGCTCGGTTACCTGGACGCGCAGATGATGCGGGCGGCGCGTGTCATTGTCGACATCGGCATGCACCTGGAGCTGGAGATCCCGGCGGACTCGCCGTTCCACCCCGGCGAGCGGTGGACGCCCGAGCTGGCGCAGGAGTTCTTCGGGGCGCACAGCAGCCGCCCGGCGGACTTCGTGGAGAGCGAGCTCACCCGGTACCTGTCGATCCCCGGCCAGGCGATCGGCTACAAGCTGGGCGAGCGGGCGTGGCTGCTCGGCCGGGCCAACGCGCAGGCGGCCCACGGCGACGCGTTCGACGCGAAGGCGTGGCACATGGCGGCGCTGTCCCAGGGGTCCCTGGGGCTCGACGACCTGGTGGACGAGCTGTCCAAGCTCTGATCCGGAGCCGGTGGCATCCGGCGTGTCACGGGGACGCGGAGTTTGCGCGCGCGTCCCCGTGACACGGTGGTTCCCGCGGGTCAGCAGCCGCAGTCGTCGGAGTCGACCGGCGCGGTCAGCGGGTCGGCGTCCTTGCGGGCCGGGCCCTCCCACGTCTCGTACGCGAAGCCCTCGCGGGCCCAGTACTCGAAGCCGCCGAGCATCTCCTTGACCTGGAAGCCGAGCTCGGCGAGGGCGAGGGCGGCGCGGGTCGCGCCGTTGCAGCCGGGGCCCCAGCAGTACGTGACCACGGGGACGGACTTGTCGAGCAGCCTCTCGGCCTGCTCGGCGATGAGTGCGGTCGGCAGGTGGATCGCGCCGGGGACGTGGCCCTGGTCCCACGAGGCGGTGGAGCGCGAGTCGACGACCACGAACCCGGGGTCGCCGTCCGCGGCGAGGGCGGCGGCGACGTCGGACACATCGGCGTGGAAGGCGAGGCTGGCGCTGAAGTAGGCGGCCGCGGCGGCCGGCGAGGCGGGGGCGACCCGCAGGACCGGATTGACAGGGGCCGGCGTGGTCGGCGCGGCCGGCGTGGCCCGGGTCGTCTCGGTGGACGTGGTCGCCGTCGCGGTCGTGGCGGCGGTGGTCGTGGTGGTCGTCGTCATGGCGCTGCCCCCTGTGGGTCGTGCGGTTCGTACCGTTTCGTGCGGTTCGTACGGTTCGTGCGATCGGGACGGCGGCTGTGGCGCGTTGCCCGGCGCGTTCTTCCTGACCAGAAATCTACGGCCGGTGGCCGTGCGGCTGAAGGCCCGATCGCCGGGATAGCGCTTGATCTGCCGAGGATTCCCCTGCTATCCCTGCTTCATGACCGCCGATTCCACACCCGCATCCGTCTACGTCCCCGATGCCACCGACTGGCGCATTCTGGAGGTCCTCCAGCAGGAGGGCCGGGCGAGCTACGCCGAACTGGCGCGGGCGGTGTCCATGTCCGCGAGCGCCGTGACCGAGCGGGTGCGCCGCCTGGAGGAGGCCGGGGTGATCCAGGGGTACACGGCGGTGGTCGTGCCGGAGCGGCTCGGGCTGCCGATCCTGGCGTTCGTGCGGCTGCGCTATCCGAACGGGAACTACAAGCCGTTCCACGACCTCGTCGCCGTGACGCCGGAGATCCTGGAGGCGCACCACGTCACGGGCGACGACTGCTTCGTGATCAAGGTGGCGGCGCGGTCGATGGGGCATCTGGAGGAGGTCTCCGGGAAGATCGGCGCGCTGGGCTCCGTGACGACGAGCGTCGTGTACTCGTCACCGCTGCCACGGCGAGCGATCGGCCACTGAGGCCCTGCCGGGCGGGCCGCCGGGTCAGGTACGCGGTCGGCCGGACACGGCTCGAGTGCGCGGTCGGCGGACACGGCCCGGGTGCACGACCGACCGACACGGCCCGGGTGCACGACCGACCGACACGGCCCGGGTGCACGACCGACGGACCCGGCCCGGGTGCGCGGCCAGGGCTCGGCACCGCACACCCGCACACCCGCACCGAATCCTGTCCCGCCCCGCTACCCGTCCCCCACCCCACGCTGCCGCACCATCGACCCCTCCCGCCCCTTCACGACCTCCAGCTGCGCGTGCACGCGGCGGCGCAGGTCGCCGACGTGGCTGACGATGCCGACGCTGCGGTCGCGCTCGCGCAGGGCGTCGAGGACGTCGAGGACCTCGTCGAGGGTCTGGTCGTCGAGGCTGCCGAAGCCCTCGTCGATGAAGAGGGTGTCGAGACGGACGCCGCCCGCCTCGTCCGTGACGACGTCGGCGAGGCCGAGCGCGAGGGCGAGGGACACGAAGAACGTCTCGCCACCTGAGAGGGTCGCGGTGTCGCGCTCGCGGCCCGTCCACGCGTCGACGACGTGCAGGCCGAGGCCCGAACGCCCGCGCCCCGCGAGGGAGTCGGAGTGCACGAGGGTGTACCGCCCGGACGACATGCGGCGCAGGCGTGCCGTCGCCGCCGCCGCGACCTGTTCGAGGCGGGCGGCCAGGACGTACGACTCCAGGCGCATCTTGCGTTCGTTGTCGGCGGAGGTGCCGGCCGCGAGGGAGGCCAGCCGGGCGACGCGGTTGTACGTGGCGCGCAGCGGCCCGAGTCGGCGGGCCTCGGTGGCGGCGCGGCGGGAGAGCCGGTCGAGTTCGTCGCAGCGGCGGGCGGCGGCGTCCCGGGCGGAGCCCGCTGCGCGGACGCGCGCGTCGGCGGCCTCGGCGGTGGCGAGCGCGGCGGCCACGTCGGCCTGTGGCGACCGGGCCGCCGCGGCGGTCTCCTCCTCGGCGAGCACCGCGCGGATCGTGGCCTCCTCCGACTGCCAGGCGTCCAGGCGGTGCTGGAGGTCGCGGTGTCCTGCGTCGTCGAGGAGGGCGGCGGCCGCGTCCTGCGGCGTGTCGAACCCGGCGCGGAACGCGGCGTCGGCGAGTCGCGCGTCCGCGTCCTTGAGGCGCTGCGCGGTGTCCTCCACGGCGCGGGCCGCGTCCGCGGCGGCGGTGAGCAGGGCGGCCCGCCGCTCCAGCTGTGCGGCGCGCACCTCGACGCTCTCGGCGGCTCCGCGCGCCTGCGCCAACTCCCTTCGAGGGTTCCCTGTTCACGCTCGATGGCGTCGCGCGCGGCGGCGCGGGCCGCGGTGCGCGTGGTGGCGTCCTGGCGGGCGGTGAGCCGGCGCTCGTGCTCGCTCTCGGCGCGGGCGAGGGCCTCGCGGGCCGCGTGCAGCCCCGAGGCGAGGGCGCGGGTGTCGGCGTGTCGCGCCTCCATCTCCCGTACGGCGTCGGCGAGTTGCCCGGCCGGTGTGTCGCCGGCGGCGGCCTTCGCCGCGGCCAGTTCCTCGCGTACGGCACCGAGCCGGCGCTCGGCGTCGGTGCGCCGCTCGTCCGCGGTGCGGTAGGCGGCGAGGGCGCTCTCCTCAGTGGCGCGGTCGACATGACCCGCGGACTTCCGCATGGGCGCGGGGTGTTCGGTGGCGCCGCAGACCGTGCAGGGCGCGCCGTCCACGAGCCCCTCGGCGAGTTCGGCGGCGACGTCACGCAGTCGCTGTTCCTTCAGGGCGAGCCAGTGCTCATGGGCGGCGGACGCGTCCTCGCGGGCGCGCAGGGCCGCGGCCTGAGCGGTGTCCGTCTGTGCGCCGAGCCGGTCGCGCTCGACGGCGGCGCGCGCCTGCTGCCGTGCCGGGTCGAGCTGTCCGGCGAGGTGCTCGGTGCGCGTCGTCGCTTCCTGGGCGTCGTCGACACGGGTCTGGAGCTCGGTGCGGCGGCCGTCCCATGCGTCGAGCCACTGGGCGGCCTCGGCGAGCAGGTCGGTGTCGGCACGCTCCTCGCGGTCGAGTCCGGCCCGTTCCCGCGCGAGGTCGCCGAGGCGCCGCTCGGCCCGGCGCGCCGCTTCGAGCCCGCCGAGCTCCTGTGCGACACGCCGTGCGGCCTCGGCGAGCGCCTCCGGAGGGCCGTCGGCGTCGACGGTGTCAGCCGTGTCGGCGGTGTGCTGCCCGGCGCCGCCGAGGAGCGTGCTGTCGGTCGCTGCCCGCAGCTCCCGCCGGGCCTCCTGGGCCTCCCGCTGCGCCGCCGTGTGCTCCGCGTCCGCCGCGTCCCGCAGCGCGAGCGCGGGTGCCACCGTCTCCGCCTTGCGGCCCCGCTCCATCCGCTCGCGCAGCGCCCGGTGCTCGTCGGCCCGCTCCTCCAGGGACGCGGCCCGGCTCTGCGCCTCGGCGAACCGGCGCTGCAACCGGTGTCTCTCCCGTACGTCGGTGAGCTCGCGCTGCGCCGCGACCCGGGCCGACTCGGCGGCGGCCAGGGCGAGATGGCTGTGCGTGTAGTGCTCGCGGGCGCTGGAGCGGGCGGTCGCCGCCCAGGTCAGGACGGCGTCGGCGAGGCCGGGGTCGCCGGGTGCGGCGTCGACCGGCGGCAGGTCCACGAGGTCGCCCGCGGCCTGCTGCATCCGGTGCGCGTCCGCGAGCAATTCCGTGTCGCCCGCGGTGACCTGCTTCTCGGCGGCGCGCCGGTCCTCGGCGAGCCGCTGCTCCACGGCGGCGAAGCGGTGCGTGTCGAAGAGCCGCCCGAGGAGTCGCCCCCGGGCCTCGGCGTCGGCCCGCAGGAACCGTGCGAAGTCGCCCTGCGGCAACAGGACCACCTGGCAGAACTGGTCCTTGCTCATGCCGAGGAGCTGGGTGATCTCCTCTCCGATCTCCTGGTGGGAGCGGCTGAGGTCCTTCCACTCCCCCGCGGCGGCGTCGTACTCGCGCAGCCAGCTCTGCGCCTTCTCCGTCGTGAAACCGGTGCCGCGCTTCTTGGGGCGCGCGAACGGCGGCTGCCGGGTGAGTTCCAGACGGCGGCCCGCGACGGTCAGGTCGAGGGCGACCTCGGTGCGCACGCCCGGCTCGGCGTGGTCGCTGCGCAGGTGCTGCCCCTGGCCGCTGCCGTGCTGGCGGGCGCCGGGCACGGTCCCGTACAGGGCGTAGCAGACCGCGTCGAGGACGGAGGTCTTCCCGGCGCCGGTCGGCCCGTGCAGCAGGAAGAGCCCTGCGGACGACAGCGCGTCGAAGTCGATCTTCTGCGTCGTGCCGAAGGGCCCGAACGCCGTGATCGTCAGTGTGTGCAACCTCACCGGGCGACCTCGCGCGTGCCGTTCCGGAAGAAGTCGGTCCGCACGGCGTCGAACGCGGCGCGCAGCACCACCCGCTCGTCGTCGTCGGGCCCCGCGCCCCTGACGTGGGTCACGAAGTCCTCCGCGATCTCGTGATCGTCGCGCCCCTTGAGGCGCTCCGCGTAGCTGGCGTCCGGCCGGGTCTCGGTGCGGCGCGGTTCGAAGAGGAGGCTGAGCGTGTGCGGGAATCGGTCGGTGAGGCGGGCCATGGGGTCGTCGGGCCTGACCGCGTCGGTGAGGGTGGCCTCCACCCACGACTCCTCGTGGCCTGCGAGGTCCGGGTCGGCCAGCAGATCGTCGAGGTCACCGCGGACGCGGGCGAGCGGGCGCGGCACCGGGCAGTCGATCCGCTCGGCGCTCACGGCGCCGTCGGCGTCGAGGTCGATCAGCCACATGCTCTTGCGGTGGTCGGCCTCGGAGAAGGAGTAGGGCAGCGGTGATCCGCTGTAGCGCACGCGCTCGGAGATGACCTGGCTGCCGTGCAGATGCCCGAGCGCCACGTAGTCGACACCGTCGAAGACGCCGGACGGGACGGCGGCGACGCCGCCGACCGTGATGTCGCGCTCGCTGTCGCTGGGGGCGCCGCCGGTCACGAAGGCGTGTGCGAGGACGACGGACCGAGTCCCCGCGGGGCGCTCGGCGAGGTCGGCGCGCACCCGCTCCATGGCGGCGGCGAGCACATGCTCGTGCCCCGCCTTCGCCACGCCGAACATGTCCTTGACCAGGGCGGGCTCCAGGTACGGCAGCCCGTAGAAGGCGACTTCGCCGTGGTCGTCGGCCAGCACGACGGGGTCGCCGCAGCGGTTCGGCTCCGTACGGAGATGGATGCCGGCGCGGTCGATGAGTCCGGCGCCGACGCCGAGGCGGCGGGCCGAGTCGTGGTTGCCGGAGATCATCACGGTGGGCACGCCGAGGTCCGCGAGGCGGTGCAGCGCGTCGTCGTACAGCTCGACGGCGGCGAGCGGCGGGACCGCCCTGTCGTACACGTCACCCGACACGACCACCGCGTCCACGCCGCGCTCGCGCACGGTGTCGACGAGGTGGCCGATGAACGCGGCCTGGGCGTCGAGCATCGACACACGGTGGAACGCGCGCCCCAGGTGCCAGTCGGATGTATGCAGCAGCCTCATGGCACACGAGGCTAACGGGTGGGTCCGACATCACGGCCGGAACGGCCGAAACGGCTGAAGCGACCGCATCACCCGAACCGTCCGGCACCGCCCGGACCGCCCGGACCGCCCCCCCCGTCGCCCCGCGGGCCAAGCGTGGCAGAAGGGAGCGTGGCAAAGCAGCCGTGTCAGGGGCGGCGCGCCTCCGGGTGTCGCCACAGCCCGCGCGCGGCGAGGACCGGAAGGACGCCCTCGCCGAACCAGTACGCCTCCTCGACGTGCGGATATCCGGAGAGCACGAACTCGTCGATGCCGAGGGCGTGGTACTCGGCGATCAGGTCGGCGACCTCGGTGTGCGAGCCGACCAGCGCGGTGCCCGCGCCGCCGCGGAGGAGGCCGATGCCCGCCCACAGGTTGGGGTGGATCTCCAGGCGGTCGGCGCTGCCGCCGTGCAGGGCGAGCATCCGCTTCTGTCCCTCGGAGCCGGACCGGGCGAGCCCGGCCTGGACCTCGGCGACGGTCTTCGGGTCGATCCCGGACAGCAGTCGGTCCGCCTGGGCCCACGCCTCCTCGGCGCTGTCGCGGGCGATGACGTGCAGCCGTATCCCGAACCGCACCTCGCGCCCCTCGGCCTTGGCGAGCGTACGGATCCAGTCGATCTTCTCGGCGACCTGCGCGGGCGGCTCGCCCCAGGTCAGGTAGACGTCGCTGTGCCGGGCGGCGACCGGGCCCGCGACCTGGGACGAGCCGCCGAAGTAGACGGGCGGGACCGGGTCGGGCAGCCGGTTCAGGCGGGCCCCGGCGACGCGCTCGTGCACCCCGTCGAAGTCGACGGTCTCGCCGCGCCACAGGGCGCGCGTGATGTGCAGGAACTCGTCGGTGCGGGCGTAGCGCGCCTCCTTGTCGAGGAAGTCCCCGTAGGCGCGCTGTTCGGGGTCCTCGCCGCCGGTGACGATGTTCAGGAGCAGCCGTCCCCCGGAGTGGCGCTGGTAGGTGGCGGCCATCTGGGCGGCGAGGGCGGGTGCGACGAGGCCGGGCCGGAACGCGACCAGGAACTTCAGCCGCTCGGTCTGCTCGACGAGCATCGCGGTGGTCAGCCAGGCGTCCTCGCACCAGGCCCCGGTGGGGGTGAGCGCGCCCTCGAAGCCCAACTGCTCGGCGGTGCGCGCGACTTGGCCGAGGTAGGCGAGGGAGGCGGGCCGGTCGCCGCCGGCCGCGCCGGTGGGGACGCCGTGGCCGCCGCCGACGATGTGCCGGCTGTCGCCGTTGGTGGGCAGGAACCAGTGGAAGGTCAGGGACATACGAGTCCTCACAGGGGCCGGGAGACGGAGGCCGGAGACAGAAGCCGCGGAGACGGAACCCGGCGGCACGGGAACCGGCGAGGCAGAGGCCGGGCTACGGAACCGACGGACGGGCCGGGCGGGCTACGGAACCGACGGGCGGGCCGGGCGGGCTACGCGGCGGCGAGGCGTGCGCCGGTGGGCAGGCCCTCGCCGAAGCGGTCGAGGACCGGGGCGAGCGCCTCCCGCGTCTCGGGCGCGAGGGTGACGGACCCGTCGGCGGCGACGGTGATGTGCCGGTCGAGAACGAACCAGCCCTGCGCGACATCGGCTCCGAGGGACGTGAGGACGGGGCGCAGCGCGTAGTCGACGGCGAGGACGTGCGCGGGCGAGCCGCCGGTGGCCAGGGGCAGCACGGACTTGCCGCGCAGCGCGTACTGCGGGAGAAGGTCGAGGAAGGTCTTCAGGACACCGGAGTACGCGGCCTTGTAGACGGGGCTCGCGACGATCAGGGCGTCCGCGCGGGCCACGAGGCCGACGGCGTGGGCGACTTCGGGATCGGCGACGTCGGCGGAGAGCAGCGCCTCGGCGGGCAGGTCGCGGACGTCGAGGTGGCGGACCTCGTGGCCGTGCGCGGCGTACCGGCGCCCGATGTCCTGGACGAGGCGGGCGGTGCGGGAGGTGCCGGGGGCGGAGGCGCTGCCGGTGAGGGCGAGGAGGACGGCCACGGGAGGTCCTTTACACGAGGGCGTACGGGTGCGCGAAGGCGTGCGGGCGGAAGCGGACGCACACGTCACGCGGACGTGCGCGGTGCCGGGACAGGCGGGAGTGACCTCGACCGCCGTGTCGGCGGGAGGAGTTGCGCGGGAGGAGCGGTGCGGGTGAGCGGGGCAGCCCGGTGGGAGCGCGGCTCAGCGGGAGCGGCGACAGGTGGCGCTGGAGACCCGCGCGAGGTCGACGTGCCGTCGCCGCGTGAGTTCGTTTCGCCCTGCATCCATACCGCGATTCAAACAGTCGCCCCGCCGCCGCGTCGAGAGGGCCGACCACCTGTTCACACGCAGGTCACACGAGGACGCAGCCCCTACGCCCCCGATGAGCCCTGGAAGGCCGAGAAGCCCCGTGAGCCCTGGCGGCCTGCCGAGCCCTGCGAGGACGGAGCCGTACGCGCGAAACCGCCCGCCCCCTCACCCGTACGCCTCTCCCCCCAGTTCAAGCCCGGCCGACCCCGCGCTCACATCGGCCAGCCACGCGGTGAACCGCTCCACGTCCGACTCCGGCAGCCCGATCTCGATGGCGACGTCCTCGCCGTAGCGGACGTCGCGGACCTCGCGCCCCGTGGACCGCAGGTCGTTCTCCATCTTTCCGGCGCGCGCGTGGTCCACGGTCACCGTGGCGAGCCGGAAGCGCCGCCGGGTCACGGTGCCGAGCGCGTCGAGGGCCTCCCCGACCGCACCTCCGTAGGCCCGGATGAGGCCGCCCGCCCCGAGCTTCACACCGCCGTAGTAGCGGGTGACGACGGCGACGACGTACCGCATCTCGCGCCGGGTGAGCATCTGGAGCATCGGGACGCCCGCGGTGCCGCCCGGTTCGCCGTCGTCGCCGGCCTTCTGGATCGAGGCGTCGGCGCCGATGACGTACGCGTAGCAGTTGTGGGACGCCGTCGGGTGCTCCTTGCGGACGCGCGCGACGAAGGCCTGGGCCTCCTCCTCGGTGGCGGCGGGCGCGAGCGCGCACAGGAACCGCGAACGGTTGATCTCTGTCTCGTGCACGCCCTCGTGGGCCACGGTGCGGTACTCGTCCGGCATCGCACCAGCGTATGCGCAGGTGACGCCGGGCTCGCCCCCGCCCGACGCACGGGCGACGATGTGATGGATACTCGCTCGTCGTCGTCGTGAGGCGACACCGTCCGAGCCGTCCGAACAGGAAGCGTCGACCCATGACCGGCACCCAGGCCGAGAGCCCTGCCGCCCAGCCTGTAGCCACGCCTGCCGCCACGCACCGCTGGCGGTCCTGGCTCCTGGAGGGACTGAGCGAGCAGACGGCCCGTCACCAGGGGCCGCACGGTCACGCCCCGCAGGAGCACAAGGGCCACAAGTGGTGGCGCGTGATGTGCCTGACGGGCGTCGACTACTTCTCGACGCTGGGCTATCAGCCGGGCATCGCGGCGCTCGCCGCCGGTCTGCTGTCGCCGCTCGCCACGCTCGTCCTGATCGCGCTCACTCTCCTGGGCGCGCTTCCGGTGTACCGCCGGGTCGCCAAGGAGTCGCCGCACGGCGAGGGTTCGATCGCGATGCTGGAGCGGCTGCTGCCGTGGTGGGCGGGGAAGCTGTTCGTCCTGGTGCTGCTCGGCTTCGCCGCCACCGACTTCATGATCACGATGACGCTGTCGGCGGCGGACGCGGCGGCGCACGTCGTCGAGAACCCCTTCGCCCCCACGTCGCTGCACGGCGCAAACACCTGGATCACGCTGCTGCTCCTCGCCGCGCTCGGCGCGGTCTTCCTCAAGGGGTTCGGTGAGGCGATCCGGGTCGCCGTGGTGCTGGTGGCCGCGTACCTGGCGCTGAACGTGGTCGTGCTCGTCACGGCCGCCACCCATGTCCTCACCGAGCCGGTCAAGATCACCAACTGGTGGGACGCGATGACGGCGGAGCACTCCTCGCCCTTCGTGATGGTCGGCGTCGCGCTGCTCGTCTTCCCGAAGCTGGCGCTCGGCATGTCCGGCTTCGAGACCGGCGTGGCCGTGATGCCGCAGGTGAAGGGCGACCCGACGGACACGTTCGCGAAGCCCGAGGGCCGTATCCGCGACACCCGCAAGCTGCTCACCACCGCCGCCCTGATCATGAGCGGTTTCCTGCTCCTGTCCAGCCTGGCGACGACGATCCTGATCCCGCAGGACGAGTTCGAGGCCGGCGGCTCGGCGAACGGGCGCGCGCTCGCCTATCTCGCCCACACCTACCTGGGCGAGGCCTTCGGCACGGTGTACGACATCTCGACGATCGCCATCCTGTGGTTCGCCGGAGCCTCCGCGATGGCGGGTCTGCTGAACCTGGTCCCGCGCTATCTGCCGCGCTACGGCATGGCCCCGGAGTGGACCCGGGCCGTGCGCCCGCTGGTGCTGACCTTCATGGCGGCGGCGGTCGCGATCACCCTCTGGTTCAACGCGAACGTCGACGAGCAGTCCGGCGCGTACGCGACCGGTGTCCTGGTCCTGATGCTCTCCGCCTCCTTCGCCTCGACGGTCGCGGTGCACCGGCGCGGGCACCGCGCGGCGGCGATCGGCTTCGGCACGATCACCGCCGTCTTCGCGTACACGCTCGTCACGAACGTGGTGGAGCGCCCCGACGGCATCAAGATCGCCCTCATCTTCATCGTGGCGATCCTGGTCACCTCCTTCGCGTCGCGCGTGCATCGCGCCTTCGAACTGCGGGCGGGCGCGGTGACGTACGACGAGACGGCCGCGCGCATCATCGACGAGGCGGCCGCGCAGGGCCCGCTGCGGATCATCGCGAACGAACCGCAGGAGCACAGCACGGCCGAGTACCGGAACAAGGAGTACTGCCAGCGCGAGGACACGCACATCCCGGAGGGCGGCCCGGTGCTGTTCCTGGAGGTGTTCATCCAGGACTCGTCGGACTTCACCGAGGACCTGGTCGTGCACGGCGACGAGAAGCACGGCGTGCGCCGGCTGCGGGTGCACGGGCCCGGCGTCCCCAACACGGTCGCCGCGGTCCTGATGAACCTGCGGGAGCGCACGGGCGAGGTCCCGCACGCGTACTTCAACTGGACCGAGGGCCACCCCGTCAGCCATCTGCTGCGCTTCCTCGTCTTCGGGGACGGCGAGGTGGCGCCGGTGACGCGGGAGGTCCTGCGGCGCGCGGAGTCCGACCCGGAGCTGCGGCCGCGCGTCCACGTGGGCTGACCGGCCGACGGGGGCTGACACGGCCCGCGGGCCGGCCCGCGCCGGTCAGGTGGCGGCGCGGCTCGCCAGGTACTCCGTCAGACCTTCGCCGGTCAGCGGGTAGTAGTCGGAGAGACGCGCGCCCTCGTCGAGCCGGCGGCGGGCGAACGCCTCCCGGTCCTGGTGCAGCAGCGAGTCCTCGGCGAGGGGGACCGCCTTGTCCTGCGGGACGACGACGGCGCCGTCCTCGTCGGCGACGATCAGGTCGCCGGGCGTGACGAGGGAGCCGCCCACGCCCACCGGCACGTTGAACGCCGACGGGAACAGCTCGGTCTGCGACGCGTAGTGCGGAGTGACGCCGGTGCACCAGACGGGCACGCCGAGCGCCCGGATCCGGGCCGCGTCCCTGACCCGTCCGTCGACCACGATCCCGGCGCCGCCGCGCAGCTTGAAGTAGCGCACCAGCATGTCGCCGAGGCAGCCGGTGAAGTGGCTGCCGTGGGCGGAGACGACGAGCACGTCGCCGGGCCTGATGGACTCCAGGACGCCCCACAGCGGGGTCTTGCGCTCGATGTCCTCCTGCTCGGCGCCGTTGAACACGTCCTCGCGCTGCGGCAGGAACTGCAACGTCACCGCGCCGCCGGTGATCTTCACGTCCGGCTCGCGGTGCAGCGGCACCGGCCCGTCGATGAACGTCCGGGTGATGCCCATCTGGTGGAGCTTCGCGCAGGCCGTCGCCGCGCTGACGTCCTTCAGCGCCTCCACCATCCGCGCGGTGGGCCGTACGTAGGTCGAGGTGTGGACCGGCGCGCGCATCGAGTCGTAGGGACGAGGCTCGGGCACCTCCGTCCCGTTCGTACGGGTCTTCCCCGTGGACGGCGCCTTCTGATCCCCAGTCGGGTGCATGCACGTGCCTCTCCGCGCGCTCGTCGCACGCAACGCCAGTGACATCATCGCCTATCGATGGTAGATAACAGCCAATCGATTAGTGATGTCAATGCGTCCCACCGCTTCCGTTCGCCGCTTCACTGATCGCTTCCGTTCGTTGCCTCGTCAGGAGATCCCGGTGGCCGGTGCTTCCCCCGAAAACACTCAACTCGCCTCGTCAGCAGGGTGGTTCGAGGAGGCCAGGTTCGGCCTCTTCGTGCACTTCGGGCTGTACAGCATGGCCGCGCGGCACGAGTGGGTACGCAGCCGGGAGTCCATGTCCCAGCAGGAGTACGACCGTTACCTGCACCGCTTCGACCCCGACCTGTTCGACGCGCGCGAACTGGCGCGCACCGCAAGGGAGTCGGGGATGCGCTACGCGGTCCTGACCGCCAAGCACCACGACGGTTTCTGCCTGTTCGACTCGGCGCTGACCGACTACACGTCGGTGCGGGCGACGGGGCGTGACCTGGTGCGGGAGTTCGTCGAGGCGATGCGCGCCGAAGGGCTGCGGGTGGGGCTGTACTACTCGCTCCTCGACTGGCACCACCCGGACTTCACGGTCGACGAACACCACCCGCTGCGCGGCACCCCGGCGGAGCGGGAGCCCCGCGACATGGCGCGCTACCGCGCGTACATGGAGGGGCAGGTGCGGGAACTCCTCACCGGGTACGGCGAGATCGACCTGCTGTTCTTCGACTTCAGCTATCCGGAGAAGGGACCCGAGGAGTGGGGCGCCGACCATCTGATGCGCGTCGTACGGGAGGTGCGGCCGGGCATCCTCGTCAACGACCGGATGGGCATACCCGGCGACTACGTCACACCCGAGCAGTACCAGCCGGACCGGCCGCTCGAACGTGACGGGGAGCCGGTGCGCTGGGAGGCGTGCCACACGCTCAACGGCTCGTGGGGGTACGACCGCGACAACCACGACCACAAGGATCCGGCGCTGCTCGTCCGGATGCTGGTGCAGTCCGTGGCCTGCGGCGGCAACCTCATCCTGAACGTCGGACCGACCGGCCGCGGCGCCCTCGATCCGCGGGCCCGCGAGATCCTGCGGGCCATCGCCGAGTGGACCGCGCCGCACGCCCGGTCCGTGCACGGCGCCGGAGCGAGCGCGTTCGAGGCGCCCGCGAACGCGCTCTACACGCAGCGCGGGCGGCACCTCTATCTGCACCTCCTCGCCTGGCCCCTCAAGCACCTCCACCTGCCGGGCCTCGCGGGGCGGGTGCGCTACGCCCAACTCCTGCACGACGGCTCGGAGATCCGCTTCCACGAGACGGACGGCGCCCGGCACGAGCACAACAACCTGGCGCCGCCCGGCCAGCCGGCGGGCACCCTCACCCTGGACCTGCCGATCGCCCGGCCCGACGTGCTGCTCCCCGTGATCGAGCTCGAACTCGGTCCTGAGCGCGAACACGACGGCGGGGAGTGAAACCGTGCCGGGGCCGCTGAGCGAACTCCTCGGGAACCGGCCGCTCACGCCGGCGGGGCGGGTGAAGGTCCCCGATGTCACCTGCCGTGCCGTGTGGGACGCGGTGCCGCCGGACATCCGCGCGTCCGTACTGGCCGACGCCGCACGGGAGTTGGACCGCCCCGAACCCCGGCTGTCCGCCGGGGCGTGGGCGCGTGCCTTCCGCGACGGGAATCGCGGCGCGTACGAGAACGCGGCCTGGGACCTCCAGGAACGGGTCTCGCTGCTCGCGCTCGCCGCCGTCCTGACCGGCGAGGCGGCGGACGCGACCTCGGCGACCGGGACCACCGCGGCCACCGGGGAGACCGAGGCGTGTCCGCACCTGGACGCGGCGATCGACGGACTCATGGCGTTCGCCGAGGCGAGTTCCTGGTGCTGGGCGCCGCACGACCGGTTCACGGCGGAGCGCGGCGAGTGGGTGCCCGACCCGGACGACCCGTACCTGGACCTGGGCGCGGCGGAGGTCGCCGCGCTGTTCGCCTGGGCGGACCACGCGCTCGGCCCCCACCTCGACCGCAGGATGCCGGGGTTGCGCCGGCGGCTGCGGCGCGAGGTGGAGCGGCGGGTGCTGCTGCCGTTCGAGCGGCGCCGGGACTGGCGCTGGATCGGCGCCGACGGGAGCGCCAACAACTGGAACCCGTGGATCCATGGCGCGGTGCTCGCCTGCGCCCTGCTGCTGTGCGACGACGACGCCCGGCGCGCGCGGCTCGTCGGGCTCGTCGTGGAGGGCCTCGACCCTTACGTGGCCACGCTGCCCGACGACGGCGGGATCGACGAGGGCATCGCGTACTGGTGGGTGGGCGCGTGCCGCCTGCTGGAGATCCTCGACCTCCTCGCCGAGGCCGGTCCCGTGGACCGGGACGGTCAGGGCAGGACCGCCGCCCCGGCCCTCGACGCCCGCCGCCTCCCCCTGCTCGCCGAGCTGCTGCGCTATCCGCAGCGCATGCACCTCGGCGGCGCCTGGTACGTGAACGTGGGCGACGCGCCCGCCCGGCTCGACGCGCGGCAGCCCTGGCAGGTGCCGTTCCGCTGGGGTGTGCGGCTCGGGCAGCCGGAGACCGTGGCACACGCGGTGGCCGGGGCGCGGGGCGGGCCGCGCCGCCGAGGGCCGGGCTCGGGCGGGCGCTCACGGCGCTGGCCGACGCCGAATGGTGCCGGGCGGTCACGGCCCCGGTCGTGTCGGGGGCCGCGCCGTGGTCGGCCCGTGAGACCTGGCTGCCCCGCCTTCAGGTCCTGGTGGCCCGCGAGACGGCGGCGAGCGCCGAGGGCCTGACCGTCGCCGTGAAGGCGGGCCACAACGGCGAGCACCACAACCACCTCGACGTCGGCTCGTACTGGGTCGCGGTGCACGGCAGGCCACTGGTGGTGGACGTCGGCAGACCCACGTACACGGCGGCCACGTTCGGCCCGGACCGTTACGCGGCCTGGCCGTTGCGCGGCGACTGGCACAACGTGCCCGAGCCCGGCGCCCCGCAGCGGCCGGGTCCGGAGCACCGCGCCCGGGACGTACGGGTCGAACTCGGCTCGGACATCACCGAGTTGACCGCGGAGATCGGTGCCGCGTACCCCTCGGGCGCCGTCGACCGCTGGGAACGTACGGTGCGACTGACCCGGGCGCGGACGGCCGACGCCGCGTACGTGACCGTCGAGGACCGGTGGCGGGGCGGCCCGGAACGCGTGGCGGTGCACCATGTCCTGGCCGGTGAGGTCGCGTTCGGGGACGGCTGGGCCACGGTCCGCGCACCGGACGGAAGCGGTCTGCGCATGCGCTGGGACGCGCGTCTCGCGACCGCGACGGTCGTGCGCCGGGACCTGGACGACCCCCTGCTGAGCAGGAGTTGGGGCGACCACCTCACCCGGCTCACGCTCACGGTGCGCGCCCCTGGGGCCGAAGGTCGCCTGTCCGTACGGTGGTTGGTCGCTGCACGACTCTTGAAGAAGCGAACTGCCGCCCATAGCATCGGCAATCGATAGACGATAGTCGCTGAGGCGCGGGCCGTTCGCCGCCGCGCCACCGCCACCTCCCCTCCCCCCTCGCTGCTCCACAGGGAGCCCGGCGGCCGAACACCAGCTATCGATTATTCACGACTGAGTAAGAGATCTGAGCAAGAGATCTGAGCCAGACGCCTGAACAAGGCAACCGAGCAAGACGTCTGAGCACCACGACTACGCAACGGAGCGTGTCCGATGAGAACAATGTGGCGCCGTGCCTGCGGGCTCACCGTGGCCCCCCTGGTGATGGCCTCGGCCGTCGCCTGTGGCGGCGGGTCCGACCAGGCCGCGGAGGGCACGACCCTCCGGGTCATCGTGAACATCACGCCGAACCTGACGGAGAAGTACTGGAACGACCTCTTCGCGACGTACGAGAAGGCCCACCCGGGCGTGACGGTGAAGCTGGAGCTGACCGGCACGATCTCGGCGGACGCCAAGCTGCGTCAGGACCTCGCCGCCGGCGACCCGCCGGACGTCGCCCAGCAGATCACGCCGACCGCCGACACGGCGTCCCTCTTCGCCGACCTGTCCGACCAGGCCTGGACCGCGAAGACACCGCTCGCCGACCAGTACGCCGTCGACGGCAAGCACTACGTGGTCGGCGTGGGCGAGCAGATCCAGTCGCTCGTCTTCTACGACAAGGCCGCCTTCAAGAAGGCGGGTCTGGACGCGACCGGCATCAAGACCATGGACCAGTTCACGGCCGCCATGGGCGAGTTGAAGGACGCGGGCTACAAGCCGCTCCAGACCGCGGGGCAGTGGGTCACCGGCTCGCAGTTCTCCATGATGGCCGACGCGGGCGTCCTGACCGAGGACCCGAAGTGGACGGCCAAGCGCAACCGGGGCAAGGCGTCCTTCGCCGACAGCGGCTACCTGTCCTACCTGCGGACGTACAAGAAATGGATCGACCAGGGCTACCTCGACAAGAGCGCGCTCGGTCTCACCTACGCGGACGGCCAGACGGCGTTCCTGAACGGCAAGTCGGCGATGTACATCATGGGCTCGTTCTTCGTGCCCGCCGCCGACGCCGCGAAGAAGAGCGACGACATCGGTGTGTTCACCATGCCGACCGACGGGACGTACCCCTCGGGCCAGTTCGGCAACATCTCGAACCCGTACACCGTGGTGAACAAGTCGCGGCACAAGGCCGAGGCCATCGAGTTCGTGAAGTGGGCGACCACCGACCCGCAGGCCATCAAGAGCCAGCTCGCCTCCGACGGCAATCTGCGCGAGGGCTTCACGTACCCGATGTCGAGCCTGGGCACGTCGGTCCAGAAGATCCTCGACAAGGCGCCCTCGGTGCTCGTGAAGTCCGGGGACAGCCAGCCGATCGCCGGGTTCAGCGACGAGCTCAACAAGCAGGTCCAGTCCCTGTACACGGGCGCGTCCCCGCAGGCCGTCGCCGACGGATTGGACAAGTGGTGGAACTCGCAGGGCTGAGCGACCGGCTGACCGCGGAGCAGCTGCGGGGCCGGCGGCGGGCGCGGCTGCGCGACGCGGCGGTCTCGTTCGGGATGATGGGCCCGGCCGTCCTGCTGTACACGGTGATGACCGTCGTCCCGGTGGGCGTCGCCGTGTACCTCAGCCTCACCGACTGGGACGGCTTCTCCACGGCCTCGTTCATCGGGCTCGACAACTACAAGCACCTCTTCGACGACCCGAGTTCGACGGACGCCTGGTACGTGACGGCGCTGATCGCGGGCGCGGGGACGGTGCTCATGGTGGGCCTCGGCCTCGTGTACGCGCTCGCGCTCAAGGGCCGGTCCCGTTCGAACTCGTTCTTCCGGGCCGTGGCGTACTTCCCGCACGTGATCAGCGCCCTGATCCTCGGCTATCTGTGGGCGGCGATCCTCGGGACGAACGGCGCGATCAACAACACCCTCGCGAAGTTCGGCGTCGAACCGGTCGGTTTCCTCTTCGACGAGACGTTCGCGCTGATCTCACTGATCGCCGTGATCGTGTGGGCCGGGTTCGGCTTCAACGTGGTGCTGTTCGTCGCCGCCCTCCAGACCGTCCCCGCCGAGCTCCTGGAGGCCGCGGCGATCGACGGGGCGAGCAGGAGGCAGATCAATCTGCGGGTCGTGGTCCCCATGATCGCGCCCGTGGTGACCGTGGCGACGGTCCTGAACCTGGTGGGGCTCATCCGGGCGTACGACATCGTGGTCAGCCTCACCGGCGGCGGTCCCGCCGGGTCGACGCAGACGTTCACGTATCTCATCCTCGCCCGGTCCTTCGAGGGCACCAAGGTCGGTTACGCGACCGCGCAGGCGGTGTTCCTGATGGTGGTGTCCGCCGCGCTCGCCCTCTTCGTGACGGCGCTGCGCAACCGCCAAGACCAAGCCGCGACAGGGAGTTGAGGAGCAGCAGTGGTGGTACTTGAGGCACAGGCCGACGACCGGCCGAAGGCCGCGCGGGGCAGCCGGCCGAGGAGTGACGACACGGTGCGGGCGGACCGCGAGGAGTCGCGCTCACCGGTGCGCCGGGTACTGCTCGGTGTGCTGCTCGTGGTCATGGTCGTGCCGATCTACCTGCTCGTGGTCAACGCGTTCAAGTCGCAGCAGGAGATCCTCGACAACCCGTTCTCGATCCCGTTCGGCGGGCTCACCTTCGCGCACATGTCGGCGGCGATCAGCAGCCCGCAGTTCAACGTCATCGGCGGGTACGGCTTCACGCTGTTCCTCGTCGTGCTGGTGGACGTGTTCTGCATCCTGCTCGCGGGTCCGGCGGCGTACGCGATCGCGCGCAGCCTCCAGCGGCGTACGCAGCTGGTGCTGCTGTACTTCCTCGCGGGCACGTTCATCCCGGGCGCCGCCGTGATCATCCCGGTGATCTACGTGCTGCGCGAGATCGGCCTCGCCAACACGGTGACCGGTCTCGTCGCGCACGACGTGGCGTCCACGCTGCCGGTGAGCATCTTCCTGTTCGTCGGCTTCATCCGCACGATCCCGGTGGACATCGACCACGCGGCGACGATCGACGGCGCGGGTCGTTACCGCACCTTCTGGACCATCATCTTCCCGCTGATGCGTCCCGCGGTCGTCACCGTCCTGATCCTCAACTCCATCGGGATCTGGAACGACTTCGTGTCGCCGCAGATCCTGCTCAGCCCGTCCTCCGGGCACTACACGGTGACGACGGCGATCTACGCCGGGATCAGCCAGTACTCCACGGATTTGACGAAGGTGTTCCCGAACCTGCTGCTCGCCGTCGCGCCCGTCGTCATCTTCTTCATCTACATGCAGCGCCACATCATCAGCGGTCTCACGGTCGGCGCCGTCAAGGGCTGAGCCGCCCCAGGAGAAAGGATCTCGGAGTGCCCAGGAGAGGAAGAAGCCGTTCCGCGGCCGTACTGCTCGCCTGCCTCGCGGTGGTCGCGGCCGGTCACCCGGCCGCCGCCCATCCGGCCACGTCGCAGGCGGGGAAGGTCTATTACGTCGGTCCGTACGGTGACGACAGCGCCGCGGGGACCGACGCCACGTATCCGTTCCGGCACATCCAGAAGTGCGCGGACGTGATGGTGCCGGGCGACACGTGCGAGATCGTGTCGGGCCGGTACGAGGAGACGGTGGTGCCCGCCCGGTCCGGCACCGCCGAGCTGCCGATCACGTACCGGGCGGCTCCCGGCGCGGACGTGACGGTCAGCGGCGCCTCGTCGCTCACCGGTTTCGCCCCGGTGACCGCCGCCGATGTCGCGCGGATCGCGACGACCGATCCGTACGCCGCCGACTCGCAGTTCAGCGACGCGGTGGCGGCCGGCCACATCTACAGCACCGATGTCGACCTCGGCTCCGACGTGTCCACGGTGCAGGTGTTGACCGACCGAAAGATGGGCGTCGAGGCCCAATGGCCCTACCCGGGACTCGACCTGCTCGACCCCTCGCTCCAGTACGCCGGTGAGGGCAGCGCGAGCGCCACGATCGCCGACGCGGACCTGACCCGCCCGGCCGGTTACTGGGACGGCGCGCGGGCCCTCACCGGCTACTGGTACGTCTCGGCCACCGGGACCGTGAAGAGCTCCGCCGTCGGCTCGGTGACCCTCGACGTGGCACCGCCGTGCGTCCACAAGGTCGTACCGAAGGAGACGCGCTACGCGCTGTCCGGCAAGATCGGCGAGCTCGCCCACCCCGGTGAGTGGTTCTACGACCCGACGGCGAAGCGGCTGTACGTGTACGGGGAGGACGACCCGGACAACCACCGGATGGAGGCCAAGCGGCGCACCCTGGGCTTCGATCTGACGGCCACCAGCCACACGAAGGTCGCGGGGATCTCGCTGTTCGCCACGACCGTGCGGACGGGCCCCACCAGCACCGGTGTCACGCTCGACGGCATCAAGGGCCAGTACCTGTCGCACTACACGGACATCACCCAGGGCGCGACGGACTGCGGTTCGACGGTGACGCGGGGCGTCGCCGACACCGGGCTCATCATCGACGGCACGTACAACAAGGTCGTGAACAGCGATCTGTCGCTGAGCGCGGGCAACGGCATCGCGCTGCGCGGCCAGAACAACACGGCGTCCGACAACGTCATCCACGACGTCGACTACCTGGGCACGTACGCGGCCGGTATCGCCGTGCAGGGCAACAGCCAGACCGTCACGCACAACACGATCTCGCGCGTCGGCCGCAGCGGCATCAACCTCCAGTGGAACACCGTGGAGGGCCTCGCCCCGGGCAAGGACGTCATCGCGTACAACGACATCTCCGGGTACGCGCGGCTCAGCCTGGACGTCGCCGCGATCTACACCTGTTGCAGCGCGTCGATGATGGGCTCGTCCCTCGATCACAACGTGCTGCACGACCCGGCGCCGACCACGACGTCGTCGACGTTCGGCATCTCCGGGGTGTACGCGGACAACGGCCAGAGCGATCTGCGGATCCACAACAACGTGGGCTGGGGCAACCGCGAGGGCACGGTGATGCTCAACGGGCTCGGCACCGGCTCGCACGACAACCTCGTCGCGAACAACACCGGGGGCATGACGCTGTTCTACGTGAAGGAGCCGAACGCGTCGACCGGCACCCGGATCTACAACAACGTCGGGACGATCCGGGGCCTGACCGACGCCACGAACGGCGGCCTGGTCCTGTCGAACAACCTTCCCCCGGAGAGCGATCCGCGCTTCGTCGACGCGGCGAACCACGACTTCCGGCTGACCGCCGATTCCCCGGCGCGCAATGCGGCGATCCCGCTGCCCGGGATCAATGACGGTTCCACGGACGCGACACCGAGTCTGGGCGCGTATCAGTACGGCGCACCGAAGTGGGAGGCCGGCGCCCGCCGATAATTCCCCGATTTCACGCAGACTCTGCAACTCACTTGCAAAACAGTAGGGGCCCGGTGCGGAATTCCGCACCGGGCCCCTTATCGAGTCAGCCTGATTTCTTTGCGGCGACCCTCTTCCGCGGTTTCCTCACCTCGCGCGCGTCCGGTACGGGACCGCGGCCCGCCGCGTGATCGGCGAAGGCCGCCGCGGCCTTGTCGGGCTCACCGGACCGCAACAGGCCCACGAGACGGCCGTGTTCCTCGGCCATCGCGCCCCGGTCGCCGTCGAAGAGCGGGTCGGAGATGGCCCGCAGCGTGCGCAGGCTCGGCTCGATGACCTCCCACATCCGGGCCAGGAACGGGTTGCCCGCGAACTGGCTGACCAGGGTGTGGAACTCGATGTCGGCGTCCCGGAAGCCGCTGACGTCGCCCGCGGCGACCGCCTCGTGCATCCGGTCCACCACCGCGTCCAGCTCGGCGAGCTGCTCCTCGGTGGCGTGCTCGGCCGCCAGCTGCGCGGCGAGACGCTCCAGCGGTTCGCGCACCTGCCGGGCGTACTCGGCGTCCTTCGAGGAGATCTCGACGACGAAGTGGCCGCGGCGCGGCACGTGTGTGAGCAGGCCCTCACGGGCCAGCCGCTTGACCGCTTCGCGCACCGGGGCCTGGCTGACCCCGAGCCGCCGCGCGATCTCCGACTCGACCACCCGGTCGTTCGGCTCCAGGTCGCCCTCGACGACGGCCTGCCGGAGCAGGTCGTAGACCTGGTCCGAGATCAGCGTCTTGCGGAACCGGTCCTTGTTCGTAGCCAGCGTGGAGACGAAACCAGCTGACGCGTCAGATGCCATGAATTCCCAATCCCGCGCCGGGGCACGTCAGTTGATCCCTTGTCGGGCCATGATACGCACCCATCGTCTATCGATGGAATCACACGGATGTTTCCAGCTGCTTGGCCAGCCATTCCAATTTCACGGTCTCGTGGGTGGGCCCGCCGCCTTCATGGTCATTGAACGGATAGGCCCGGATCTGTTTGTCGGCCTGGTCCACATTCCGCAGCGCGCCGTAATGGTTGAACGCCGCGTACACGGTGGAGGGCGGGCAGATGCGGTCCATCAGGCCGACCGAGAAGAGCGTCGGCGCGTTCGCCCTGCGGGCCAGGGTCGCGGCGTCGACGTAGGACAGGGTGCGGACCACGGTGGCCGCGTGCTCGCGGTGCAGTTTCACGTACGTGGTGACCTCGGCGTACGGCGGCATGTCGGTGATCGTGGTGGCGCGCGGGAAGTGGCACAGGAACGGGACGTCCGGCATGCAGGCCACGAGGTCGGGGACGAGCCCCGCGGCGGCGAGGGCGATGCCGCCGCCCTGGCTGGTGCCGGTGACCACGGTGCGGGTGGGGTCGACGGCCTCGTGCGTGCGCGCGGCGGCGACGGCGCGCACCGCGTCGGTGTACAGGCGCCGGTAGAAGGAGCGCTCGGGGTCGAGCACGCCGCGGGTGAGGAAGCCGGGGGCGGCGACGTCGCCGGTGGCCGGGTCGGGGTCGGGCGTCTCGGCGCCCTGCCCCCGGGTGTCCATGACGAAGTGCGCGTAGCCGGCGTCGGCCCACAGCCGCTTCTCGTGCGGGGCGCCGCGTCCGCTGCCGTAGCCCAGGTACTCGACGACGACGGGCAGCGGGCCGGAGCGGGTGACCGGCAGCTGGAGCCAGCCGCGGACGGGGTGGCCGCCGTAGCCGGCGAAGGTGACGTCGAAGGTGTCGATCGTGGCGAGCCCGTTGTGCGCGGACTCGAACACGGCGGCCACGTCGTGCTGTTCCTGCGCGTCGAGGGTCTGTCGCCAGAACGCGTCGAGGTCGTCCGGTTCGGGGATGTCGGGGCGGTATCTCTCCAGCTCGTCGAGGGGCAGGTCGAACTGGGCCATGGGGAACCTCCGGGTGAGGGCGGGGGGCAGGGTGAGTGGTCAGCCGTCGAGGCCGTAGGCGCGGACGGCGTTCGTGTGCAGGACGCGCTCGCGGTCGCCGGCGTCCAGGTGGTCGAGTCCGCTGCGGGACAGGGCCAGTGAGGCGGCGCGGGTGCCGCGCGGCAGGCAGATCGGCCAGTCGGAGCCGATCAGGCAGCGGTCGGGGCCGAGGGTGTCGACGACGTGGCGCACCAGGTGCGCGACGCGCGCCGGCTCGACCCCGTGCTGCTGGGTGAGCAGCCCGGAGGCCTTCACCAGCACGTTCGGGGCGGCCGCGGCCCGTTCGACGTCCCGGTGCCAGTCCCCCGCGTCCCGCGCGCGCAGGTGCGGCGCGTTGCCGAGGTGGTCGACGACGACGGTCAGCGCGGGGTGCCGCTCGGCGACCTCGGCCGCCGCGGTCAACGCGCCCTGGTGAAGGTTGAGTTCGAGGACGACTCCGGTCGCGGCGAGGACGGGGACGAGGGCGCGGGCCGCCTCGGGGGTGTCCTTCCAGGCGGCGCCGCCGAGCCGCATGCCGTTGGGACGGGACGCGCCCCACGCGTCGAGCCGCTCCAGGAACCGCCCGGCGCCTTCGTCGCCGTGGACGTGCAGGTTCGCCACGTAGCCCGCGACCAGATCCGGGCGGCGCAGCCGCAGCGCCCGCAGCGCGAGGGTCTCACCGAGGTCCCCGCGCGACGCCTCGACCAGGAGGGCACCCGCCAACTCCGGTACGTCCGCACCTGATCGGCCGAGGTCGGCCTCGTCGAAGACCCGGTGGTGCACGCTCTCCGGCCGGATCCACCCGAACCCCTCGGCCGGGTTCCACAGATGGACATGGCAGTCGATCACGGTCCGCTCCCTCGCCGCCTACGTATTGACACGTCGGCTCCCCGCCGGTGACTCTAACCATCGTCTATCGATGGGCGATTGTTCAATACGTAGGTGACGAGGGAGCGGGTGTTCTCGATGCTCAGGCCTGAGCCGACCGACGGCACACAGACAGGGGGAGAGACGTTCGGGCCCCGCCTGACCGCGCGCCGGACGCTCACCGAACACCCCCGATGGGCGCTGCTCGAAAGGGAGTTGTTCGCCGCGCAGGAGAAGGCGTGGCGGCTCTTCGCCGACCGCTATACCGAGGGGGACGGCCGGCTCGTCTTCCGGGACACGCTCGGTGCGGGCATGGACGGCCGGGACGGCGTGGACGACTTCTACGAGCCGTTCTTCAACTGGCCGACGCTGTATGTCCTGGGCGGCAGCGCGGAGTTGTTGACGGCGGCGCGGCGGCACTGGCGCGGGGTCACCGCACAGCTCACCGAGATGGGCATGCTCGTCGACGGCCTGGAGCGCGGCTACGACTGGTTCCACCAGGGCGAGGGCCTGCTGCTCTTCTACGGCCTGTGCCTCGCCGACCCCGGCGACCCGGAACTGCGCGCGCTCGCGGGCCGGTTCGCCGACCTGTACCTTCCCGGCGGTCCGAACTACGACCCGGAGCACCGGGTCCTGCGCGCCCCGCACAACGGCGCCGCCGGGCCGCGCTTCGGGTTCAGCGACGAGGAGCCGTACTTCCCGTGGAGCCTGGCGCTGCATCCGTACGGGCTTCCGCTGGACGGCTTCGAGGGCGTCACGTCCTTCGACGAGCTGGCCGCGTCACCGGAACTCGCCCGCGCGTACGGCCGGGCGATGTGGGACCGGATGGGCCGCGGCGACACCCTCGCGAACCTGGGCGCCACGGGCCTGGCCACCCACGCCTTCCTGCTCAGCGGGGAGCAGCGGTACGCGGACTGGGTCGCCGAGTACGTGGGCGTGTGGCGGGAGCGGCTCGAAGGCCGTGAGGTGGTGCCCGACAACGCCGGGGCGCACGGCGTCGTCGGCGAGTACCTCGACGGCCGCTGGTACGGCGGCCACTACGGCTGGTCCTGGCCGCACGGACTCTCCCCCGTCGCCAGCTCCACCCTCGTCGGCGCGGCCAACGCGACGCTCCTCACCGGCGACCGCGGCTTCCTCGACCTGGCGCGCAACCCGCTCGACACCGTGCTGCGCCACGCGGAACAGCGCGGCGCCGACGAGCGCGGGACGCTCGGCGAACGCTGGGACCCGCACCTGGCCGCGATGGAGGCCGAGCGCACCCTGATGGTGCCGCAGCGGCACAACGACGCGGGCTGGTTCGACTACACCGTCATGCCGGGCCAACTCCCCGTAGGACTGTGGCACTTCAGCCGTGACGAGGCCGACCGGGAGCGCATCGAGGTGCTGCGCACGGGTTCCTCCTGGGACTGGACGGCCGTGCACACGCAGCGCATCAAGGACGAGGCCGGCCACGAGGAGCCCTGGTACGAGTTCCTGCACGGGCGCAACCCGGGGTTCCCCGAGCGGATGCTGCGCAGCGCCCTCGCGAGCTGCGCCGAGCGGGTCGCGGCCATCGAGAACGACCCGACCGACCCGGCCGTCGGCCCCGACGTCCTGGACATCCACCACTGGCAGCATCTCAACCCGGTCGTCACGGAAGCCCTGTTGCAGCTGACCACCGGCTCCCCGCAGGTCCTCTACAACGGCGGCCTGACCCAACTCCACGTCCGCTACCACGACATGGACGCGCGCCGCCCCGGTCTGCCCACGGACGTCGCCGCGCTCGTGACCGACATCCGCCCCGAGCACACGGTGGTGGAGCTGGTGAATCTCGGCGGCTCGGCGCGCTCCCTGCTCGTGCAGACGGGCTCGTTCGCCGAGCACCACGTCGCGACGGTCCGGGTGGACGACGGCCCGGAGCAGCCGGTCGACGGACCGTACTGCCGCGTCGACCTGCCGGGGAACACCCGCATCCGACTGACCCTGACCATGACGCTGCGCGCCGGCCGCGCGGCCCTGGCCTCCCCGTGGGAGACGGCATGACGCACCGACTGCCCTTCGACCTGCCCCGGCTCGGCCTCGGCACCGCACCCCTGGGCGGCCTCTTCGCGGAGGTCACCGAGGAGGACGCGGCGGCGACGCTGAAGGCCGCGGCCGCCGAAGGCATCACGTACGTCGACACGGCGCCCCGCTACGGCCACGGCCAGGCCGAGGAACGCCTGGGACGGCTGCTCGGCCCGGCCGGGATCACCGACCCGGTGATCTCCACCAAGACGGGCTGGCTGCTGCGCCCCCGCCCGGACGGCTCCCCCGGCGAGGTCGTCACGGACTGGACGGAGCGCGGCATCCGGGAGTCCCTGGAGTCGAGCCTGACCCGCCTCGGCCGCGACAGCGTCGACATCCTCTACCTCCACGACCCCGACCACTACGCCGAGGACATCCGGCGCACCGCGTACCCGGCGGTGCGCAAGCTGCGCGAGGAGGGCCTCGTCCGGGCGCTGGGCTTCGGCATGAACCACAGCGCCCCGCTCGCCCGCTACGTCGACGAGTTCGACGTCGACGTCGTGCTCGTCGCGGGCCGCTTCTCGCTCCTCGACCACGAGGCGCTGACCACGCTGCTGCCCCGGTGCGCGGCGCGGGGCACGGCCGTGGTCGTGGGCGGCGTGTTCAACACCGGTCTGCTCGCCGACCCGACGCCCGGCGCGATGTACAACTACCGGCCGGTCCCCGCGCGGACCCTCGACCGGGCGCGGCGGGCCCGGGAGCTGTGCGACGCGTACGGCGTACCGCTGCCCGCGGCCGCGCTCCAGTTCCCGTACCTGCATCCGGCCGTCACCTCGGTGGTCGTCGGCTGCCGCTCGGCGGACGAGGTCACGGCGAACGCGGCGGCCGCCCGCTTCCCGGTCCCGGACGAGCTGTGGCAGCGGCTCGCGGCGGAGGGATTCGTCCCCCGGGAGGTCCTTGCCGCCCGCTGAGCGGAATCCTCCCGGCGCCCGCCGGGTTACGCCTACGAGAGCGACACACCGTCCGCAGGAGGCGTCCATGTACGGCGACCGGGAAACCGTCCGCACCATCCTCACCGAGAGCGGTGACACCTGGGCCGTCGTCGGCCTGTCCTCGAACCGCTCCCGTGCCGCCTACCGGGTGGCGGAGGTGCTCCAGCACTTCGGCAAGCGGGTCGTCCCCGTCCATCCCAAGGCGGAGACGGTCCACGGCGAGCAGGGCTACGCCTCGCTCGCCGACATCCCGTTCCCCGTCGACGTGGTGGACGTCTTCGTCAACAGCGACCTCGCGGGCCCGGTCGCGGACGAGGCGGTCGCCGTCGGCGCCAAGGCGGTCTGGTTCCAGCTCGGCGTCATCGACGAGGAGGCCTACGACCGCACGCGCGCCGCCGGCCTCGCCATGGTCATGGACAAGTGCCCGGCGATCGAGATCCCGCACCTGGGATGACGGCGGGCGGCGGCGCGGGCCTCGCGGCTCAGTCCGCGTCGGGTGCGAACGAGGCGTAGTACGCGGCGGCCATGTCCTCGTCGCCGTGGCCGAGTTCGGCGGCGCGGGTCAGCCGGGCGGCGCTCGCCTCGGCGACGTCGAGGCGGACGCCGTTCGCGCGGCCCGCCTCGACGATGAGGCGGGCGTCCTTCGCGGCGGTGTCCACGGCGAACTGGGGCGGGGTCAGCTTGTCGTCGAGGACGAGCCCGGCCTTGAGCCGCAGATACGGCATGTCGAGGCCGCCGCCCGCGATCGCGTCGAAGAAGTGCTGCGGATCGACGCCCAGCGCCTGGGACAGGGCGAGGACCTCACCGGCCGCGTTCGTGGTCGCGAGGACCCAGCTGTTCGCGACCAGCTTCAGCCGGGTCGCGCTGCCCGCGGCGCCGTCCTCACCGGTCCACACGATGCGCGCGGCGACCGCGTCGAGGACGGGCGCCACACTGTCGCGGTGCTCGCCGGGGCCCGCGGCGAGGACGAGGAGCTGCCCGGCCTCGGCGGGCTGGCGGGTGCCGAGCACCGGGGCGTCGAAGAGGACGAGGTCGTGGTCGGCGGCGAACGCGGCCAGTTCCTCCAGGCCGTCGAGGCCCGCCGTCGTCGACTGGATCCAGGCCGCTCCCGGCCGCAGCCCGTCGGCCGCCTGCCGCATCACGTCGAGGGCGGCGGGACCGTCGTACAGCATGGTCAGGACGACATCGGCGCCGGTCACGGCCTCGGCCGGGGTGTCGGTGACGTGGACGCCGTCGGCGGTCAGCGGTTCGGCCTTGGCGCGGCTTCGGTTCCAGGCCCGTACGGAGTGCCCGGCCCGCGCGATGTTGCGGGCCATCGCCGCGCCCATGATGCCGGTGCCGAGGACGCTTACGGTCAGCTTTTCGCTCATGCCGCCCACCCTAAGCCGGACGGGGCGCCCCGACTCGGCCCGCGGGAACGGTGGTTCAGCCGCGCCTGCGGGCCGTGCGGAGCTCCGTCAGGTACCGCTTGGTGATCGTGCCGCCGTGGTCGCGGTCGATCAGACGGCCGAGCGCGGCGAGGAGTCCGGCGCGGGGCCCGGGGGCGAGGTCGCGGTGCCCCGAGTACGTGCACAGGAGCGCCAGGTACTGGTCCGTGGTGTACGTGGCGTCCCACTCGTAGCGATGGAAGACGGGCGGTTCGAAGCGGTCGGAGCCCGGCGCCGCCGCACTGTTCAGGTCCGTACGGACACCGCCCGATTCGGCGCTGTCGTACGGGATGTCGGCCGCGGGCCTCAGGCGCAGGCCGGGCGGTGTCGACGGGTCGAACCGTTCGTAGGGTTCCTGCGCCGCGGCGAAGAAGTCCTCGGTGCCGCCCTTGATGTGGTGGGTCGCGATCGTGGCGAGGACCCCGCCGGGGCGCAGCGCGGCGGCGGCCCTGGCGACCCGGACCCGGGGGTCGATCCAGGTGAACGCGGTCGCCGCGAGGACGACGTCGAACGGCTCGGGCGGCAGCGGCCACTCCTCGAACGCGGCGACGTGGATCTCGGTGTCGCCGTGTCCGGCGAGGCGCCGCCGGGCCACGGCGGCCATCTGCGCGCCGAGCTCCACCCCGACGACGCGGCACCCCCGCTCGGCCAGCGGCACGGTCGCCTGCCCGGTCCCGGGGCCGATCTCCAGGACCCGGCAGCCGGGGCCCACCCCGGCGATGTCGGCGAGGTCGTCGTACACGCGGGGCGGGTAGCCGGGGCGCATCCGGTCGTAGAGCTCGGCGTCCTCGGTGAAGGTACGGCGCAGCCGCTCGCGGTCCGTGGCGGAGGTCTCGGAAGTCATCGGGACACGCTACGGACGGCGAGGCGGGCCGTCACGCGCATTCGGGCACGGCGCCCCGCCGAGCGTCGTTCGGCCGGCCCGTGCCCGACCGGCCTACGACGTCACGTCGGTGACCCTCCAGCGCTGGTTCGCACCCGAGTTGGGCTGCCACGTGGTGACGGCGGCGCCGTCGTTCGTGGCCTGCCCGCCGACCTCGAGGAGCTTGCCGGTCCCGGCGTTGACCAGCGTGTACGTGCCGTCGCCGGTCGTCGACAGGATCCACTGGGTGGCGGCGTCCCGCTCGTCGGTGTCGGGTTCGACGACGGGGACGTCGCCGCGCACGGCGAGCCGCTTGCCGTCGGCGGCGCTGGTGAACACGTACCGCTTGCGGTGGGCGGCGCCAGGACCGCTGATCTGCGCGAGCCGCCACCGCTGACCGGCACTCGCGGCACCGGTCCTGATGACGAGCTTCGTGCCGTCGTCGGCGACCGTGACGTCCTTGCCGCTCTGTACGCCCGTGAGCGTGTACGTGCGGCCGTGCCGCAGTGCCGCCGCGTCCTTCGCGACCCCGGAGACGCCCTTGATCACGAACGTCGTCACCGACTGCGCGGGCACCGCGCAGACGACGGACGTGCCGGTGACCGCGAGCGGGGGCCGCGCGACGAGTTTGCCGTCGGCACTGGTCACGACCGGGGTGACGGTCGCATCCCGGCGCACGGAGGCGAACTTCGACAGGTCGAGTGTCACCGTGCGGGTGTCGGTGGTGCTGTTGACGTGCACGACGGTGGCGCCCTGGCCGGACCGGGTCACGGCCGCGGCGCTGTTGGGGTCGCCGACCTTGACGAGGCGGTCACCGGGCCTGATGTGGTGGGTGAAGTTCCGGGCGGTGTCGAACTTGGTGTTGGTGCGGACCGGGCAGGTCTCCAGGGTGTCGTCGGCGCCGGCGCTGAAGGAGACCTGGATCTCGCCCCAGTTGCCGCCCTTCGCCGACTCGCCGCCGGGCCTCATGTTGTCGTAGTCCTCGACGGGCTGCCAGAACACCCAGGCGGTGGGCTCCAGTTCGCGCAGGTCGTCGACGATGTGCTGGGCGAGGCCGAGCCCGGGACGCATGTCGGTGAAGGACTGTCCGTCGCCCCAGTCGCCCTCGACCTCGCTCATCCACAGCGGCTTGCCGGCCGCCTTGGCGAGGTCGCGGACGGTGGTGCGGCCGCCGGTCCCGTACGTGTGCACGTTCAACTGCCCGACGAGGTCCTTCACCGCGGCCGGGTGGCTGGTCCAGTTCGTGGCGAAGGTGGTCGGGTTGGTCTCGTCCATCGCCGAGACGACCGCGCGGGTCCGCGCCTTCCTCAGGGCGGCGTCGAGCGCGGGGATCACCTTCTGCTGGAGGGCGGGCCCGATGTGGCAGCCCTCCTGGCGTCCGCCGGTCGGCTCGCCGTCGGTGCCCAACCGGGTACCCCAGTAACTGGTGTTGGGCTCGTTGAACGGGTCGACCGTGTCGACAGTGATGCCGTGCGCCCGCTCCAGGCGGCGGGTCGCGCCCGCCAGGTAGGCGGCGAAGGCGTCGACGGACGCCTCCTTCAGCTGGTCCTTCGACGCGTCGAAGCCGCCGGAGACATAGCCGCTGACCGTCATGAAGTACGGCGCCGAGTTGGAGAACGTCTCCCAGTGGGTGATGCCGCCCTTGACGCGGTCCACCCACCAGCGCTGGGTGGCGTCGGCGTCCTCGTTCCAGTGGTCCGGGTTCGCCGGGTCCCACCAGTCGGTGTCGGTGCGGGTGGTGCCCTCGGGCGCCTTCCACCAGCCCTCGACGGCGCCGCCGGGCCGCAGGTAGTCCTTCACGTCGGGGGCGTTGCCGCCGCCTATGTTGTAGCGGGCTATGTTCAGGTTGAGCCCGTCACGGCCGAAGACCAGGTCGGCGATCCGCTCCCGGATCTCGTCCGGGTAGTGCCCGGTGGCGTTCGCGAACCAGACGAGGCTGGTGCCCCAGCCCTCGAACCGCTCGTGCGCGTACGAGGGGTCGGGGGTGATCGTGACGGTCGTACCGGCCGCGGCGGCGAGCCGGGCGAAGGACAGCTGGGTTCCGGCGGCCGCCGCCGTGGCGGCGGCGAGGCCGAGGAACCGTCTGCGATTCAAGCGCGCCAACGTGTGCTCCCAACGTCGTTGTGTGGGTGGTGGGTCGGTGGTGCGGGGGTTCGGGGACGGTCCCTCGGGATCCGGGGTCAGCCGGCGCTGCGGCGCAGCACGAGGACCTCGCGGGGCGCCAGGACGATCCCGTCGTCCCCGGTCTCCCGGCCGACGAGGACGTCACCGGCCACGCCGGGCAGCGGCACGCTCTCCTCGCTCCGGTTGACCAGGAACAGGTAGCGGCTGTCGGCGTCCCTGCGGACGACGAGTTCGACCGACCCGCGCGCGCTCTCCGGGAGTTCGCTGTCGACCCCGGCCGGCGCCAGGAGCTGGGGCAGGAGCGTGGCGAGGCCGTCGGCGCCGAGCCGCGTGGAGACGTACGCGGCCGAACCACGGCCCGTCGTGCGGCGGGTGACGGCCGGGCGGGAGGCGTACAGACCGGTGCGGTAGCGGGCCAGCACCTCGACGTCCGGCGCAGCGACCTCGATCCGGTCGGTCCACAGGCTGCCGGTGGTCGCGTTGTCGAGGCCGACGGTGTCGCCGTCGAGCAGCGGACCGAACTCCTCGATGCGCACCCCGAGCAGCTCGCGCAGGGCGCCGGGGTGCCCGCCGAGCCAGATGTGGTCGTTCTCGTCGACGACACCGGAGAAGTAGGTGGTGACGAGGTGGCCGCCGCCCTCCACGTACCGGGTGAGCTCCTTGGCGAGCGGCTGCGGCACCACGTGCAGGACCGGCGCGATCACAACGTCGTACGAGGACAGGTCGGTGCGGTGCACGGGCACGATGTCGGCGCGGACGCCGAGGCGCAGCAGCGCCGAGTACCAGTCGAGGGCCTCGCCGTGGTAGTCGAGGCGGGAGGTGGGGTGCGAGTCCTGCTCGCTGGTCCACCACGAGTCCCAGTCGAACAGGACGGCGACGCGGGCCGGTTCGCGGACGGACCCGGCGATCGGCGCGAGCGCCTCCAGCGTCCGGCCCAGCTCCACGACGTCGCGGAAGAGGGCGCTGTCCTCACCGGCGTGCGGCACCATCGCCGAGTGGTACTTCTCGGCGCCGGCGGCCGACTGGCGCCACTGGAAGAAGCAGACGGCGTCGGCTCCGTGCGCCACGTGCAGGAGCGAGTCCCGCGCCAACTCGCCGGGCTTCTTGGGCAGGTTGACGGGCTGCCAGTTGACGGCGCTGGTGGAGTGCTCCATCAGGAACCAGGGCCGGTGGCCCGAGATGCCGCTCGTCAGGTTGGCGGAGAAGGACAGCTCGTCGCGGTCCTGCGGCCCGGGGATGACGTAGTGGTCGTTGGCGACGAAGTCCACCTCGCCAGCCCAGTCCGCGTAGTCCATGCCCTTGGTCCCGGGCATCACCATGAAGTTGGTGGTGACGGGGACGTCCGGGGTCAGCTCCCGCAGCAGGTCGCGCTCGGCGAGCAGATGGTCCTTGAGCGCGTCGGACGAGAACCGCTTGAAGTCGAGCTGCTGCGTCGGGTTCGGGTGCGAGGCGGCGAGCCGCGGCGGCAGGATCTGCTCCCAGTCGCTGTAGCGCTGCGACCAGAAGGCCGTCCCCCAGGCGTGGTTGAGGGATTCGAGGGTCGTGTACCGGTGGCGCAGCCAGGTGCGGAAGGCGCGGGCGGCGTCGTCGGAGTAGTCGTAGACGTTGTGGCAGCCGAGCTCGTTGTTGACGTGCCAGGCGACGAGCGCGGGGTGGTCGGCGTACCGCGTCGCCAGCTCCCGTACGAGACGCAGGGCGTGCTCGCGGAAGACCGGCGACGTGGGCCGCCAGTGCTGCCGGGCGCCCGGCCACAGCGTCTCGCCGGTCGCGGTCACCGGCAGGATCTCCGGGTGCGCGGTGGTGAGCCACGGCGGCGGGGAGGCCGTCGCGGTGGCGAGGTCGACGCCGATGCCGCCCGCGTGCAGCAGGTCCATCACGTCGTCGAGCCAGCCGAGGTCCCAGGTGTCGGCGGTGGGCTGGAGGCGCGCCCAGGAGAAGATCGCCAGGGAGACGACGTTCACCCCGGCCGCGCGCATCAGCCGGACGTCCTCCTCCCACACCTCCCGCGGCCACTGCTCGGGGTTGTAGTCGGCGCCGTAGCCGATCAGGCGAGCGCCGTCGGGGCCCTTCGCGTACGGGAAACGGGAGGTGCGGGGGGCGGTCATCAAGGTCCTTCCAGGTCCTTCCAGCGGTGCGGTGAAAAAGGTGCGAGGGCTACTTCTCGACGGTGAAGCCCTGCTCGTTGCCGTACTTCACGGACGCGTCCTGCCATGACGTCAGGCCGGCGGTCAGCTTCGTGCCGGAGATGTACGCCTTGCCGACGGTGTCGTTGAAGATCGAGTTGGCGTACACCTGGTACGGCAGGTACTTCCAGTCGCTGGGCACGGCCTTCGCGGAGTCGGCGAAGATCTTGTTGGCCTTCTGGCCGCCGAAGTACGGGAACTCGGTGTCCTGGAACTTCCGCGAGTTCAGGTCCTTCGTGGTCGCCGGGAAGGCGCCGCCGTCGATCCGGGTCTGCACGCCCGCGCCGGCCGCGGTGAACTCGGTGAAGGCGTAGGCGAGTTCCTTGTTCTTGGCGAGCGAGGGCATGGCCAGCGAGCTGCCGCCGTTCTCCGCGCTCTTGTTCTCGCCCTTGGTCCACTGCGGCATCGGGGCGACGCGCCAGTCGCCGGAGGCGTTCTTCACGCCGGTGGTGAAGTTGCCGGGCATCCAGGCGCCGGTGGGCAGCGTGGCGATGGTGCCGTCGCCGAGGCCCTTGTACCAGTCGTCGGTCCAGCCGGTGACGGGCGCGACGAGCTTCTCGTCGATGAGCTGCTGCCAGGTGTCCGTGTACTTCTTGGCGCCCGCGTCGGAGAAGTCGATGCCGACCTTGGTGCCGTCGACCTTGTAGGGGCGCGAACCGGCCTGCCACAGCAGGCTGGTGGTCAGACCCGCGTCGCCGACGTCACTGGTGATGTACGCCTTGGGGTTGGCCTTGTGCAGCGTGCGGCCGGCCTCGACGTACTCCTCCCAGGTGGTCGGGACGGCGATCTTGTACTTGTCGAAGACCTTCTTGTTGTAGAAGAGCGCCATCGGGCCCGAGTCCATGGGCAGGCCGTAGATGCCGCCGCCGGACTGCACCGAGTTCCACGGGCCGGGCGAGTACGTGCCGTCGAGCTTGCCCGCGCCGTACGCCTTCAGGTCCGTGACGCCCTTGGTCAGCGCGTACTGGCCGATGGCGTAGTACTCGATCTGCGCGACGTCCGGGACGCCCTTCTTCGCCGAGATGGCGTTCGTCAGGGCCTTGTACTGATCGTTGCCGGTGCCCGCGTTGACCACCTTCACGGTGACGTTCGGGTACTTCTTCTCGAACTGGGCGGCGACCGTCTTCACGGTGGGGTCCCACGCCCACACGGTGACCGTGCCGCCCTTCTTCAGCGCGGCCGAGATGTCGGCCGAGCCGACCTTCTTGTCACTGGAGCCGTCGTCGTCGGAGCCGCCGCAGGCGGTGGCACCGAGGGCGAGCGCGGCGACGAGACCTATGCCGCGCAGCAGGCGGCGGGAGTGCTTGGGCATGGCGTTGCTTCCACTTCGTCGTGGTCCTACAGAGGGTGGTTACGAACAGCAGAGATGAGCGGCGGGCGGCGGGGCGTCTACTCCTTGACGCTTCCGGCGGACAGGCCCGACTGCCAGTACTTCTGGAGTGACAGGAAGGCGGCGACCAGCGGCACGATGGTGAGCAGCGAACCGGTGACGACGAGGTTGAACACGGCCTCGCCGCCGGCGGTCTGGGCCTGCTTGTTCCAGGCGTCGAGGCCCAGCGTCAGCGGGTACCAGTCGGGGTCCTTGAGCATGATCAGCGGCAGGAAGTAGTTGTTCCATGTCGCGACCGTGGTGAAGAGCAGGACGGTGACCGTGCCGGGCGCGAGCAGCGGCAGGGCGACCTGGAAGAAGGTGCGCAGCTCACTGGCGCCGTCGATACGGGCGGCCTCCATCAGCTCGGTGGGGATGGCCTCGGTGGCGAACACCCACATCAGGTAGAGGCCGAACGGCGAGATCAGCGACGGGATGATGACGGCCCAGGGGGTGTCGGTCAGGCCGATCTTGCTGAACATCAGGAAGGTCGGCACGGCGAGCGCCGTGGTGGGCACCGCGACCGCTCCGATGACGACCGCGAACACGGCGCGCTTGCCGGGGAAGTCGAACTTGGCGAGGGCGTAGCCGCCGAGCACGGCGAGCAGGGTCGCGCCGCCCGCGCCGACCACCACGTACATCAGGGTGTTGAGGAGCCAGCGCAGGAAGACGCCGTCCTGGTAGGTGAAGGTCTCGGTGATGTTGTGCCACAGGTCGATGTCACGGTCGAACCAGAGGCCGAACGAACGGGACAGCCCTTCCTGGGACTTGGTGGCGCTGAGCACCAGCCACAGCAGCGGCAGCAGGCTGTAGACGAGTACGACGGCGGTGAGCACGGTCAGCAGGACGCTGCGCCGGGGCCGGCTCGGGGAGTACGGGCGGCGCGGGGTGCGCAGCCGCGGGGCCGCCTGCTTCGGGGGCGCGGCGGGGCGGGTGGCGGTGGTGCCGGTCGATCCAGTCATGCCGGACATGAGGGGTCACGCTCCCTTGCGCATGCCGCGCAGCTGGACGACGTAGGCGACGACCATGGTGATGACGCCCATGACGATGGCGACCGTCGCGGAGTAGTTGTGCTGCTGGCCGGAGAAGGACAGCGAGTACGTGTAGTAGTTCGGGGTGTAGTCCGTGGTGATGGCGTTCGGCGCGAGCTTCTGGAGGATCGCGGGCTCGTTGAAGAGCTGGAAGCTGCCGATGACCGAGAAGATCGTGGCGATCACGAGGGCGCCGCGGATGGCGGGGAGCTTGATCGACGCGATGACGCGCCACTGCCCGGCGCCGTCGATCTCCGCGGCCTCGTACAGGGACTGCGGGATGACGCGCAGCGCGGCGTAGAAGATCAGCATGTTGTAGCCGACGAACTCCCAGGTCACGATGTTGCCGATGGACGCCAGGATCAGGCCGGAGGAGAGCGGGTCGGGCAGGGTGACGCCGAAGGCGTCGTTGATGTCGCCGACGAGCCCGAAGCGCGGCCCGTACATGAAGCCCCACATCAGCGTGGCGACGACGGCGGGCACGGCGTACGGCAGGAAGACGGATATCCGGAAGAAGTCCTTGCCGTAGAGGCGGCCGCTGTCGATGGCGAGCGCGACGAGCAGCGCGATGCCGAGCATGATCGGCACCTGGACGAGCAGGAAGAGTCCGACGCGCAGGACGCCGTCCCAGAACTGGCCGTCCTGGAGCGCCTGTTGGTAGTTCTCCAGGCCCACGAACCGGGTGCCGCCGATGAGTTGGGTGCGGAACAGGCTCAGGTACACGGAGTACGCGAGCGGCGCCAGGAAGACGAGCGCGAAGACCAAAACGAAGGGGCCGATGAACCCCCATCCCGTCCACGAACGGCGCGCCCTGCGCGTCGGCGGCCCGGCCGGACGGGGCCCTGCGGCCGCCGTCGGTTGAAGCGTCGTCATCTCGCGTCCCTCGCTTGTGCACTCTCGCGGATGGTGCCCCTGATGTTTGCGTGAACATCGCGGCGTGCGGACGACCGACGGCTGTTATGTTTACGTAAACATTCGGTGGCGGCATGTCTACACTGCCCCGATGACGACGGTCAAGAGTCGCTCGGCACGAGACCGGACCGAGACCGGAACGACAGGTGAGGGAGACGTGGCAGCAACCGACAGCGGCCCGACGCGGGGAACGGCCGGCGGCCGGCGCCGTACACAGAACGCGTCGATGGCGGACGTCGCGCGGGTCGCGGGCGTCTCCTCGCAGACGGTCTCCCGCGTCGCGAACGGTTTCCCGGGCGTCAACGAGGAGACCCGCGAGCGCGTCCTCGCCGCGATGAAGGAGCTCGGCTACCGCCCCAACAGCGCGGCGCGGGCGCTCAAGCGGGGCGACTTCCGCACCATCGGCGTCATCACCTTCACGCTCGCCACGACCGGCAACGTCCGCACCCTGGAAGCCATCGCGACGTCCGCCGCGCAGGAGGGGTACGCCGTGACGCTGCTGCCGGTCGCGGTCCCGACGCAGGACGAGGTGCGCGGCGCGTTCTCCCGCCTCGGCGAACTCGCGGTGGACGCGGTCATCGTCATCATGGAGGTCCATCTCCTCGACTCGGCGCGCCTGTCACTGCCGCCGCACGTCAAGGTCGTGGTCGCGGACTCGGACGCCGGGGACCGCTACGCGGTGGTGGACACGGACCAGGCGGGCGGCACGCGGGACGCGGTGCGGCACCTGCTGGACCTCGGCCACGACACGGTCTGGCACCTCGCGGGCCCGTCCGAGTCCTTCGCGGCACAGCGCCGAACGGACGCCTGGCGTACGGCACTTGAGGAGGCGGGCCGCACCGCGCCGCCGCTCGTACGGGGCGACTGGTCGGCGGAGTCGGGCTACCGGGCGGGCCTGGAGCTCGCCGAACAGGCGGAGTGCAGCGCGGTGTTCGCGGCCAACGACCAGATGGCGCTGGGTCTGCTGCGCGCCCTGAACGAGCGCGGCCGCCGGGTCCCCGACGACGTCTCGGTCATCGGCTTCGACGACATCCCGGAGTCGGGCTCGTTCCTCCCCCCGCTCACCACGGTCCACCAGGACTTCGCGGAAGTCGGCCGCCGCTGCGTACAGAGCGCGCTGCGGCAGGTGCGGGAGAGCGAGGAGGAGCGGGGGACGACGCTGGTGCCGACGCGACTCATCCTGCGCGCGAGCACGGGTCCCGCGCCGCGAGGCTGACGACAGGCTTCAGACGCTGACGCCGAGCCCTTCGAGGACCACGGCGCCGGGCAGCTCTGCGAGCGCCTTGCCGGGGACGATCAGCTTGCCGCGACGGGTGCCGCTGCCGATCAGGACGTACGGGAGGTCGGCGACGGCCGCGTCGACGAGGACCGGCCAGTCGGCGGGCAGGCCGATCGGCGTGACGCCGCCGTACTCCATGCCGGTCTCGCCGATGGCGGTGTCCATCGAGGCGAACGAGGCCTTGCGGGCGCCCAGCTGACGGCGCACCGCGCCGTTCACGTCGACCTTCGTCGTGGACAGCACGACACACGCGGCGAGGGTCGACTCGCCGCCCCGCTTGCCCGCGACGACCACGCAGTTCGCGGACCGGGCGAGGAGCTCGGGCCCGTAGTGCTCGACGAACGTCGCGGTGTCGGCCCACTGCGGGTCGGTGTCGACGTGGAACAGGTCCTGCGCGGGCACCGAGCCGCGCCACTGCCGTACGGCGTCGGCCACCGGGCGGGTGAGCAGGTCGAGGGCTTCGGGGGCCGGGAGGACGTGTTCGAAGGAGCCGAGAGGTGCGCGCATGGCGGCACGCTAACAGCCCTCGCGCGTCCGCCTTCCGGGTGTCTCAGCGTTCGAACGGCACCGAGACGGCCATCACCAGGGAGCAGGGCGCGGCGCCGTCGTTGCGGTACTCGTGCGGCACGTCCGCCTCGAACGTGACGCTCGCGCCCTCGGGCACCTGGTGGGCGACGCCGTCCACGACGAGGGTCAGCTCCCCCGCGGTGACGTGGAGCAGTTCGACGGTGCCCTGCGGGTGCGGGTCGGAGGGGCTGCCGTCGCCGGGCTGGAGGAACCAGTCCCACATCTCCAGGGGGCCGGGCGCCTCGGTCCCGGCGAGGAGGCGGTGGTAGCTGCCGGCCTCCGTGGACCACAGGCGGACCGCCTGCTCGGCGGGCACGATCCGCACCTTGGGGCCCTGTTCGTAGTCGAGCAGGGTGGTGATGCTGACGCCGAGCGCGTCGCCGATCTTGACGACCGTGCCGATGCTCGGGTTGGTGCGGGCCTGCTCGATCTGGATGAGCATGCCGCGGCTGACGCCGGCCCGGGCCGCGAGGGCGTCGAGGGTGAAGCCGCGCTCGGAGCGCCAGTGCTTGACGTTCCGGGCGAGGGACTGGGTCAGGAGATCGAGTTCCGGCACGTTCCGTCCAGGGAGTCTGCGCGGGCCCGCGACCGGGCCGAGGAGTCCAATATTTTGGATGACAGCGGTCACTACAGTGAACTACGGTGTGCTGCACCCTGATGTTCAGCAAACTGTACTGCGAGGTCCGTCATGACAGCACTCTTCGCCCTGGCCACCAGCCTCCTGTGGGGCCTGGCCGACTTCGGCGGCGGGCTGCTGACGCGACGGATCCCGGCGCTCACGGTCGTGGTCGTCTCGCAGTCCGTGGCCACGGTCGTCCTCGGCACGATCGTCGTCACGACGGGTGCCTGGAGCGAGGCGGGGCCGCAGCTCTGGTTCGCGGTCGCCGCGGGCCTGGTCGGCCCCGTCGCCATGCTCGCGTTCTACAAGGCGCTGGCGCTCGGCCCGATGGGCGTCGTCTCCCCGCTCGGCTCGCTCGGCGTCGCCGTGCCGGTCGGCGTCGGCCTGGTCCTCGGGGAGCGCCCCGGGCTGCTCCAGTTCGCGGGCATCCTGGTCGCCGTGGCGGGGGTCGTGCTCGCGGGCGGTCCGCAGTTGCGGGGCGCGCCGGTGCAGCGTCAGGCGGTGCTGCTCACGCTGGTCGCGGCGTTCGGCTTCGGCGCGGTGATGTCGCTGATCGCGGAGGCGTCGACGACGCTGACCGGCCTCTTCCTCGCCCTGTTCGTGCAGCGCGTGACGAACGTGGCGGCGGGCGGCGCCGCGCTGTACGTCTCCGCGAAGCGCGGCGGCCCGGTCCTGCCGGCGGAGGGCGGCCTCCGCCTGATCCGCTCGTCGCTCCCGGCGCTGGCCTTCGTGGGCCTGGCGGACGTGGCGGCCAACGGCACGTACTCGCTGGCCGCGCAGCACGGCCCGGTGACGGTGGCCGCCGTCCTCGCGTCCCTGTACCCGGTGATCACGGCACTGGCGGCCCGTGGCGTGCTGCACGAACGGCTGCGCGCGGTGCAGGCCGCGGGGCGGGACTCGCGCTGGTCGGTACGGTGCTGCTGGCCACCGGGTGACCCGGCTCAGACCCGGTAGCGCCGCAGCGCCGGCACCGCGCAGGCCAGGCCCAGCATCGTCACCACGACGAGGAGCCCGCCCCCGACCACCGCGGCGCGGGGTCCGAACGCCGAGCCGGCCGCGCCGTGCAGCACGTCGGCGAGACGGGGGCCGCCCGCGACGACGACCGTGAAGACGCCCTGCATCCGGCCGCGCATCTCGTCGGTCGCCGCCGACAGCAGGATCGCCCCGCGGAACACCATCGAGACCATGTCCGCGATCCCGGCGACCGCCAGGAACACCACCGCGAGCCACAGGCTGCCGCTCAGCCCGAACCCGGCGATGGCCGCACCCCACGCGACGACCGCGCCGATCACCATCCACCCGTGCCGCCGCGCCCGCGAGAACGTGCCGGAGAACAGTCCGCCGACCACCGCCCCGATCGGGATCGCCGCGAAGAGCAGACCGAGCGCGAGCCCTTCCCCGTACGGGGCGTAGGTCTCGGCGGCGAGCTGCGGGAACAGGGCCCGGGGCATCCCGAACACCATCGCGATGATGTCGGCGAGGAAGGACAGGAGCAGCACCTTGTGCAGGGAGATGTAGCGGAATCCGGCCGCGATCTCGCGCACGCCCGCCCGCCGCTTCACCGCGAGGTCCAGCGGCGGCAGCGCGGGCAGCCGGTACACGGCCCACACCGTCACGCACAGCGCGAGGGCGTCGATCAGATACAGCTCGGGCAGCCCGATGACGGGGATGAGGACACCGGCGAGCAGCGGGCCGACGACCTGGCCGGTCTGCATCACGGTCGAGCCGAGCGCGTTGGCAGCGGCCAGTTCCCCGGCGGGCACGAGCCGGGCGATGGAGGCGTTGCGCGCCGGGGCGTTGAGACCCCAGAAGGCCTGCTGCACGGCGAGCAGCACCATCAGGACGGCCACCGAGTCGAATCCCGCGGCGGCCTGGATCCAGAACAGGACCGAGGTCACCGCGATCCCGCAGTTGGTGATGAGGAGCAGTGTGCGCCGGTCCATCGTGTCGGCGACGGCGCCGCCCCACAGCGCGAAGACGATCAGCGGGAGCAGCCCGGCCATGCCGGCCGCGCCGACCCACGCCGACGACCCCGTGATGTCGAAGATCTGCTTCGGCACGGCGACGGCCGTGAGCTGGCTGCCGACGGCCGTGACGATCGTCGACGACCACAGGCGGCGGTACGCGGGGATGCGCAGCGGCCGGGTGTCCATGGCGAACCGGCGCCAGCCGCCCCGGGGCGGCGGACCACCCGGGTCCGGCTCGGCCTCGGGCTCGGGTTCGGCCGCCGCGCCCGTCCGCGGGTCGGTCCCTGTGGTGTTGTCGCTGCTGTCCACGGACTTCCTGGCTGTTCTCGTCGACGGTGGTCGGCTGTTCTCAGTGGCTGCTACATCTTTCGAATCCGGGGTTCACTATCGCAGCACCGACGGCGCCCCGGGCAGCCGCCCGTCTCAGGCCCCGGCCACCAGCATCGCGCCCATCACGAGCATCGTGGCGGCGACCAGTGCGTCGAGCACCCGCCAGGCGCCGGGCCGGGCCAGGAACCGGCCGAGCAGTCGCGCGCCGAAGCCGAGCGCGGCGAACCAGCACAGGCTGGCGAGCGCGGCACCCAGCCCGAACGTCCAGCGCAGCGCCCCCTGGTGGGCGGCGATGGACCCGAGCAGGAACACGGTGTCGAGGTAGACGTGCGGGTTGAGCCAGGTCATCGCGAGGCAGGTGAGGATCGCCCGCCGCCGGGACACCGACGCCTCCCCCTCGGCCCGCAGCGAGCCGCCCGGCCTGAGCACCCGCCGGGCGGCGAGGATCCCGTAGCCGATCAGGAACGCGCCGCCGATCCAGCCGACCGCGGTGATCGCCCCCGGCCACGCGACGACCACGGCCCCGACGCCGCCCACGCCCAGCGCGATGAGCAGCGCGTCGGACAGGGCGCAGATCCCGACGACGGCGAGGACGGACTGGCGGCGCACGCCCTGCCGCAGGACGAAGGCGTTCTGGGCGCCGATGGCGACGATGAGCGAGAGGCCGGTGCCGAATCCGGCGGCAGCGGCGGCGAGTGGAGCGGTCATGACCTCGACGCTACGGAGACGATCACCGCGCGTACAGCTAAAGATTTTTACGTACCATCAGCACTCGTGATGATTCCGGAGCTCCCCCTCGACCAGGTCCGCACGCTTCTGACGGTCGTGGACGAGGGCACGTTCGACGCGGCGGCCGCCGCGCTGCACCTGACGCCGTCCGCCGTCAGCCAGCGGGTCAAGGCCCTGGAGCAGCGCACGGGACGGGTGCTGCTCGTCCGTACGAAACCGGTGCGCCCCACCGAGTCGGGCGAGGTCGTCGTGCGGTTCGCCCGGCAGCTGACCCGCCTCGAACAGGACGCGTACGCCGAACTGGGCCTGAGCACCGACGACGGGCCGACGCGGGTGTCGGTCGCGGTCAACGCGGACTCCCTGGCGACCTGGTTCCTGGCCGCGCTGACCCGCGTACCGGAGCAGCCTCGCGTCTGCTTCGAACTGCGCCGCGAGGACGAGACCCGCACGGCGACGCTGCTGCGGGACGGCCGGGTGATGGCCGCGGTGACCTCGTCGCCCGACCCGGTGGCGGGCTGCTCGGTGCGCGCGCTCGGCAAGCTGCGCTACCTCGCCGCGGCGACCCCCGCGTTCGTGGAGCGATACCTCGACGGCCCGCTGTCGCGCGCGCTCGCGACCGCGCCGGTCGTCACGTTCGACCGCAGCGACGACCACCGGGACGCGTTCGTAAGGGCGTTGTCGGGCGGCCGGAGCGGGGCGAGCGCGGTGCGGCACGCCGTCCCCACGTCCGAGGGGTTCGTGGAGTCCGTCGCCCTGGGCCTGGGCTGGGGCATGGTGCCCGAGGTGCAGGCGGAGCCGCTGCTGCGCGCGGGCCGCCTCGTCGAGCTGGCCCCCGGCCGCCCGGTCGACGTCCCCCTGTACTGGCAGCGGTGGAAGCTCGACTCCCCGGCCCTGGCCGCCGTCTCCGACGCGATCCTGTCGGCGGCGGCCGAAGCGCTGCGCCCCTAGGGCCTGTCTCAGACAGGCCGTAGGCGCTCAGGCGCCCTCTTCCTCCCACTCGGCGAGAGCGAGCAGCTGTTCCGGGGTGATGTCGGACGGGATCGGCCGCGGCGCAGGCGTGCGCAGCGGCGGCTGCCATCCCGCCGCCGCGTCCCAGGTGCGGACGACCCGGGCGGGCGCCCCCGCGACCACGGCGTGGTCCGGGACGTCCCCGCGCACCACGGCACCGGCCGCGACCACGACGTTCCGTCCGATCCGCGCGCCCGGCAGGATCACGGCGCCGGTGCCGATCCAGCACCCCGCCCCGATCTCCACCGGCTCCATCCGCGGCCACTGCTTGCCGATGGGCTCGTGCGGATCGTCGTACGAGTGGTTGGTGGAGGTGATGTAGACGTACGGCCCCATGTACACGTCGCTGCCGACGCGCACGGTCGTGTCGGCGATGACATGGCTGCCGCGGCCGATGACGACACCGTCGCCGATCGTCAGGATCGGCTCGGGGCCGAGGTCCAGGTCGGGCATCAACCCGGCCGTCAGCGTGACCTGTTCACCGATGATGCAGTGCGCGCCGAGCCGGATCCACGGCTCACCGAACACGGTGCCCTGGGGGAAGGTCAGCTTCGTGCCGTGCCCGATGGCGCCGAACCGGTGCCCGCCCGGCTGCTCGGCCGTCACCGCTCCCCTGCGCTGGATCCACCGCCAGCCGGCCTGCACGACACGATGGGCGAGCGGGCCCCGCGCGGACCGCCCGCGGGACGAGAACGCGTTCCAGTTCATCGGCACGGCGCCACGTTACTCATCCGTACCGTCCGCCCCCACCTCGACGGCCTGTGATCTTCACCCCACAGGTACGGTTCGCTCAGGCGCGACGCACGTTCGATCACAAGGGAGCGACTCTCCATGGGAAACACGGCCCACGAGGCACTCGTCGCCGGTTTCGGCGGCAAGGAACCGAAGCTGGACGAGACGGCGTTCGCGGCGCCGACGTCCGCGCTGATCGGCGACGTCACGCTGCACGCGGGCGCGAGTGTCTGGTACGGGGCGGTGCTGCGTTCGGAGTTCGAGCCGATCGTGATCGGCCCCGACAGCAACATCCAGGACAACTGCACGGTGCACGTCGACGCCGGTTTCCCGGTGACGATCGGCGAGCGCGTCTCGGTCGGTCACAACGCGGTGCTGCACGGCTGCACGGTGGAGGACGACTGCCTGATCGGCATGGGCGCGACGGTGCTCAACGGCGCGGTCATCGGCGCCGGTTCCCTGGTCGCGGCCCAGGCGCTGGTCCCCCAGGGCATGGTGGTCCCCCCGGGATCGCTCGTCGCCGGCGTCCCCGCCAAGGTCAAGCGGGAGCTGACCGAGGAGGAGCGCGAGGGCCTCACCCTCAACGGCGCGGTGTACGTCGACCTGGCGAGGGCCCACAAGGCCGAGTACGCGTAGGCGGGCGGGGCGGCGACGTCAGTCGGCGACGACGACCGACGTCGACTCCGACTCGGGCTCGGTCTCCGCATCGGTCTCGGACTCGGCGTCGTGCTCGGCCGCGACCTTCGCCGCCCGCCGCTTCACCAGCAGCATCGACCCGATGCCGATCAGCGCGGCCAGCGCGAGACCCACGTACGAGAACCGCTTCAGCCAGTCCTCCGCGACGACGCCGACGTAGTAGATGACGGCGGTCGTGCCGCCGGCCCACACCACGCCGCCCAGGAAGTTGGCGATGAAGAACTTCCAGTACGGCATGTGCAGCACGCCCGCGAGCGGCCCGGCGAAGATCCTCAGCAGCGCGATGAAGCGCCCGAAGAAGACCGCCCACATGCCCCACTTCTCGAAGGACCGCTCGGCCGTGGCGATGTGCGCGGGCCCGAAGTGCTTGGGGAACTTGCGGCCGAGTTTGGCGAGGAGCGGCCGACCGCCCTTGCGTCCGATCGCGTACCCGATGGAGTCCCCGATGACGGCGCCCGCGGTCGCGCAGACGCCGAGCACCACCGGGTTCACGTCACCGTGCTGCGACGACAGCAGCGCCGCCGAGACGAGGACGATCTCTCCGGGCAGCGGGATGCCGAGGCTCTCCAGGCCGATGACACCCGCCACCAACGCGTAGATGGCGACGGCCGGAATCGTGTCGAGCCACTCCTGGACGTGCAACGCGGTCGCCTCCCGTACCCAAAATTCCGTGTGCCCGACGTGCGCTCCCCCGCTGCTCGCGCACGCCGGGCAGCCTACCTGCTCCCTATGACGCCGCCGAGTGCCAGAAGGTGCAGTGGTGCTCGCGGTGAATCGCCGGGGAGGTCATCCGGGAGGCCGTCGGGGACAGGTCGGTCACGGGGACAGGTCAGCTGTTGGGACGGAGTGTCCACACGACGGTCATCTCTCCGGTCACGGCGCCGTCGCCCCGGCGGATCGCGATGCTCACGGGGAACTCCGGCCGCTCCCCCGCGTCCAGCTCCGCGACGACGTCGGCGACGGGCCGTCCGAGCGTCGCCGTCGCGGTGACGGGACCCATCGCGAGCTTCTTGTAGGCGATCTCCGCGCTGACGGCCAGCGGCACGGCCCGCGAGAGCTGCTCCCCGAAGGCGGCGAGCACGATGGCGCCGCTCGCGGACTCTCCGAGGGTGAACATCGCGCCGGCGTGCGGCCCGCCCACGTGGTTGTGGAAGTCGGCCTGGTCCGGCAGCGCGACGACCGCCCGCTCCGCAGTGGTCTCGACGAATTCGAGGTTCAGGGTGCGCGCCATCGGCACCGTGGCGGCGAGCATCTCGCCGATGGACATCTGATCTGCGCTCATGGCGGGCATGTTACCCACGAGTAGCAACCTTGGCCATCCCCGCTCCAGAGGTCACGGAACGCGGCAACCGTTGCACGTCCGGTACAGGGCAGGGACACCACCGGCCCCGGGACCCTCTATCGTTTACGGCCATGTGGCCAGGACAGCAGCCGCCCGGGGGCGAGCAGAACCCGCAGGACCCGAACAACCCCACCTACCCGAACAGTCCGAGCACTCCGCCGACGCCGAACCCGTACCAGCAGCCGGGGTTCCAGCAGCCGAACCCCTACCAGCAGCCGGGGTTCCAGCAGCAGCCCAACCCCTACCAGCAGCAGCCGGGGTGGAACGCGCCGACGACTCCGCTCGGCCCGCCGCAGGTGCCGCAGGGCGGTGGCGGTGGCGGCGGTCGCAACACCACGAAGATCGTCGCGATCGTCGCTGCGGCGGCTGTCGTGATCGCGGCCGGGGTGACCGGACTCCTGGTGCTCGGCGGGGACAAGGACGACGACGCCAAGGGCGGCGACAAGAAGTCGCCGGCCGCCAAGCAGTCCGCGTCCAAGGACCCGAGCCCGACCGCGACCGAGGGCGACAACCCGCGCGGTGAGGGCAACAGCGTCAAGCCGGTGGTCGACGGCTGGCAGCCGGTGGTGAACACCAAGCACAAGACGGCCTTCGACGTTCCGCCGGGCTGGGAGGTCAGCGCCAGCGGCGCGGACCAGATCATCGGCTTCGAGTACGACTACAAGGACAAGAAGGGCAAGAAGCAACACGGCACGACCACCGTCTCCGCCCCGGCCGAGTACCAGTCCAAGTGGTGCACGGAGGACTCCGACAAGGACGGGCAGACCGAGGACACCTCGCTGTCCGGCGTCGGCACCCGCGGCGAGGACGGCGCCACGAGCACCGACCAGGCCGCCGAGAACCGGGTGGCGTGGTGGATCTACGGCGGGTACACCGAGCCGTCCATCAAGGCCGTCAAGTTGGGCAAGGCCGAGAAGTTCACCAACGGCCAGGGCATCAGCGGCAGCCTGATCAAGGCGCACTCCGAAGGCACCCCGAACAAGGGCAAGTGCGACAGCGAGGGCAAGGCCGTGGTGTTCGCCTTCCAGAACGAGGAGGGCGACTTCGTGTCCTGGGACCTGTGGGCCGCCAAGGGCGTCAAGGGCGAGCTGCCCGACGCGACGATCGACAAGATCCTCAACTCGGTTCGCTACTACAAGGATCCGACCGCGTCCTGATCCGGCACCGTCCGGCCCCGGCTGGACGGTGCGGTTAAACGATTTGTCACCCGGGCGCGCGGCGGCGATAGTCCCTCAGTGACCTCAGCCGCCGCCTCCCCGCCCCCGCCGCCCTCGACGCCTTCCGAGCCGTCGGAGTCTTCGCCGTCGAAGGGGCCGCGCCGTCCCGCCTGGGCCGGGCGCAACTACACCCTGCTCGCCGTCTCGGCGTTCATCACGACCCTCGGCGCGCACGGCGCGCTGATCGCGTCCGCGTTCGCCGTGCTCGACGCGGGCGGCGACGGCGGCGACGTGGGCCTGGTGGCCGCGGCGCGCACCCTGTTCCTCGTGATCTTCCTGCTGGTGGGCGGCGCCGTCGCCGACCGGCTGCCGCGCCACCACGTGATGGTCGCGGCCAACGCGCTCAACTTCCTCTCGCAGGGCGCCTTCGCGCTTCTCGTCCTCCAGGGCGAGCCACGGCTGTGGCAGATGATGGCGCTCAGCGCGCTCGGCGGCACGGGGCAGGCGTTCTTCAACCCGGCGGCCGAGGGCATGCTCATGGCGTCGGTCTCCGGGGAACAGGCGAGCCGCGCGTTCGCGATGTTCCGGATGGGGATGTCCGGCGCCGCGGTGGGCGGCGCCGCGCTCGGCGGCGCGATGGTCGCCGCGATCGGCCCCGGCTGGGTGCTCGCGGTGGACGCGGCGGCGTTCGCGGTCGCAGGCGCGCTGCGGATGTTCCTCGACGTGAGCCACATCGCGCCGCGCGAGCCGGGCGGCGGCCTGCTCTCCGACATGCGCGACGGCTGGCGGGAGTTCATCGGACGCCCCTGGCTGTGGACCATCGTGGCCCAGTTCTCCGTGGTGGTCGCGGTGGTGGGCGCCGCCGAGTCGGTGTTCGGGCCGCTGGTGGCCCGCGACGAACTGGGCGGGGCCGGACCGTGGGGCCTCGCGCTCGGCGCGTTCGGCGTCGGCACGATCCTCGGCGGCATGCTGATGATGCGCTGGAGACCGCAGCGCCTGCTGTTCGCGGCGACCCTCTCCGTCTTCTCCCTCGCCCTGCCGTCGGCGGCGCTCGCGATCCCCGTACCGCTGCCGGCCCTGGTCGCCGTGATGTTCGTCAGCGGCGTCACCATCGAGATCTTCGGCGTCTCCTGGATCACCGCCCTGCACCAGGAGATCCCGGAGGAGAAGCTCTCCCGCGTCTCGGCCTACGACTGGTTCGGCTCGGTGGCGATGGTGCCGCTCGCGACGGCGCTGGCCGGTCCCGCCGAGTCGGCCTTCGGCCGCACCCCGTCGCTGTGGGGGTGCGCGGCGCTCGTCGTCCTCGCGACGACGGCGGTCCTGTTCGTGCCCGACGTACGCAACCTGCGCCGCCGGGGGACCACCACGGAGGTCGCCGTGTCCACGGCGCAGGAGCCCACGGCCATGACCGCCCCGCAGGACCTCACCCCACGCTGAACGAACCGCCCGGCGGCTCCGGCGACGGCACCGCGTCCCCCTCGGTCACCGGCCGCGCGTCGCCGACGAAGCGGTGCAGGCCCGCGCCGTGCTCGACCCGGGCGGGGAACGCGTCGCGTGCGGTGCGCCGGGCCAGCTCCGGCACGTCGAACGCGGTCTGCGAGGCGACGAGGACGGCGTTGCCGAACCGCCGGCCGCGCAGCACCGCGGGCTCGGCGACGAGGGCCAGGTGCGCGAAGACCGCCCGGAACGTGGCCAGTTGGGAGCGCAGGAACGCGAAGGGCGCACCGTCCGCGAGGTTCGCGGCGTAGCTGCCGCCCGGCCGCAGCACCCGGTCCGCCTCACGCGCGTACGCCTTGGTGGTCAGGTGCGCGGGGACCCGGGACCCGCCGAACACGTCGGCCACCAGCACGTCCACGGAGTCCGACGGCGCGGCCTCCAGCCAGGTCCGCGCATCGGCGCCGTGCACGTCGACGCCCGCGCCGTCCGGCAGCGGCAGGTGTTCGCCGACGAGCGCGAGCAGCCCGCGGTCGGCGTCGACGACGTGCTGGCGCGACCCGGGCCGGGTCGCGGCGACATAGCGGGGCAGGGTCAGCGCGCCCCCGCCGAGGTGCAGCACGTCGAGCGGCCGCCCGTCCTCGGCCGCGCAGTCCAGGACGTGCCCGAGGCGCCGCGCGTACTCGAACTCCAGGTGCGTCGGCTCGTCGAGGTCGACGTAGGACTGCGGCGCCCCGTCGACCGTGAGCAGCCAGGCCCGCCGCCGGTCCACGTCGGGCATCAGCTTGGCGACGCCGTGGTCGACGGCGCGGGTGACGGGTATCGGCTCGGGGTCGGGTGCGTTCACGGGTTCATTGTGCCGGGAGCACGGGGCGGGGTGTGCCGCTCCGGATCTCAGCCGCCCCACACCCGCAGGACCTGCGCCACGTGCCCGGCCGCCTGCTCCCGGCCCGCCCGTGCCGCGGGCGCGCGCCGCGTCGGGTCGAGGGTGTTGCTGCCGAAGGCGCGGCGGGCCGCGCGGTCGGGGGTGATCAGGGTGACGCGGGCGCCGGCGTCGGCCAGCCGGGCGGCCTGGGTGCGGGCCGCGTGCAGGACACCCCGCCGGCCGCGATCGGCGCCACGACGACGACCCGGTCGTGGCCCTCGGCGAGGTGGGCGTTGGCCGGGGAGCGGGTGCCGCCGTCGATCCAGCGGTCACCGTCGAGGGTGACCGGCGGCCAGACCCCGGGCACCGCGCAGCTCGCCGCGACGGCGTCGACCAGGCCGACCCCGCAGCTCCCGTCGAATACCCGGAACGCGCCGGTGCGCGCCTGGACCGCCGTCACGAGGAGCCGCCGGTCCGGCCAGTCGTGCGAGACGAGCCGCCCGGCGATGACCGCGCGCCGCTCCGCCTCGGCGGGCGTGCGGGCGTCGAGGGCGAGGCGCCCGAGCTTGCGCCCGTAGGACTCGATCGAGCGTGAGGAGAGCGCGGCGCGCGCGTAGCGGAAGGTCGCGGTCGAGCCGAGATGCCCGGTCAACTCGCCTTTCGGGACGGCGAGTTGACGCTCGTAGAGCCGCTCGGGTGTGAGCAGGCCCGAGGTGAGCTGGGCGCCCACGACGGCGCCCGCGGAGGTGCCGATGACGGTGTCCGCGTCCCACAGACCGGTGCCGGCCTCGGCGAGCCCGTGCAGCAGCCCGGACATCCAGCCGATGCCGGCGAGCCCGCCGCCCCCGAGGACGAGTGCTCTGCCCGCCACCGCGACCTCCGCCGCCGAGAACCGTCGTGTCAGCGGACAGTGTGACGTACTGGTGTGCGGTCGGGACCCCGGGGTCCCGACCGCACACCGCGCGCTCACCGTCCGGACACCCGGCTCACTCCACGGACGTCACCGTCCCCGCGCCGACGGTCCGCCCGCCCTCGCGGATCGCGAAGCCGAGCCCCGGCTCGAGCGGGACGTCGCGGCCGAGCTCGACCGTCATGGTGACGGTCTCGCCGGGCCGCGCGACGGCGGCCTCGCCGAGGTCGATGTCCCCGACGACGTCCGCGGTGCGCAGATAGAACTGCGGCCGGTAGCCGGTGGCGACCGGGGTGCTCCTGCCCCCTTCCGCCGCCGACAGGACGTACACCTGCGCGGTGAAGCGGCGCGCGGGCCGCACGCTGTCCGGCGCGGCGACGACGTGCCCGCGCCGCACCGCGTCGCGGGCGACACCGCGCAGCAGCAGCGCCACGTTGTCCCCGGCCTGCGCCTCGTCCATCGGCTTGCCGAAGGTCTCGACGCCGGTGACGACGGTCTCGCCCTCCTTGAGGGCGTCGGCCCCGTGGACGCGCACGCGGTCGCCGACCTTGACCCGGCCGCGCTCGACCGCCCCGGTGACGACGGTGCCGCGCCCGCTGATGGTCATGACGTTCTCGACCGACAGCAGGAACGGCGCGTCCACGTACCGCTCCGGCATCGGGACGTACGTGTCCACGGCGTCGAGCAGCGCCTCGATGGACGCCGTCCAGCGCGCGTCGCCCTCCAGGGCCTTGAGCCCGGAGACCCGCACCACGGGCACGGAGTCGCCGCCGTAGCCGTGCGCGGACAGCAGGTCGCGCACTTCGAGCTCGACGAGGTCGGAGAGCTCCTCGTCGCCCGCGTCCGCCTTGTTGAGGGCGACGACGATGTGGTCGACGCCGACCTGCCGCGCGAGGAGCACGTGCTCGGCGGTCTGCGGCATGATCCCGTCGAGCGCGGAGACGACGAGGATCGCTCCGTCGAGCTGGGCCGCGCCGGTCACCATGTTCTTGACGTAGTCGGCGTGACCCGGCATGTCCACGTGCGCGTAGTGGCGCGTGTCGGTCTCGTACTCGACGTGCGCGATGTTGATGGTGATACCGCGCTGCGCCTCCTCGGGCGCCTTGTCGATCCGGTCGAAGGGGACGAACGTGCCGGCGCCCCGCGCGGCGAGGACCTTGGTGATGGCGGCGGTCAGGGTGGTCTTGCCGTGGTCGACATGGCCCATGGTGCCGATGTTCAGGTGCGGCTTGGTGCGCACGTATGCCGTCTTGGGCATGGCTGAGGGTGTTCCTTTCCGGAACAGAAATGCGTGAAGCCTCCAACTGACCGAGGCGGGGACCCCTGAGCGGAACCGACCCTCCCCCTGCGGGGTCCGCCGGAATGTCCGGAGAGGGTCAGCGTCGCGCGCCGTCGACGGCTGCCGCGCCGTGGGCGTCGAGGAGGACGGCAGCCTGAGCAGCGCCCGCGACTGCGGGCGGAGCTGCGAGGAAGGCGTGCCGGAACATGAGGCAGATCCTCGCCCACGCGACGTCGCGCGTCGAATGGTTTTCCGCGCCCGGCGGCCCGGCCTCGCGGTGCGGTCACCCGCCTACGTTCTTCAGCGCTTCCCGCACGGACAGCGGCGCGAGCACGTCGCGGTGGGCGGCGACGAAGCCGCGGACGGCGTCGGCGTCGGTCTTGGCGTACTCGCGCAGCGCCCAGCCGACGGCCTTGCGGAGGAAGAAGTCGGGGTGCCCGGCCTGGCGCAGGCAGTACGCGAAGAGGCGCTCGGTGTCGGTCGCGTCCTTGTAGCGGAGCTGGTGCAGCAGCGCCGTTCTGGCGAGCCAGAGGTCCGGGTCCTCGATCCAGGCGTCCATGGTGGCGGCCAGCTCGGGATCGGCCGCGACGAGAGCGCCCACCACATGGGCGGCGAGCAGGTCGACGGTGTCCCACCAGGGGACGGTCGTGATCAGCTGCCGCGCCACGGGCAGGAAGGGCGAGGTCAGGAGGCGTACGTGGCGCCTCAGGTAGTCGATCGCGAAATAGGCGTATTCGCGCTCGGGCAGCGCCCAGCAGCGCAGCGCGACGGCGGTCAGATCACGCTCGTCGGGCCGGGGCAGTCCTTCCAGGACGGTGCGCGACAGCTGTCTGCGCTCGGGCGAGGGGAGCCCGAGGAACGGGGCGACGTCCTTCATGTAGGCGCGCATGTGCGCGGCCCGCTCCGGGTCGGCCGCGGCGCCGTACACCTCCGTGAGCCGGGGCAGCACGGTGTCGGCGAGCACGCTGGGCGGCGCCGCGATGACGGACATGTGACTCTCCTCGCAAGCGGGGCATCAGCCGGGAAAGTGAGACACAACCTACGGCGATCTTATGTATCCGTCGGTTAGTCTCCCCGGATGTTCGAGACCGTCCCCGCCCGCCCCGCCGGGCTCGCCGCGCGCTGTACGAGGGCTCTGCTGTCTCCCTGGTCACGGCTGTCGCTCCTGGTGATGCTGCTGGCCGCGGGCGCGACGAGCGTGCTGGTCTTCGAGCCGCAGCGGATCCTCGCCGACGGCTGGCCGCCGCAGGTGAACGGGGCGGCGGCGCTGGTCCTCTTCGCCGTGGCGTACGGACTGTGCACGGTGGCGTTCGTGCCGCGGCCGCTGCTCAATCTCGCGGCGGGGGCCCTCTTCGGCTCGCAGCTGGGGCTCGTCGGGGCGATCGGCGGGACGGTGTTCGGGGCCGGTGTGTCGTTCGGCCTCGGCCGTCTCCTCGGCCAGGAGGCGCTGCGCCCGCTCGTGCGCGGCCGCTGGCTGAAGGCGGCGGACGGCCAGTTGAGCCGGCACGGCTTCCGCTCGATGCTGGCGGCCCGCCTCTTCCCGGGCGTCCCGTTCTGGGCGGCCAACTACTGCGCCTCGATCTCCCGGATGGGCTGGCTGCCGTTCCTCCTGGCCACGGCGCTCGGCTCGATCCCGAACACGGCGGCGTACGTGGTCGCGGGCGCCCGCGCCTCGACGCCCACGTCCCCGGTGTTCCTCATCGCGATGGGCTTCATCGCGGTCACGGGTCTCGCGGGCGCCGTCGTGGCATGGTTCAAGCGCCACCAGCTGAAGGGCTCGGCGGACTCCGCGTAGCTCAGTCGGCCCGGTACACGTCGAGGCGCCCGCACATCCCGAACGTCCCGCGTGCGGAGGGTACGGCGGACCGTACGGCCGCGTCGGCGAGATGTCCGGCGTCGCCCGCCGCGAGCCGGTCGAGCTGGTGGCCCGTCGCGGCGGACGCGGCGGCGGCCCCCGCTGCCACCGGGTACGCCACTCCTCGGTCCGCCGCCGTACGAGGGCGGCCGCCGCCTCGTGGAAGGCGGCCAGTTCCTTCGGCTCCTCGCGCAGCCGCAGGTATCCCTCGATCGCGAGATCACGCCGGGCCCGCGCCGCCCGCTCCCGCTCCGCCTCGGGGGCGTCGACGGGCAGGGCGGTGGCGGCGGCGTACGTCTCGGGGTCGGTCAGATAGCGCGGCGGCAGCGTGAGCACGGCGTCGCCGGCCTCCGGGAGTCCGCTGTTCTGCATGAGGACGACGATGCGCAGCGCACCGTCCTCGTTGACGAGGCGGTGGACGGTGCCCGGCGTGAACCAGGCGACCGTCCCCGCGACGAGCGGCGTCTGCGCGTACCCCGACGCGGTGAGCGTCTGGACGGCGCCGCGCCCGCCCGTGACGACGTACCCCTCGCTGCACGTCAGATGCAGATGCGGGGTGCCGCCGCACAGCCCGTCGGCGGCCGGCCAGTCGTACACGGACAGGTGCGAGACGGCGACGCCGCCGGGCAGGCCGGTGAAGGAGGGCGGGCTCACCACGCGTGCTCCGCGAGGTACGTGACGATCTCCTCCCGCTCCCACTGCCCGTCCGCGACGACGACGCGGTAGCGGCGGGTGAGGGTCTCGCCGGGCGCCAGGACGAGTTCGTCGAAGTACGCGAAGGACGGCGCCACGGCCGCGAACGGTTCGTCGCGCACGAACCAGTGCGCGGGATGCCCGCCCCGCTCCCCCGCGTGGTCGTTCTCCGGTGCGTGCTCGAAGACGAGCGTGGCGTGCCCGTCGACGCCGTCGAGCTCGGCGCTGTACGCGAGCCAGGGCGCCTGCGTCCCCATGATCTGCGGGCCCTCGGCGTCGGCGGTCTGCACGCGCCCGTCACGGAAGCCGCGCGGGCCGCGCCAGAACAGCCCGGTGTAGCCCGCGAGTTCACGGCCATGGGTGGTGGGGCTGCCGAAGCGCAGGGGTTCGGCGCGGCGGTTGGTGACGGCGCTGCTCCAGGTCAGCGCCCAGGACCCGGTGGCCGGGTCCACGTCCCGCACGTCGATCCGGCGCTCCTCGTCGGCCCACAGTTCACCGTCGTACGGGTGCCAGGTCAGGCGCTCGGCGAGGGTGGCGGTGCCGTCCTCGCGGGCGGTGACCTCGTCGAAGGCGACGTGCGCCATGGAGCCGACGCGTTCGGGCAGCGGCAGGTAACCCTCGCCGGGCACATAGGAGTTGCCGCCCCACAGGTTCTGCCCCGACAGGTGCGAGGCGGTCATCTGAAGGCCCTTGTGCCAGCGGTGGTCGTTGGGCCGGTAGTCGGTGACGGGGGCGCCGGACAGGGTGCGGATCGGGTGGAGGTAGGGCTTGGGCGCCTCCCACGCGGCCTCGGGGCGGTAGACGTAGGCGAACAGCTCGACGCCGGTGGTGGGTTCGGTGACGGTGATCCGGTCGCCGTGGGTGTGGACGACGCGCAGGGCCTCACCCATGGGAGGCCTCCTCGGCGGGCGCCCAGCCGGGGGCGCCGCCGTGCAGGGCGGTGTAGTACGGGTCTCCGGGACCGATCTCCCCGGCGCGGACGGTGACGTCGGTGAACGCCGACTTGTAGAGGGCCGAGACGAGCTCCAGGCTGGTGCGGCCGTCGGCCCCGCTGCTGCGCGGGCGCACCCCGGCCCGCATCGAGGCGACGAGCTCGCGCAGCTGGGCGAGGTGCGAGCTGGGCACGTCGGTGCCGAAGTCCTGCCAGGAGGCGGCGAGTTCGGCCGGGACGTCGCGAGCCGGGGTGACGACCCAGTCGGCGTTCCCGTACCCGTACAGATGCGTGAGCTCCATGGTCGCGCGCTCGCAGTCGATGCGGATGCGGCTGACCTCGTCGGGGCTGAGGACGCTGTTGACGATCGTGGCCATGGCCCCGCTCTCGAACCGCACCAGGGCGGTGGAGACGTCCTCGGTCTCGACGTCGTGCACGAGCCGCCCGGCCATGGCCCGCACCTCGGACCACGGGCCGAGGATGTCGAGCATCAGGTCCATCTGGTGGATCCCGTGCCCCATGGCGGGGCCGCCGCCCTCGGTGGCCCAACGCCCGCGCCACGGCACGGAGTAGTAGGCGGTGTCCCGGTACCAGGTGGTCTGGCAGTGGGCGACGAGCGGCCGTCCGACGTCCCCCTTGGCGAGCAGTTCCCGTACGTGCCGGGCGCCCGAGCCGAACCGGTGCTGGAACACGATGGCGGCGTACGGCCCGCCCTCCGCGCCCTCCGCGGCCTCGATGGCGTCGAACTCCTCCAGCGACGGCGTCGGCGGCTTCTCGCACCACACCCAGGCCCCGGCCCGCAGGGCGGCGACGGTCTGCTCGCGGTGCAGGGTCGGCGGGGTGCACACGGTGACGAGGTCGGGCCGCTGCTCGTCGAGCATCCGCTGGAGGTCGGTGTACGGGTGCGGTATCCCGCCGTCCGCGCAGAACCGCCGGACGGCGTCGTCGTCGACGTCGACCGCCGCGACGACCTCGACCTCACCCTCCTCGGCGAGTTCCTGGAGGGCCGGCAGGTGACTGCCGCGGGCGATGCCGCCGGCGCCGACGACGGCGACCTTGAGGCGGGAGGCACGGGGGCCGGAACGGTCTGGTGCGGGTGCGCTGCGCATGGGCGCGATCAACACTCCATCGGGGTGCGGTGACGGGGCCTGGTGCGCGGTGACGCCGCCACGGCACGCCGTAGCAAGCGCTTTCCACGCGGGGTCGACGCTATGCGGGGAGGCGGAGGGGGGTCAACAGGGCGGCGGGGCGGATCCGGCGGACCCGGAGCCTCGCGGCGGGGCGGATGCGGTGGCCCTGGAGCCTCGCGGCGGGGCGGATCCGGTGGCCCCGGAGCGCCTGCGCCCCGCCTCGGTCGCCGACAGCGCGGTGGTGTCCGACGCCTCGGTCTCCGCGCGGCGCAGGCCCCGGGCCAGTGCCAGCGTGACCACGGCGGACGCGGCCGCGAGGAGCGGCAGGGCCGTGCGGGGCGAGGTCGCCTCGGCCAGGGCGCCCGCGAGGACCGCGCCCACCCCCTGCATCGTGAGCATCCCCGCCGTGTGCAACCCGAGGGCGTGGCCGCTGAGTTCGTCCGGGGTGAGGGCGAGGAGGTGTTCCTGGAGGAGCAGGCTCGCCGCGAACCCGACCGAGGCGAGCGCGACCGCCACCAGCGCCACCGGAAGAGCGGGCCCCGCGGCGAACAGCAGATAGGGGACGGCGAGCAGCAGGCGCAGCGGTGCGCCGAGGCGGCCGCGCAGCCGCGTGGGCACGAACCGTCCGACGACCGTGTCCCCGGCGAGCATGCCGAACGCCGCGCATGCGAAGAGCAGGCCCGCGTGCGCGGGGTCGTACGGGACGAAGAGGGCTTCACAGCCGACGATCAGGCCGTTGGGGACCCAGAGCGCGAGGTAGACGCAGCGGCGCGCGGGCGAGGACCACAAGCGGGCGTTGCCACGCATCGTCGCGGCGAGGGAGGGGCGCCCCGCGGCCCGCGCCGGGCGCCGGGTCAGGCCGAGGCGGGCCACCGTCGCCGACAGGGCGTACGACGCGGCGGCGATCAGCAGCGTGCCGCGCGGCGACGTGAGCGCCACCAGGAGCCCGCCGACCGCGTAGCCGAGGATCTGGCAGGCACCTGCGCTCATGTTGAGGACGGAGCGGCCGAGGAGGTAGCCGTCCTTGGGCAGGATGTCGGTGAGCAGGCCGTAGCGGACGCCGCCGCCCAGCGCCGCGGGCACGCCCTGCGCGAGGACGAGGGCGAGCGCGGCCGCCGTGGGCAGGCCGGGCGCGGCCTGGGTCGCGGTGGCGACGGCGAGGAAGAGGAGAGTCCGGCGAGGGCCGCGCGGGGCGGCAGCCGGTCCGCCGCGGACAGCAGCGTGAGCGCGCCCACCACCTGGGCGAGTGACGGCCCGAACATGGCGAGCGCGGACAGCAGCGGTGATCCGGTGGAGGCGTAGACGAGCGAGCCGAGGGCGAGTCCGGCGACCGTCTGGGCCGCGACCTGGAACGAGCCGGCGACGAAGAACGGCGTGAACCCGGGCGTGGCGAAGAGATCGCGGTAGGTGCGCGGCAGCGGTGACATGCGGGGAGGCTGCGGGGCGGGACGGGTCGGGCGTTAATGTTTCGCGGACCGGCGAAACCATCGGCCGGGTCCGGGGGAAGGCAGGGTCGTGGGGGTCTGGCAGGTCGACGCGGACACGCTCGCCGACAGCCGGTTCGTGGTCTCGTCGCTCGCCGAGACCACGGCGAGCCTGAAGAAGCTGGCCTCCCCCGTCGCCGCGCATCCCGGCGAACGGCGTTGGCTGGACACGTATCTGCCCGCCTACCGCGCCCGGCTCGCCGCGGACCGGGTCACCGCGCTGCTGGTCGACGCGATGTTCGGCGCGCTGTGGAACGCGGACTTCATCACGCCCACCCCGGTCGGCGAGCGGCAGGACGACCTCGCGGACGGACTCGCGTGGATCCGGGCGACGCCGCCCGCCGCGGTCCGCGCGCACCTGGCGCTCTCGTCGCCCGGATCGCTGCCCGCCGAGCTCGACGGCGCGGAGGACCTGGCGGAGCGCGCCGCGTCGCTGCTGGACTGGGTGTGGCGGGAGACCGTGCGGCCCGAGTGGGCGCGCAGGCGCCGGGTGATGGAGGCCGATGTCCTGGCACGGACCCGGGAACTGACCCGGGGCGGCTGGGCGGCGGCGTTCGGCGGGATGCGGCCGGCCATGGGCTGGGAGGGCGGCGGGCGCCTGCGGATCAACGCCCACGACTATCCGCCGCGGGATATCTCGGGGTCCCGGCTGCTGTTCGTCCCCGTCACCCCGCAGCAGGGCTGGGTGTCGTGGGAGACGGCCCCGCCGCACCGCGCCCCGGGCACGGACCGGTACGCCGTGGTGTACCCGTGCGCGGGGCCCTCGCCGACGCCGGCGGCACGACGCCGCCGGCCGGGCTCGCCGTGCTGATCGGCGCCGCCCGCGCGCACGTCCTCACCCTCCTCGACCATCCGCTCACGACGACGCAGCTGGTCGCGCTGACCGGGCAGGGCCTCGGTTCGGTGGGCCGCCATCTCAAGGTGCTGCTGGACGCGCGTCTGGTCGGGCGGCGGCGGGCGGGCCGCTCGGTGCTCTACTACCGCACGCCGGCCGGCGAGACCCTGCTGGCGGCGCAGGACGACGCCGCCCGCGCGTGAGCCGGATCCGGTCCCCGTGGGGAGCCCGTCACTTTCGGGCGCTACGCTGCCCCGCGTGCGCCCGCGGCCCGTTCGGACGGCGGAGCGCACAGCCCTGTCTGGCCCGCGTCCGCGGCCGGTTCCCGCCCAGCACCTTGGATCGCGTACTCCTCCATGTCTTGGTTCGAATCATTCATCCTCGGACTCGTCCAGGGGCTGACGGAGTTCCTGCCGATCTCGTCGAGCGCCCATCTGCGGCTGACCGCCGCGTTCGCCTCGTGGAACGACCCGGGGGCCGCGTTCACCGCGATCACCCAGCTCGGCACGGAGACGGCCGTGGTGATCTACTTCCGCAAGGACATCGCGCGGATCATCTCGGCGTGGTCGCGCTCCCTCACGGACAAGACGCTGCGTGGCGACCACGACGCGCAGATGGGCTGGCTGGTGATCGTCGGCTCGATCCCGATCGGCGTGCTGGGCGTCACGTTCAAGGACCAGATCGAGGGACCGTTCCGTGATCTGCGTCTCACGGCGACCACGTTGATCGTGATGGGTGTCGTCCTCGGCGTCGCGGACCGCCTCGCGGCCCGCGACGAGGTGGGCGGCAAGCACCGTGCCGTCCGCTCCCGCAAGGAACTCAAGGACCTCTCGGTCAAGGACGGCCTGATCTACGGCGTCTGCCAGGCGATGGCGCTGATCCCGGGCGTCTCCCGGTCGGGCGCGACGATCAGCGGCGGTCTCTTCCTCGGCTACACCCGCGAGTCGGCGGCCCGCTACTCGTTCCTCCTGGCGATCCCGGCGGTCCTCGCCTCCGGCGTCTTCGAGCTGAAGGACGCGAGCGAGAGCGGCCATGTCTCCTGGGGGCCCACGATCTTCGCGACGATCATCGCGTTCGGTGTGGGCTACGCGGTGATCGCCTGGCTGATGAAGTTCATCTCGACGCGCAGCTTCATGCCGTTCGTCTACTACCGCATCGCGCTCGGCATCGCCCTGTTCATCCTGGTCGGCATGGGTGTCCTGAGCCCGCACGCGGCGGAGTCGGCGGGCTGATCGGCCCCCGTCACCAGGCCACGGCCCCGGTCGCGTCGAAGAACCGTCCCGTCGGCCCGTCCGGCCCGATCCGCGCCATGCGGACGATGATCTCGGAGCCCTCCGTCACGGTCTGGGTGCCCTGATTGCCGTTCAGATCGGTCTTGGTGAAGCCGGGCTCGACGGAATTGACGCGGATCTCCGGGAACGCCTTCGCGTACTGGACGGTGAGCATGTTGACCGCCGTCTTGGAGGCCGGGTACGCGATGCCGGGGTAGAAGGCGCCGGGGCTCGCCGGGTCGGACATGCCGGCCAGGGAGGCGAGGCCGCTGCTGACGTTCACGATGACGGGGGCGGCGGAGCGGCGCAGCAGGGGCAGGAACGCGTGGGTGACGCGGAGCGTGCCGAAGACGTTCGTCTCGAAGAGCGGGCGCAGCGTGTCGACCGTCTCGTCGGCGGGGGCGACGATGCCGTTGTCGGCGGTGCGGCCCTCCACACCGGCGTTGTTGATCAGTACGTCGAGGCCGCCGTCGGCCTCGATCCGGCGGGCCGCAGCGGCGACCGACGCCTCGTCGGTGACGTCGATGACGACGTGCCGGGCGCCCAGTTCCTCGGCGGCGACGCGGCCGCGCTCGGGGTCGCGGGCGCCGACGTAGACGGTGTGTCCGGCCTCGACGAGCCGGCGGGCGGTTTCGCGGCCGAGGCCCTTGTTGGCCCCGGTGATGAGTGTGGTGGTCATGCGTCCAGGTTCCGCCGCGCCCCCCGGCGCAGCCAGGCGTCCCGTCTTCCTGGGACTCCCGGTACCAGGAAGATCCGCGGCGGGCGGTGCACAGTGGACCTCATGGCGAGCGTGGAGTCCGGTTCCTTCGGTGCGGCGGTACGGCGATGGCGGGACCGGGTGTCACCGGAGTCGGCGGGGCTGACCGCGAGCGGGCAGCGCCGCGCGGCCGGACTGCGCCGTGAGGAGCTGGCGCTGCTCGCGGGCATCTCGGCGGACTACGTGACCCGCCTGGAGCAGGGCCGGGCCGCGCACCCTCGGACCAGGTCGTGGAGGCGCTCGCCCGCGCCCTGCGCCTGTCCGCCGCCGAGCGCGAGCACCTCTTCCGGCTCGCGGGTCTGGTGCCGCCCGGCCGGGGCACGGTGCCCGCCGCGGTCACGCCGAGCGTGCACCGCCTCCTGGACCGGCTGGCCGGCACGCCCGTCGCCGTGTTCGACGCGGCCTGGACGCTGCTCCTCGCGAACCCGCTGTACACGGCCCTGATGGGCGAGCGCCCGGAGTGGCCCGGCCACGGCCGTAACGGCGTGTGGTGGACGTTCCTCGGCCCCGAGGGGCGGGTGCGGCAGAGCCCGCGCGAGCGGCGGGCGATGGAGACGGCCCTCGTCTTCGACCTGCGGACGACCGCGAGCCGCTACCCGGCCGACCCGCGGCTGCCCTCACTCGTCGCCGAACTGCGCACGAAGAGCGCCCGGTTCGCCGAGTTGTGGGACTCCGGGGCCGTGGGTCACCATCAGGCGGCGCGCAAGACGATCGACCACCCGGACGCGGGGACGCTCACCCTCGACTGCGACATCCTCGCCGTCGCCGGGGCCGATCTGCGGGTCATGGTCTACACGGCCGAGCCCGGCACCCGCGACGCGGACCGCCTCGACCAGCTGGCCCGCTCGGCGGTCCCCGCCCTCACATCCGCCCCGTGAACCTCAACTCCCTTACGCGGACGATCACTTGACGCAGCCGCCCGCTCGCTCAGGGTTCCCAAGCGGCGACGGCGACCGTAGCCTTGCCGCATGCCGCCCGTCCCGTCTGGTTCCGTGCGTTCTGCCGAGGAAGTGAACGAGCAGATCCGCGGCCTCTGGCTGCGCGCGGGCGGGCGCCTGACGACCGAGCAGCGCGCCGAGTACGACCGGCTGGTGACGGAGTGGGCGGCGGCCGTGCGCGCCGAGATCGTCAGGGCCGCCTGACTCCGCTCAGCGTCCCCCGGCCACCCGCAGGACCGTCCCCGTCGTGTACGCCGCGTCCTGCGACAGCAGCCAGGCGATCGCGCCGGCGACCTCGTCCGCGGTGCCGGGGCGGCGCAGCGGGATGCCGGGGCCGACTGCGCGGCCCGGTCCGGGCGCCGCTCGCGGCGTGGATCTCGGTGTCGATGATGCCCGGCGCGACGGCGTTGACCCGGACGCCCACCGGGCCGAGCTCCTTGGCGAGGCCGAGCGTGAGCGTGTCGACGGCGGCCTTGGACGCGGCGTAGTGGACGTAGTCGCCGGGGCTGCCGAGCGTGGCCGCCGCGGAGGAGACGTTCACGATGGCGCCGGTGCCCGCGGCGCCCATGTCACGGGCGGCGCGACGGCAACACAGCAGGACGCCGAGGACGTTGACGTCGACGACGCGGCGCAGGTCCTCGGTGCGGGCCTCGGCGAGCGGGCCGAGCGGCGCGGTGATCCCGGCGTTGTTCACCAGGCCGGTGAGCGGCCCGAGCCGGGCGGCCGCCTCGTCGAACAGCCGCTCCACGTCCGCCTCCTGGGACGTGTCGGCCCGGACGACGGCGCAGCGCGCGCCCGCGGCGGACACGGCGCGTGCCGTCCGCGCGGCCGCGTCCTGGTCGTGGACGTAGGACAGGGCGATGTCGTGCCCGTCGCGTGCGAGTCGCAGCGCGGTCGCGGCGCCGATGCCCCGGCTGCCGCCGGTGACGAGGGTGATGGGGCGGGTCAAGGAGTCCTCCCGTACGGAGATCATGTTGCGCGGGGCGCACCGTACCAGCGCCACGTGCCGACCCGCTCGTGACCCGGCAGTTCACCCCGCCCGGTCAGCCACAGCAGGGTCGGCCACGGCGCGAAGCCGGCGGGGGCGTCCGGGAAGAGGCGGTGCAGCGCGCGGGCGCACAGGTCGGCAGGCGCCTCGAAGTCCACGCCGAGTCCCCGCGCCAGATCGTGGGCGTGCAGGAGGGTCTCGACGACGCCCATCGCGGCGAACCCCTCGGGGTCGCTGATGCCGAAGACGTGGTAGCCGCGGGCCGTCGACGGGGTCGCCCTGACCACGGCGACGAGCAGTCCGCCGCACGCCTCGAGCACGTCGAGCAGGGCCGCGGGGCCGAACTCCCGGTCGGCGGTGATGGTGTTCGCGGGCCCTTCGGGGCGGCGCTTCGCCCAGCCGTACGGCTCCTGGGCCTGCGTCGAGGGGCGCAGCGAGCCGATCCGGCCCGCGTACGAGAACAGGTCGTCGGCGAGGTGCTCGCCGGTCTCCCAGCAGGTCCATTCCAGCGATCCGGCGGGGACGTCCCAGTCGGCGTCGAGCGCGGGGCGCAGGGCGCTCACGGCGAGTTCGACGGCGTGCGCGACGTCTTCGGCGGTGACGGGGCCCGGGTCCGCGACCGCGGGAGTGTTCGATTCTGCTGACATGGGGCGACCGTAGCAGCGATCTTGACGGCCGCCCCGGGGTTTTCCGGCCCGCCGGTCAGCCCTTGCCCTGGCGGGCCTTGCGGGCGATCCGGCGCTTCTGGCGCCCTGTCAGTTTCTTGCGTCCGGTCTGCTTCAGGTACTTCGCCCTACGTTCCTCGTTCTTCATCGACCGCCTCCCCATCAGGACAGGTCGACCCGTTCTCGGACGGGTCGGGGACCGCTCTCGAACAGCCGGATGCTACCGGCGCGCAGCCGGGTCGCGCACGCCCCTTGGCTGCGACCGGCCGGGCCCCGACACTGATCCGATGACGCAGCGTGTGGAACTCGCGACCGTCCTCGACCGGTTCGCCGTCGATGATCTGGTGACCGACTACGCCGCGGCCGTGGACGACGGCGACTGGGCGGCCTACCGCGCCCTGTTCGCCCCGGACGGCCGCGCCGACTACCGCTCGGCGGGCGGGGTGGAGGGCAGCGCCGAGGAAGTCGCCCGATGGCTGTCGTCGACGATGGAGCTGTTCCCGATGCGACAGCATCTGATCGTCAACCGGCAGGTGCGCTTCGACAGCGTGGACCGGGACGTCGGCGACACGGCGCACGTCCGGGCCGACTACGTCAACCCGATGCGGTTCGCGGGCGACGGCTCGTCGGACGCCCCGGACTTCGTGTGCGGCGGCCGGTACGCGTTCCTCCTCGTCCGGACGCAGGGCGGCTGGCGGCTGCGCGGCGTGACCGTGCGCGAGAAGTGGCGCCGGATGCCGGAGCGGGCCGCCGCGGACGCGTGAACCGCTCCCTCACCTCGCGTGGTGCCCACTGTCGTTGATCACTCACGGCGCGCACACTGAAGGCACGTGACGAGAGACGAACGACCCGGGAGGCGCGGCACATGGAGCGACGGCGGCAGCGGCTGGGCGCGTCGCCCTGGTGGCGCGGTGCGGCGGCGGTCGGCGCGGGCGCCCTGCCCGCGCTCGCGTTCCCCGCGCCGTCGCTGTGGTGGTTCGCGTACGTGGCCCTCGTGCCGTGGATGCTGCTCGCGCGCTCGGCGGCCACGCCCGGCGCGCGGCGCTCGACGGCTGGCTGGGCGGTCTCGGGTTCATGCTCGCGGTGCACCACTGGCTGCTGCCGAGCCTGCACGTCTTCACGGTGGTCATCGCGGCGCTGCTCGGCGCGCTGTGGGCGCCCTGGGGGTGGCTGCTGCGCCGCCTGCTGCACGGTGTGCCGTCGGCGGGACAGGCGGCGACCGCGCTCGTCGCGGTGCCGTCCGGCTGGCTGATGGTCGAACTGGTCCGGTCCTGGCAGGGGTTGGGCGGTCCGTGGGGGCTGCTCGGTTCCAGCCAGTGGCAGGTGACGCCCGCGCTGCGGCTCGCTTCGGTGGGCGGCGTCTGGCTGGTGAGCCTGCTCGTGGTGGCCGTGAACACCGGGATCACGGTGCTCGTGGTCGCGCGCGGCGCCCGTACGGCCGCCGTGGCCGGACTCGTCGCGACGCTCGCGGCCACCGGCGTCGCGTGGGCCTGGGCGCCGCGGCCGCAGGTCGACGGCCGGGTGGACATCGCGGTGGTCCAGCCGGGGATCTTCGACGGGACCGGGAGCGCGGACCGCCGTTTCGCCCGCGAGGAGGCCCTGACCCGTACGCTGGCCGGCCGCGATGTCGACCTGGTCGTCTGGGGCGAGAGCAGCGTCGGCCGCGACCTGGACGAGCGACCCGACCTGGCCCGCCGGATCGCGGCGCTCTCCCGCGAGGTCGACGCGGACGTGCTGGTCAACGTGGACGCGCGGCGCCCCGCGTCGGACGGCGGCGCGCAGGGCATCTACAAGAGCTCGGTCCTGATCGGCCCGGACGGCCCGACCGGCGAGCACTACGACAAGATGCGGCTCGTGCCGTTCGGCGAGTACGTCCCGGCGCGCTCCCTGCTCGGCTGGGCCACGTCGGTCGGCAAGGCGGCGGGCGAGGACCGGATGCGCGGCACCCGGCAGATCGTCATGGACGCCCGGCACGACGGCCGGGACCTGCGGGTCGGTCCGCTGGTGTGCTTCGAGTCGGCGTTCCCCGACATGACGCGGAAGCTGACGAAGGACGGGGCGCGGGTGCTGCTCGCCCAGTCGTCGACGTCGACGTTCCAGCACAGTTGGGCGCCGGAGCAGCACGCGTCGCTCGCGGCGGTGCGGGCCGCGGAGACCGGCCGTCCCATGGTGCACGCGACGCTGACCGGGGTGTCCGCGGTGTACGGCCCCAGCGGGGCGCGCGCCGGTTCGTGGCTGGGCACGTCGGCGAGCGCGGCCCGCGTGTACGAGGTGCCGACGGCGCACGGCAGCACGCTTTACGTGCGCTTCGGGGACTGGCCGGTGCACGCGGCGGTGACGGTCCTCGTGGTCCTGGCGGCGGCGGGGGCGGCCCGCCGCTTGCGCCGCGGGGCGGCGGCCTCCGAGCTGCCTGCCGCCCAGGTGTGGCACGGCCGCTGAGCGGGCGGGACGCCGGAGAGCCGACGCCTGGTCCGCCCGCCGAGAGCCCCTACCTCAGGGCTGCGACGCGCTGGACTTCCCGTACGACCTGCTCGCACAGCTCGTGCGTGGCGAGCGCGTCGCGGGCGCCGAGCACCTTGCCCGCCCGTACGGCGTCGAGGAACGCGAGCACGACCTGCTCGATGCCGCGCTGCCGGGCGACCGGGACCCAGTCGCCGCGACGGCGGATCGTCGGCTGGCCCTTGTGGTCGACGATGTCGGCGAGGTTCACGACCTGCCGCTTGGAGTCCTGCCCCGACACCTCCAGGATCTCCTCGGTCGAACCGCTGAGCCGGTTCATGACGCCGAGCGCGGTGAACCCGTCCCCGGCGAGCTGGAGCACCACGTGGTGCAGCAGGCCGTCCTCGACGCGGGCGCGCACGCTGATGTCGTCGACGGTGCCGGGCACCAGGAAGCGCAGGGTGTCGACGACGTGGATGAAGTCGTCGAGGATCATCGAGCGCGGCTCCTCGGGGAGTCCCACCCGGTTCTTCTGCATCAGGATCAGCTCGCGCGGGTGCTCGACGCACTGCGCGTACCCGGGCGCGAACCGCCGGTTGAAGCCGACGGCCAGGCTCACCCCGCGCTCCTCGGCGAGCCGCACGAGCCGCTCGGAGTCGGCGAGTTCGTAGGCGAGCGGCTTGTCGACGTACGTGGGCACGCCGGCTTCGAGGAGCCGCGTCACGATCTCGGGGTGCACCGAGGTCGGCGCGTGCACGAAGGCCGCGTCCAGGCCCTGCCCGAGCAGCGCGTCCAGGTCGGTGTGGCGCTGCGCGTCGGGCAGGTGCAGCTGGTCGGCGACGCGGGTCAGGGTCGCGGGCGTACGCGTCTGTACGTGCAGCTCGACGTCCGCCTGCGTGCCGAGCACGGGCAGGTACGCCTTCTGTGCGATGTCCCCGAGTCCGATGCAGCCGACTTTCACGTTCGTGTACTCCTCTGTCGTGGTGCCCCTGTTACGTCCGGGCAGCATACGGCGGGGCCGTGGGGACGTCCGGCGGCGTGCGCCTTCTCCTCCCCGGACGGCGCCGGAGCCCGGCGTCACCCGTGCGGGGCAACCTCGCACGCAACGGTCCCGCGCCCCCGGCCGCGTACAGGAGAGTTGCCCGGTGCTCAGAAAGTCCAGCTCGGCCACGATCCTGCTGACCGCGGCAGCCGCCGCCGTCACCGCCGCCACCGCTTCCGGATGCGTGAGCGTCCGCACGCCGACCGCGCCGGGCCCGCCCACGCCCTCCGTGAGCGCGCCGCAGCCTCGCCCCGACGGCCACGCCGACCGTCCGCTCGTACAGGAACCCGCCCGTGAGGCGATGGAACGGCAGGGCCCGCGGCCGCACCGGCCGTCCGCGCCGCGCGCCACGACACCGCCCGCCGCGGATCACGAAGCAGCCCCGCCGCCGCGCCGAACGCCACCGCGGACCGCGCCGCGACCGGCCGCGCCCCGGCCCGAGCGGAAACCCGAGCGGAGCGCCGCGCCCGCGGCCCCCGCGACCTCCGGGCAGACCGACGTCTGCGCGCTCGGCCGGCAGTACGGCGGCTGGGACCCGGACAGCCCCAGTCCGTCATCTGCCAGGAGACGTACGGGAGTTAGGAGCTGCTGCGGGGCGGCCCCAGCGGTTCTCCGCCGGGGCGGCCCCCGTCGCTCTCCTCGACGGCCTCGCCCGCGTCGCCGGGCAGCCCGGTCACCCGCTTCTCCAGCCGGGTGAGGGCGGCCCGCACCCCGGCCGCGTAGTCACTGCTCCCGGAGTCCCCCAGCGCGTCCACCACGGCCCACGCCCGCTGCAAGTGGGTGCGGGCCGCGGCCGGCCGGTCGAGCTTCACATAGTCCGCCGCCAGGTTGAGGTGCAGCGACGGGTAGAGGGCGCGCAGCGCCAGGGACTGCTCATGGACGGCGAGGCGCTCCTCCGTGAGCCCGTCGGCGGCGGACAGGGCGCGCAGGTCCCAGGCCAGCTCGTCCGACGGGTCGTCCTGTGTGTCGGCCATGTAGTGCGCGAGTGTGCAGCGGTGCAACGGGTCGCCGTCCTCGCCGATCTCCGCCCACAGGCCGAGGAAGCGGTCGCGCGCCTCCTCGCGGTCACCGGCGTGCGCCAGCATGACCACCTGTCCGATGCGGCTCATCATGGCGTCGTCCGCCGCCTGCTCACCCTGCTCTGCCACTGGCTCCTCCAAGGACTGCTGCCGATGCACGGACACCGCTCACGCGCCGAGCGCAGCCTCAGACGCTAACCGCAGGCACCCACAATCGCGCTCAGGCGCGGCACACCGGGACCTCAGCCCAGGTTCGGGATGGTCCAGTCGATCGGGGTGTGGCCCTGCGCCGCGACCGCCTCGTTGATCTGCGTGAAGGGTCGGGAGCCGAAGAACTTCTTCGCGGACAGCGGCGAGGGGTGCGCGCCCTTGACGACGGTGTGCCGATCGGTGTCGATCAGCGGGAGCTTCTTCTGCGCGTAGTTGCCCCACAGCACGAAGACGGCGGGGTCGGGGCGGTCCGCGACCGCGCGGATCACGGCGTCGGTGAACTTCTCCCAGCCCTTGCCCTTGTGGGAGTTGGCCTCGGAGGCGCGGACCGTCAGCACCGCGTTGAGCAGCAGCACCCCCTGCTCGGCCCACGGCATCAGATAGCCGTTGTCCGGGATCGGGGTGCCGAGCTCGGCCTGCATCTCCTTGTAGATGTTCCGCAGCGAGGGCGGCGTCTTCACCCCGGGCCGCACCGAGAAGCACAGACCGTGCCCCTGCCCCTCGCCGTGGTACGGGTCCTGGCCGAGGACGAGGACCTTGACCTGGTCGTACGGCGTCGCGTCCAGCGCGGCGAAGACCTCGTCACGGGGCGGATAGACGGGGCCCTTGGCCCGCTCCTCCTCGACGAACTCGGTGAGCTCCTTGAAGTAGGGCTTCTGCAGCTCCTCGCCGAGGACGCCGCGCCAGGACTCGGGCAGCATCGCGGTGTCGGTCACGTCAACAACCTCCGGGGTACAGGCACTTTCGACACCTGAGAACCTACCGGCGCCCACTGACAACGCGGGTCCCGGACCCCGCGGACGGGGCCGGGACCGGCATGGCCGGCTCACCAGCTCGTCTTGCGGTCCAGCTCCCACATCATCATGATCGTCGACGGGTCCAGGGCCCGCTCGCCGCCGGCTATCTCCTCGCTGGCCGCGATGTACTGCTTGCCCTGCCACAGCGGCAGCAGCCGGGCGTCGTCCGCCATGATCTGCTGCGCCCGCACGAACTGCCGCACCACGGCGCCCCGGTCGCGCTCCCGGCGCGACTGCGGCAGCAGCTCGTCGGTGATCTCCGGTGAGACGTACGGGGTGTTCAGCGCGTTCTTCTCTCCCACGAAGGGTGCGATGAAGTTGTCGGCGTCCGGGAAGTCCGGGAACCAGCCGCGCCCGAACACCGGGTACTCACCGTCCTTGTACCCCTGCTCGTACGTGTTCCACGGCCGGCTCTTGAGCATCACCGTGAACAGCTTGGAGGCCTCCAACTGCCGCTTGAGCTCCGCGAACTCGGGTGCGGTCGCCGAGCCGTAGCGGTCGGTGGTGTACCAGAGGGTGAGCGGGACCGGGGCGGTGATCCCGGCCTTGGAGAGGATCTCCGCCGCCTTGGCCGGGCTCGGGTCCCCGAAGTCGTCGAAGAAGTTGGTGGTGTGGCCCGCCAGGCCCCTCGGGACCATGGAGTACAGCGGTTCGACGGTGTCCTGGTAGACCTTGTGCGCGATGGCGCCGCGGTCGACGACCTGGGCGACCGCCCGGCGCACGGCACGCTTGCCCGCCCAGGGGTCGTCCGGGTTGAAGACCAGGTAGCTGATCTCCATGCCTGCGCCCTCGACGAGCTGTACGCCCGCGGCGCCGTCCCCGGTCTGGAGGTCGACGACGTCCGAGGCGGCGAGACCGCGGAAGGTCGCGTCGATCTTCTTCGCCTTCAGGGCGCCGACCATCTCGGCGGAGTCCTTGTAGTAGCGGATCGTCACGGCGCTGTTCTTGCGGTCGGCGAAGCCCTTGTAGTTGCTGTTGCCGACGAGTTCGGCCTTCTCGCCGTCCTTGTAGGAGCGCAGCGCGTACGGACCCGAGCCGGTCACCTCGTTGTCCTTGCGGAGCGACTTCGCGGGGTAGTCGTCGGGGTCGACGATCGACATCGCCGGGGTGGCGAGGACGAAGGGGAAGGTCGCGTCCGGCTTCCTCAGGTGAAACGTCACGTCTCGATCGCCGTCGGTCTCCACCCGGTCGAGACTGCCGAGGAGCCCTTCGGGGCCGCCCTTGACGCCGATGGTGCGGATCCGGTCGATGGAGTACTTCACGGCGGCGGCGTCGAGCGTGTCCCCGTCCGAAAACTTCATGTCCTCGCGCAGCTCACAGTGGTAGACGCGGTTGGCGCTGTCCCGGAAGGAGCACTTGGCGGCGTCGGCCTCCGGTTCGGCGGCGCCGGAGGGGAAGGAGACCAGGGTCTGGTACACGTTGCGGAACAGCTCCCACGAGCCGTCCCAGGACGCCGCCGGGTCGAGCGTGCTCGGCGCGCTGGTGGTGCCCACGACGATCGGGTTCCCGTCCTCGGCACCTCCCGAGTCCACCAGGCCGCACCCGGCGAGCAGGGCTATGGACGCAGTCGTCGCCACCGTACGGGTCCGCGTACGGGCGGCTCGCAACCGATTGAACACGCGCACGCTCCTCGATCGGCCTTGCCATGGATCGGCAGACCATATCGCAGTGCCCCGCCGGATCAACTCCCTGATCCGACGGGGCATTTGAGGTGCGCGGCGTTTGTCGTTCGACGCCCGAATTTCCCTCGGTCAGGCGACGCCCGCGTTGAGGAAGATGCCGCCGTCCACGACGAGCGTCTGCCCGGTGATCCAGTCGGACTGCGACGAGGTGAGGAACGCGGCGGCGCCGCCGATGTCCTCGGGCACGCCGAGCCGGCCCAGCGGGTAGGCGGCCGCGGCCTCGGCCTCGCGGCCCTCGTACAGGGCCTGGGCGAACTTGGTCTTCACGACGGCCGGGGCGATCGCGTTGACCCGTACCTTCGGCGCGAACTCGTGCGCCAGCTGGAGCGTGAGGTTGACCATGGCGGCCTTGCTCATGCCGTACGCGCCGATGAACGGCGAGGCGGAGACACCGGCCACGGACGCGATGTTCACGATCGCGCCGCCGTTGTCCCGCTGCCACGCCTTCCACGTCTGCTGGGCGAAGCCGAGCGCGGAGATCACGTTGGTCTCGAAGACCTTGCGCGCCACGTTCAGGTCGAGGTCGGCGATGGGGCCGAACACGGGGTTCGTACCGGCGTTGTTGACGAGGAAGTCGACGCGGCCGAACGCCTCCATGGTGCGCTCGACGGCGGTGGCCTGGTGCGCCTCGTCGTGCGCCTTGCCCGCCACATAGATGACGCGCTCGGAGCCGAGGGCCTCGACGGCCTCCTTCAGCGCGTCCTCGCCGCGCCCGGTGATGCAGACGCGGTCACCGCGCGCGACGAGGGCCTCGGCGATGCCGTAGCCGATGCCGCGGCTCGCGCCGGTGACGAGGGCGACGTCGCCGGAGAGGGGCGGAAGTTCGGTGGTGCTCATGTCGGTCTCCCCCGGCCCTAGTTGAGCGGTCCGCCGGCCACGTACATGACCTGGCCGGAGACGAAGCCGGCCGCTTCGCCCGTGAAGAAGGCGATGGCGTTGGCGATGTCCTCGGGGCGGCCCACGCGCTGCACCGGGATCTGCGTGGCGGCGGCGGCCTGGAACTCCTCGAAGCCCATGCCGACGCGCTCGGCCGTGGCGGCCGTCATGTCGGTGACGATGAAGCCGGGGGCGACGGAGTTGGCGGTGACGCCGAACTTGCCGAGCTCCTTGGCGAGGGTCTTGGTGAAGCCCTGGAGACCGGCCTTGGCGGCGGAGTAGTTGACCTGGCCGCGGTTGCCGAGCGCCGAGGACGACGAGAGGTTCACGATACGGCCGAACTTGGCGTCCACCATGTGCTTCTGGACGGCCTTCGACATCAGGAACGCGCCGCGCAGGTGCACGTTCATGACGGTGTCCCAGTCCAGGGCGCTCATCTTGAACAGCAGGTTGTCGCGGAGCACACCGGCGTTGTTGACCAGGATGGTCGGCGCGCCGAGCTCCTCGGCGATGCGCGCGACGGCGGCCTCGACCTGCGCCTCGTCGGATACGTCGCAGCCGACGGCAAGGGCCTTGCCACCGGCGGCGGTGATCTTCTCGACGGTGTCCTTGCAAGCGGCCTCGTCGAGGTCGATCACGGCGACGGCGCGGCCCTCTTCGGCCAGACGGATCGCGGTCGCGGCGCCGATGCCGCGCGCCGCTCCCGTGACGATCGCTACGCGCTGCTCAGTGGTGGACATGCTCTTCGGTCTCCTCGCCCTAGAGGTGCGGCCGCACCCCGGATGAGGTGAGCGACCGCTTAGTACCCTGTGCGGGTGACGCTAGAAGCCCTGGCACCCGGTGTCAACGTACCCACCGGGTGCCTCAGATCACTCGGCCGATCACTCGACGCGGGGTCAGCGCACCAGCAGGTCGAGCAGACGCTCCGCCTCGGCGGCCGGATCGGCGGTCAGACCGGTGTGCACGGGCCCCGGCTGCACCACGGTCGAGCGCGGCGCGACGAGCCACCTGTAACGCCGCCCGGCATCATCCGCACCGGCCTGACCTGCGGCTTCTCCCCCGGCACAGTGCCGCTCGACGGCGCCGAGCAGCGCGCGCACCCCGGCCACGTCGGCCTCGGGGTCGAGCGCGCGCAGCCGCGCCTCGTCGAGGTGGGTGAGCGCGGCGACGTAGGACCTGGCGCGGCAGTAGACGACCACGCCGGCATTCATCTGCTCGCCGCGCTCCACGCGCGGCACCACGCGCAGCAGCGCGTACTCGAAG